>CAZHVZ010000025.1:0-266 GCA_964536245.1 uncultured Rhodocyclaceae bacterium
TCAAGCGCGTCGGCGGGGGCCTGCTGGTCCAGACGCCGGACGATTTCACGGCCCAGGCATCCGGCCTGAAGATCGTCACCAAGGTGCAGCCGACCGCCCAGCAGATCGAAGACCTGCTCTTCGCCGAGCGCGTCGCCAAGTTCGTCAAGTCCAACGCCATCGTCTTCTGCGGCGGCGGCATGACGCTGGGCGTCGGCGCCGGCCAGATGAGCCGCGTCGATTCGACCCGGATCGCCGGCATGAAGGCGCGGCACGCCGGGCTCGAC
>CAZHVZ010000025.1:304-10385 GCA_964536245.1 uncultured Rhodocyclaceae bacterium
GCATCCAGCCGGGCGGCTCGATGCGCGACGAGGAAGACATTGCCGCTGCCGACGAGCACGGCCTGGCCATGGTATTCACCGGTGCCCGCCACTTCCGCCACTAAAACAGATGATTTCCGAGCCGATCATCCAGCAAGCAGTGCAGCGACTGGTTTCAGTGGCTGCACCGAACCGCGTTATTCTTTTCGGTTCGCATGCGCGGGGCGATGCGGCTGACGACTCCGATCTCGATCTGCTGGTGGTCGAGCAGGAAGTCAGCAATATTGGCGAAGAAATGATGCGGCTGCACAAAGCCCTGTGGCCCCTCAATATTCCGGTGGATATTCTGGTCTGTTCGGAGTCAGACTTTGCCAGGAAGCGCGAATGGCGCTCTTCGGCGATTTACTGGGCGGCAAGAGAAGGCAAGGTGCTCTATGCCGTCTGAAGAAGCACTCTGTCTGCTCAAACTGGCCGACCGGGATTGGGAAATTCTCGATGTTCTTAAAGGCGCCGAACGCGTACATCTGTCCGGTGTTGCCTTTCACGCCCAACAACTCGTGGAAAAAAGCTTGAAAGCGGTTCTCGCCGCTAGGGATCTTCCCTTCGACCGCAGCCATGACCTGATACGTCTGGCGAAAATCCTCGAAGATTCCGGCCTGAGCTTGCCCGTCAGCCTGGATGATCTTGGCAAGCTGAACCCTTATGCAGTTGTTTTCCGCTATGACGACAGCGATATTGAGATCATCACCCGCGAACAGGCTGTTGAGCTGGCGCGGATGATCAAGAAATGGGCAACGCAAGCTGCCATCAACGCATAAATCAATTAATAGAGATCAGCCATGAAACTTCTAGTCATCGGTTCCGGCGGCCGCGAACACGCCATCGCCTGGCGCCTGGCCAAAACTCCCGGTTTGCAAAAAGTGTGCGTGGCCCCCGGCAACGCCGGCACGGCCCGTGAGCACGAACTGGAAAATATCAATCTCACCGATCCGGTAGCCCTGGCCGATTTTGCCGAGCAGGAAAAGGTGCATCTCACCGTGGTTGGGCCGGAAGCGCCTCTGGCGGCAGGGGTGGTCAATATTTTCCGGGAGCGCGGACTGAAAATTTTTGGCCCGACCAAGGAAGCGGCCCAACTCGAATCCTCCAAGGATTTCGCCAAGCGCTTCATGGCCCGGCACAACATCCCGACAGCCGGTTTCGGCACCTTCACCGACGCCGCCAAGGCCCATGCCTACATCGACGAGCAGGGTGCGCCCATTGTCATCAAGGCGGATGGCCTGGCGGCCGGCAAAGGCGTGGTGGTCGCCATGAGCCTTGAAGAAGCCCATGCCGCCATTGACGACATGTTGTCCGGCAACAAGTTGGGTGATGCCGGCGCCCGGGTGGTGATCGAGGAATTTCTCGAAGGCGAGGAAGCCAGCTTCATCGTCATGGTGGATGGCAAAAATGTTCTGGCCCTCGCTTCCAGCCAGGACCACAAGCGTATCGCCGACGGTGAAACCGGCCCCAATACCGGCGGCATGGGAGCCTATTCCCCGGCCCCGGTGGCTGCCGATGGCATTCCCTACACCGGTTTTCTCTATGCCGGGCTGATGGTCAGTCCGGATGGCGGGGTGAAGACCCTGGAATTCAATTGCCGCATGGGCGACCCGGAAACCCAGCCGATCATGATGCGCCTCAAGTCCGATCTGGTGGTTCTCCTGGAGCATGCCATTGCCGGTACCCTGGATCAGGTGGAAGCCGAGTGGGATCGCCGCGTCGCTCTGGGGGTCGTCCTCGCTGCCGCCAATTATCCGGATACTCCGAAAAAGGGCGATGTCATCAGTGGCCTGCCGGCGGGCAATTCCTTCGGTGATGATGCCCATGTTTTCCACGCCGGAACCACCGACGTCAATGGCCAGGTGGTGACCCATGGCGGACGCGTCCTCTGCGTCACGGCCCTCGGCGAAAACGTCAAGCTGGCTCAAAAACGGGCTTACGAGGTGGCTGCCGAAGTCCGTTTTGAAGGCGTGCAGTACCGCAAGGATATCGGGTACCGCGCGGTGGCCCGGTAATCGGGAAAAGGTTTTTTTGCCGGAAGCGGTTGAACGATTCGGCAAATGCGGCATCAGAACGGCGGCTCATGAACGGCATGGGCCGCTTTTTTATTTCCCGGAGCTTTAATGAACACTGCCCCTCTCAAGGATTTCTTTACCGGGCTGCAAAGCCGCATCGTTGCCGAACTGGAGGCTTTTGACGGCCAGCCGTTTCAGACGGATTCCTGGATTCGCCCGGAGGGGGGCGGCGGCATTTCCCGACTGATCGAGGAAGGGAATGTTTTCGAGCGGGGCGGGGTTAATTTTTCCCATGTCACCGGCCCCTCCCTGCCCGCTTCCGCCACCGCCGTCCGCCCGCAGCTGGCGGGGCGGGCCTGGGAGGCGATGGGAGTGTCCCTGGTTCTGCATCCGAGAAATCCCTATTGCCCCACTGCCCATATGAATGTGCGTTGTTTCGTTGCCAGCAAGGCAGGAGAAGAAGACGTCTGGTGGTTTGGCGGCGGCATGGACATGACCCCCTACTATGGTCAGGAAGAAGATGTTCGCCATTTTCACGCGACCTGCCGGGAAGCCTTGCAGCCATTCGGAGATACGGTCTACCCTCAATACAAGAAATGGTGCGACGAATACTTCTTCCTCAAGCACCGCAATGAACCCCGGGGAGTTGGCGGGGTGTTCTTTGACGATCTGAACGAATCCGGACCGGGCGGCGACAGCGCTTTCGAGCGCTGTTTTGCCCTGACCAGGGCGGTGGGCAATGTATTTACCCGGGCCTATTTACCGGTGCTCGCCCGTCGCCGCGATACGCCTTACGGCGAGCGGGAGCGGGATTTCCAAGCCTATCGCCGGGGGCGCTACGTGGAATTCAATCTGGTCTGGGATCGCGGCACCTTGTTCGGTTTGCAATCCGGGGGGCGCACCGAATCGATCCTGATGTCCCTGCCGCCCCTTGTCAAGTGGCGTTATGACTGGAAGCCGGAAGCGGGAACTCCGGAGGCAAGCCTTTACGAAGTTTTTCTGCAAGCCCGCGACTGGATTTGATTACTTCAGCTTGCCGCGTACCACCTTGAGCCGGGTGGAATCCTTGATGCTCAGCTTGCCCCCGGCGCCCACCAGGTTTCCGCAGGTGCAGGCGACCTTGATGTGAGGTACGGAGTTGACCACGGTGGTGCAGTCCAGGCACTCGTAATACAAATCGCCGCCGGTCGGCAGATTGGCCGGATCCGGCGCAGGTTCGACGGGGTAGAAGTTGTAAATCTTCCGCATGTCGATCAGCATAGTCTTCCCCTTGTTCTAGTCGGCGACGCCAAATCGGGCGCTGGCCCGGTAGTGTCGGTTGCATTCGTCTGTTTTGCCCAGTTGTTCAAACAGGTCGGCCAATTCAAGATGGGCTTCCCGGGACTCGGCAATGGCCAGGGAGGCTTCCAGATAACTCTGGGCCTTGCCCCACAGGCGTTGCCGCAGGCACAGGCGTCCCAGTGAAAGTAACAGACTACCATCTTGCGGGCGCCGATGCAGCCACTTTTCAGCAAGCGCCAGGCGGCTGGTCATGTCGCCGTCTTCGATCTGGCCGTAGAGACGGACGAGCTTGTCATCCCAGCGCTCATCGTCGTCGACATCCAGGCTGGTTTCAATCAGGCGTCGCGCCTCGTCGTTGTCGCCCAGGATGACCAGCTTGCGGGAAACGGCGCCGACCAGGCGGGGAGTCAGCTCACCCTTGGGAGTCTGCCTCAAATAAGCGGCAAGGGACTCGGGACTGCCGTCATGGGCGGCAACGAGTTCCAGGTGGGCTTGCAGTTTGATTTCCCGGGTGAGCTCGGGAAGCAGGGTTTCCCGCTTTTCCAGCTGGCGGGTCACGCGCAGGACCCCCGACCAGTCCCGGCAACCCTGGCGGGCACGCAGTTCCAGGCGCAGGGCCGCGAGGTGCAGGCCGTGCTTGTCCTGAAGGCGCTTGAGCACCGCCAGCGCCTGGTCAAAGCGTCGGGACTCGTTGAGCATTTCGGCTTCCAGCATGAGCGTGGCCGCTTCGGTACGCGGATCGTCGACCTTGGCGCGATCCAGCCAGCCCTGTTGTTTAAGCGGCTCACGCATACGCTGGGCAGCTCTGGCGGCGATCAGCGCCGACAGGCCGGGAGCCATGCCGGCGGCGTGGGCCTGGGCGGCCCGTTTCAAGGCCTGGCCGAAACGCCCCTCGAACAGAAGGCGTACGGCATCCTGAAAAATGGCAGCGGATCGTTCTTGCTGGCGCTGGCTCCGGTAGGCCTGGACCTTTGCCGGCAAACCGAAGGTCAGGGCCAGGCCGCGCAGGACGAGGTGAAGCAGGGCAAAGGCGAAGAGGATGGCAAGCACGAACAGGGTCAGGGATACTTCCAGCCGCCAGGGGGGGGAAACCAGCAGAACGTAGCCGTCATTCAAGCGTGCTCCCAGGGCTGCTGCCACGGCCAGGGCAAACAGAGCAAGAACCCAGAGCAGTCCTCTCACTTCTTGTCCTTGGCCGGTTTCAGGGGGCGCAGGGCAGCCAGGCTCTCGTTGAGGTTGGGTAATTCGATATTGATCTCGCTGGCGGCCAGTTGCTTGAGGCTGTTCTGTGCATTCTGAACAGATTTTTCCTGGGGGTCGAAATGGCGACCCAGCCAGTCGAGAGCGACCTTGATTTCGTTACGGAACGTCCACGCATCCCGGGAGAGCAGGGCAAGGCGGGCATTGAGCAGGCGCAGCTTGAGGTTTTCCCGCAGGAAGAAAGTCTGGCCGGGGGCCAGCAGCACGGGTTCGTCCCGATCAAAGCGTTGAATACGGACCAGGCTCCTGAGCTCCCGCCAGAGTTCCTCACCGGCCCGCTGCCACCACGGGGGAGCCGCCGGCGAGGGCTGGCTGCTGCCCGCTTGCCGGGTGTTCTCCGCCGGGGCGGGGCGCTCGTCCACTGCCAGGGGCAACTTGTCGATGCTGAGGACGATGTTCTCGATTTTCAGGCTGATACCCGCCAGGTCGACCAGAGGCAGGGCGCGCAGCCGCTCCAGATCATGGCCGAGCGCCTTGCGCAAAGGGATGAACTGGGGGCGGTCAAGGCGGGCCAGCCGGGCCTCGGCCGATTGCAAGGCGAGCACTGCCGTCGCGACGTTGCCGGTCAGTTGCAGTTGCTGGGCTGCCAGGTTGACCGCTTGCTCCACTTCAAGAAGCGTTGCTTCGTCCCGGCTTCTCGAGAGTTCCTGATAGAGGTTTTGCAGGGCCGCGCTCTGCCCCTGGAATTCGGCTTGCCGGGCTTCCAGGGCGCCGACCTTGGCTTGCAGGGCGGCAGTTTGTTCCTGCGCCAGCCTGAGCGCGCCCCGGTCTTCCTTGCCGGCGCTGGCGGCTTCGTTCAGGCGGCGGGCGACTTCCTGCTGGGTGTCGGCCAGCTTGCTGCGGGTTTCTCCCCATTGCCAGGCGGCCAGTGCGAAGGTGGCGATGGCGACATACAGCCAGGGGGACCGCCAGGCTGACGGGGGGCGGGGAGAGGGCTCAGAGGCAGGAGAGGGTGCGGCGTCTTCAGTCATGGTCCGGCCAATTATATGCGCATAGCCCGGCCAGGATTCCCGCATCCGCCGGATCGGTCAGGACGGTGTTGTGGAGGCCCAACGCCCGTGCGTTTTCGGCGATACGGGCATGGGGAACAAAAATGGGGGTGGCGGCAAGATAATGACGCCCTTCGCCATCCAGCATGTCGACCAAATAGCGTAAGCCTTCGCTGCTGGACACGGCGATGGCATCCAGGCAACCCTGCCGCCAGGCGGCCATGAGCGGCACGGCGCCGCCGGTTGGGGCCGAGCGCCGGTAGGTGGTGATGCAATCCACCCGGGCACCTCTTTCGCGCAGGGTGTCGGCGAGCAGTTCGCGGCCCCCGTCGCCGCGAAAAATGGCGATGCGCTGGCCGCTGACCTGTTCCGATTGAAGCTCGGGCAAGGCGAGCAGGGCCTCGGAATCGAAACGGCCGGTCGGGGCAAGGCAGCCGGTGATGCCCTGGGCGGCCAGGGCTTTGACCGTACCCAGACCAATCGCCGCTGCTTGCGTCGTGCCGGGCCAGGCGGTATTCCGGAGCAGGGTGGGCAGGCTGTAGTCCACTGCATTGGGGCTGATGAAGACCGCCAGGCGGTAGCGGTCAAGCTTGCCGGAGGCTTCGTCGAGATCCCGGGAGTCATCGGTGCCGGAAATCTCCAGCAAGGGAAATATCAGCGCCTGACCGCCGGCATCGCCGATGGCTGCCGCCAGCGGCTGGGCCTGCGCCCGGGGCCGGGTGACAACAATGGTCCGGCCGGCCAGGGGGAGGCTCATGCGCAGCGGGCGAGTTTTTCCAGGATGGCGTCAGCCCCGCTGGCGCGCAATTGGGTGGCCAGTGCCAGACCCAGGGCTTCGTCATCATCGGCAGTCTTGCCAACGGTACCGCGCACTTCGCCGCTCACCATGTTTGCGCCATCCGGGGTGGCAACAAAGCCGCGCAGCCACAGTTGCCCCTGTTCCATGATGGCGTAGCCCCCTAGCGGCACCTGGCAGCTGCCGCCCAGGGCGCGGGAGAAGGCCCGTTCGGCGCGCACGCAGAAGGCGGTTTCGGCATGGTTGAGGGGGGCCACGACGGCATCCATTGCCGAGCGCCCGGCCAGCAGTTCGATCCCCAGTGCTCCCTGCCCCGGTGCCGGGAGCGACTGCTCCGGTGTCAGCACCGATTTGATGCGGTCTTTCAGGCCAAGCCGAATCAGGCCTGCCGCCGCAAGAATGATGGCGTCGTATTGCCCCTCATCCAGCTTGCGCAGGCGAGTGCCCAGATTTCCCCGCAGGCTCTTGATCTGGAGCTGCGGGTAGTTGGCCCGCAGAATGGCTTCCCGGCGCAGGCTGGAGGTGCCGACCACGGCACCGGCCGGCAGGTCGTCAAGCGCCGCGTAGGTGTTGGAAACGAAGGCGTCGCAGGGATTTTCCCGTTCCGAAATGGCCGCCAGCAGAAAACCCTCCGGCATGACCATGGGCACGTCCTTCATCGAATGCACGGCGAGGTCGGCACGGCCTTCTTCCATGGCGACTTCCAGCTCCTTGATGAAGAGGCCCTTGCCACCAATTTGCGACAGGGGGCGATCAAGAATCTGGTCGCCCTGGGTGGTCATGCCGAGAATGACAACTTCCGATCCTGCATTTAGACTCGCTAGCCGGTCCCGGACATGTTCAGCCTGCCACAGGGCAAGGGGTGATTCTCGGGAGGCGATGACGATGCGGGAAAGTTGGGACATGGCGGGGGATCGGGCTGGGCTTGAGGAGGTCGGATTTTAGCATGGCCTCCGGACCCCTTCCCCGCCGCTGCCGACGGTGAAAAGGGTGGAAGAATGGATAGCAGGGAAAAAACACCGGATCAACTTCCGGAACACCCAGAATTCTGGGAAAAGCGCTTTCGCGAAGGGACGACTCCCTGGGATGCCGGGCGGGTTCCCGCCGATGTGCAGCGCTTTGCGGCAAGTTCCGGAGCACTGCCGACCCTTGTCCCCGGTTGCGGCAGCGCCTGGGAGGCCGGTTATTTTGACCGTCTCGGCTGGCCGGTGACGGCCCTTGATTTTTCGCCGGCTGCTGTTGATGCTGCCCGAACGGTCTTGGGACTCTGGGGGGGGCAGCTGGTTTGCGATGATTTTTTCACGTTCACCCCGGCTCAACCCTTCCGGCTGATCTATGAGCGAGCCTTTCTTTGCGCCCTGCCCCGCAAGCTATGGCCGGACTGGAGCCGGCGCGTGGCCGGGTTGCTGCCGGAAGGCGGCTTGCTGGCCGGCTACTTTTTTCTCTGCGATCAGCCCAAGGGGCCACCTTTTGGCATTCTGCCGGAACAGCTTGATGGCTTGCTCGGGCCGAATTTCGAGCGTCTGGAAGACCGGGCGGTGGCGGACTCCATTCCGGTTTTTGCCGGGCGGGAGCGCTGGCAGGTGTGGCGGCGAAGGCCGGCCTGAGAATAGGCGCTGCTCCGGGATCAGCGAGTCATGATCCAGACCGTCATTCCAACCCAGATCAGAAGGACGACGGTAAACAGGGGGCGGGGGGTTTCAATTGCTTCATCCGGCTGTCCGAGTTTGTGACCGTTCAACATGCTGCTGATCAGGTTCTCCCCATGCAGCAGGCTGGTGAACAGTACGCCGCAGACATGGATCATCACTACGCAGAGCATGGTTGCAGCGAGAATTTCATGGCCTTCTTCCAGCCAGTGTCCGCCCAACTCCTTGTCGGCCGCCCAACCCGACATGCCGGTCAGAATGCCGAGGGCCAGCAATAGAAGAATGGCCCAGCCGCCTGCCGGGTTGTGACCAATGTGATGTTCCGGATTGAGATGGCTGATCTCGATAAGGTGCTCTTTGACGGTACGCGGGCCATGAACGAAATCGGCGAAACGGGCATAACGGGTGCCAAATATTCCCCAGGGAATCCGGAAGCTGGCGACACCGACGACCGTGGCTCCGGCCACCGCGTGCGCGAGGCGAAAAGGTTCGCTTTCCGAGGTCAGCCAGGCCAATGCGAAAGCGCCAGCCATCAGCCAGTGGCCAAGGCGCACCGGCCAGTCCCAAACGAGAACTTTCTGCATCGGCTAGCCTCGCCGTTCGGCTAGGGAGGCGGCGTGTCGGCCGCAGCGGATGTGGCTCCGGCGAAGGTCGTTCGCGATCCGGGTCTGGCCGGCAGGGCCGGGTAGCCCGGCCAGTGCGTAAACAATTTTCACCGAGGTTCTCCTTACATGGATTCTGGAGAACCAGTGTAGGGAGATTGCCTTAACCCCTCCTTAGGAAAAGCTTAAGGCAAGCTTAAGAGGAGAGGGGGGCGGCTATTTCAGCCAGAGGCTCAAATGCCTGCCCAGCTCCTGCTCGTTGAAGCCGTGCACGACGGTCTCGCCAACCACGATCAGGGGAACCCCATTGCCGCCAAGTTTGCGGTAGCCTTCCTGAGCGGCAGAGTTCTTTTCAATGTTGAACTCCGTGTAACGGATGCCCCTGGCCTGGAAGAAATTGCGGGCGGCAGCACAGTAGCCGCACCAATCGGTGGCGTAGAGCAGCACTTCGGGTTGGCCGGCGGACAGATCGGGCCGGGTTTTGTAGGCAGCCGGGGAGAAGGGCTTGAGGAACCAGAAGGCGGCAAGCAGCAGGGCCAGGAGCGTCAGCCATTTACCCCAGCCGTGCTTGGCCGGGTGCGGGCTGCTGCGCATGGGAATGCTGCGGCCATAGGACTGATCGGCGCTGCCGCCGGCTTTGGCATAGGCCATCTGGCAGGCAGGACATTGCCAATCCGGTGCGCGATCAGTGGTCTGGCGGGCGTAACGGCAGTTGGGGCAAACCTGGCTCACTTGATTTCCTTTTCCGGAGGAAGGCGGGTGGCATCGTTACGGGCCACCACCCATTGCCGGCGACTGACCGGAAGTTTTTCCGATACGCCACGCAGGAGTGCCCAGCCGTAACCCTCTGCATCTTCATCCGCTGCTTTCTCAAAGCCGGCCAGAGCGTCGCGGGCAACCAGCACGGAGCGATGCAGGCGGATGAAGCGGTCGGCAAATTCCTGCTCGAGGTGGGTCAGGGTTTCGTCCAGCAGGTATTCCCGGTCACGGGTGCGGGCCGTGACGTATTTGAGGTCGGCCTTGAGGTAAAGCACCTCCTTCAGGGGCACGAGAAGGAGGCGCCCTCTTTCGTGGCAGGAAAGATGGGTGCGTCCGCCTCCCCGCGTTGCCTGACCGATGTCGGCCAGAAGGGTGCCGTCCGGAGGCCTTGATGGCCGGGCCTTTTGCAGGGCGGTGAGCAGGCGCTGGGTGCGTACCGGCTTGAGCAGATAGTCGATGGCATTGAGATCAAAGGCCTGGACCGCGTAATTGTCATAAGCCGTGGTGAAGATGACCGCCGGCGGATATTCCATGCCGCCGAGGTGGCCGGCCAGTTCAAGGCCATCCATGCCCGGCATGCGGATGTCGGCCAGCACGACATCGGTGGGGGTGGCACGCAATTGCTCAAGGGCCTCGGGGCCGGTTGCCGGCGGCCCCGGGTGTTGGGTTGGGCGCGGGGGGGGCAGTTGGGCCGGCCACCCCCGCCGGCGGG
>CAZHVZ010000025.1:10395-23494 GCA_964536245.1 uncultured Rhodocyclaceae bacterium
CCTCGCCGCTGATTTCGTTTGGCAGCTGGAGGGCAATGTCGGCCAGCAACTCCCGCAGGCGGGCGCGGGCCAGGGGTTCATCGTCGACGATGAGAATACGCAGCGGAGGGGTCAGCTTCGGCATGGCAGAATGATACGCACCAGATAGCGTTGCGGGTTGCTGTCGATTTCCAGGCGGGCTTCGAGGTCGTAATAAAGGGAAAGCCGTTCGCGGATATTGGCTACCGCCATCTGGTTACCTCGCTGATGACTGTTGTCGGGAGAAGCCGGATTGGCGATTTCAATCATCAGCTCAGCCCCCCGCTTGGTCAGCTGGATGGTGATGACGCCCCCTTCCGGGCGGGGCTCGATGCCGTGATAGACGGCATTTTCGAGGAGGGGCTGGAGCGTCAGGGGCGGAATCGCCTGGTCGAGAGGGGTGGCCTCAATGTGCCACGTTACGCGAAGACGTTCCCCCAGGCGAAGTTTTTCCAGATCCAGGTACTGTTGGCCAAGGGCGATTTCTTCGGACAGGGCAACCAGTTCCTTGGGGTCGCGCAGGGCCGCGCGGAAGAGGTCGGCAAGCGCTTCCAGGGCGGCTTCGGCCTGGCGCGGCTCGGCGCGGATCAGGGAGAGAACGGCATTCAGGGAGTTGAACAGGAAGTGCGGGCGAATGCGGGCATTGAGGGCCGCCAGCCGGGTTTCGGCAAGCGTTGGCGGCAGCGCCCTGGAGCGCAGGTCAAAATAGCCCAGGATCAGGCTGCTGGCGGCCAGGGCGAGGAGGGCAATACGCCAGTTGTTGCCGGCGCTGTCCTCGACAAAGCCGATGCGTTGCCAAAACACGTATTGGGCAACGGCAATCCCCGTTGCCAGAACCAGGATTGCGCTGCGGGCGGTATTTCGCGGGAGCTGCCAGAGCAGATCCCGGGCCAGGGCCAGGACGCCAAGCATGAACAGCAGCAATGGCTCCACCCAGGCGGCCAGCTCCACATAGCGGTCCAGCCAGCCTTCCAGACCACGGGTTTGTACCAGGGCGGTGAGCAGGGCAAGGAGGTTGACGCCAAGCAAAACCCGCAGCATGACGCCAAAATTGCGCCAGTCCGGCAAGGGGTACGCTGCGGGGTTCTGCCTTATACTAGTCATCCTTCGGATTCTTGTAATTCAACCCCCTCATTGTAGAACACACGCATGACTTCCAACGCTGCTCAGTACACATGGGCCGGACGCTTTTCCGAGCCGGTTTCCGACCTTGTCAAACGTTACACCGCTTCGGTTGATTTTGATCAGCGCATGTGGCGCCAGGATATCCGGGGTTCCCTTGCGCACGCCAGGATGCTCGCCCGGCAGGGCATCATCAGTGCTCAGGATCTGGCAGAGATCGAGCGGGGCATGGCGCAGGTGGGGCAGGAAATCGAGTCCGGCAATTTTGTCTGGTCCCTTGACCTGGAAGATGTGCATCTCAATATTGAAAAACGCCTTACCGCGCTGGTGGGAGATGCCGGCAAGCGCTTGCATACCGGCCGTTCGCGCAATGATCAGGTGGCCACCGATATCCGCCTTTACCTGCGCGATGCCATCGATGACATCCTCGGCTTGATCAAGGCCTTCCGTTCCGCCCTGGTGGATCTGGCGGAAAAGGAAGCGGACACGCCGATGCCCGGATCGACCCATTTGCAGGTGGCGCAGCCGGTGACCTTCGGCCACCATGTGCTGGCCTACTTTGAAATGTTCGGGCGTGACGCCGAGCGCTTTGCCGATGTTCGCAAGCGTACCAACCGTCTGCCTCTGGGGGCCGCCGCCCTGGCCGGCACCACGTATCCGATCGATCGCGAATTCGTGGCTGCCGAACTGGGCTTCGAGGGGGTTTGTGAAAATTCGCTGGATGCGGTGTCGGATCGTGATTTCGCCATCGAATTCACGGCGGCCTGCTCCCTGCTGATGATGCATATCAGCCGCCTGTCCGAAGAGCTGGTCATGTGGATGAGTCCGCGCATCGGCTTTATCCAGATCGCCGACCGCTTCTGTACCGGTTCTTCGATCATGCCCCAGAAAAAAAATCCGGACGTGCCGGAACTGGCACGGGGCAAGACAGGCCGGGTTTACGGCCAGCTGATGTCGCTGCTGACCCTGATGAAATCGCAGCCCCTGGCCTACAACAAGGACAATCAGGAAGACAAGGAGCCGCTGTTTGATGCCGTCGATACGGTCACCGATACCCTGCGCATTTTTGCCGACATGGCCGGCGGCATCACGGTCAAACCGGAGTCCATGAAAGCCGCGCTGACCCAGGGTTTTGCCACGGCCACCGATCTCGCCGACTATCTGGTCAAAAAAGGTCTGCCCTTCCGCGATGCCCACGAAGCGGTGGGCCATGCGGTCAAGGCGGCCGAGAACAAGGGGGTCGATCTGCCCGGCTTGTCCCTTGAAGAATTGCAGGCTTTTTCACCTCTCGTCGGCGCCGATGTTTTTGCCGTGCTGACGGTGGAAGGCTCCCTGGCTTCGCGCAACCATCTCGGTGGCACCGCTCCGGCCCAGGTCCGCGCAGCCATCGCCCGCGCCCGCCAGAGGTTGTAATCCGGCCTTGAAGAAACTTGGCAAATACGAAATCCGCCGCGAGCTGGGGCACGGAGCGACCAGCACCGTCTATCTTGGCCGGGACCCCTTTGCCCAGCGCGATGTCGCCATCAAGGTGGCATCGCCGGACATCCTCGGTGATCCGGAAAAAGGCAAGCTCTACACTCACCTCTTTCTGAACGAAGCATCCCTGGTCGGCAAGCTCAACCATCCGCATATCGTGCAGATTTATGATGCGGTGGTGGCCGAGAAGGTGTGCTACATCGTCATGGAATACGTGCCGGGCGGGACCCTTGAGGTGTTTGCCCAACCTGGGCGCCTGCTGCCCATTGACCGGGTGGTGGAAGTAATTTTCAAATGCACCCGGGCGCTGGATTTCGCTTTTCGTCTGGGGATCACCCACCGCGATATCAAGCCGGCCAATATCCTGCTCGCCGGGCAGGGGGATGTCATGCAGAGCGACATCAAGATCTCCGATTTCGGGGCCGCCATTACGACCGGCGCCAACGAGCGTACGCAGGTGTCCGGCATCGGTTCTCCTGCCTATATGTCGCCGCAGCAGGTCAAGGAGCAGCCCCTCGACCATCGTACCGACATCTACTCCCTGGGTGTGGTCATGTACCAGTTGCTGACCGGTACCTTGCCCTTTCAGGCCAGCACCAATTACAACATGGTGTATCAGATCATCAACACCGAGCCGGCCAAGCCTTCCTTTCTGCGCCCGGAGCTGCCCCGTGTTCTCGACGATATCGTCGCCCGCGCCATGGCCAAGCAGCTGGAGGATCGCTATCCGAGCTGGGATGCCTTCGGGCAGGACCTGGCCCAGGCCGTGCGCAGTCACCAGTTGCACATGACCAAGGCGGAGTTCGGCGATACCGAGAAGTTTGACATTCTGCGGGCGACGCCATTTTTTGCCGATTTCAGTGATGTGGAAATCTGGGAGGTGCTGCGTTTTTCCGACTGGCAGCGCGTCCCGCCGGGGACGGTGATTATCCATGACGGGGAGCCGGGGGATTTTTTCTGTTTCCTGGCGGAGGGGGAGCTCAAGGTCACCAAAAACGGCAAGATCCTCAATCTGCTGACCAGTGGCGAATGCTTTGGCGAAATGGCGGTCATCAGCCGCCAGGGACAGGCGCGGGGAGCTGACGTCGTGGCGCTGACCGAATCCAATATTGTCACCGTGCGCGGCGAAGCCCTGCACAAGGCCTCCGATACCTGCCGCATGCATTTTTACCAGAGCTTCCTGGAGGTGCTGGCCAATCGGCTGACCCTGGCTAACCAGCGGCTGGCCGCTTTTTAGGCGGCGATTGGTTCAGCGGCTGCAGGAATTGCGCCGGTGTGCCCCGAAACGCTGTTTTTCCGTCAGGCTGCCGGTGCTCCGCACGGTGCCCCGGGTGCCGTCGAAGAGGACGTTGAACCGGGCCGCCTCGCCCCAGTCATCGCAGTAACGCCATTCCCATACCAGTTCGTCCCGCCGTTCAAAGTAGCTGGTCCATTCCGGTGTCGGCGGCCCCAGCCATTGCAGGATCTCGTCCTGACTCATCCCCTCGCCAATGCGGGCGAAGGTGGAGGGCTCGAGAACATTGCGGATGCTGAGCAGGCGGTCGCTGGCGTCAATCATGACCATGTAGGTGTGATAACCCATGGGGCCCCGTGGGTAGGCCAGTTGCTCGCCGCCGGTCTGGACTGCCCAGCGCAGGGCGGGTGGCCCCATGAGCCGTTCCACGTCCTGCCGGGTCGACAGGCCGGCTTGCAGACCGCGTCCATCATAGCTGGCGCAAGCGGAAAGCAGGGCGAGGAGGAACATTGAATAGAGGGCGCGCATGACCCCAGTTTGCCAGAGAATCAGCAGAGGCTTATAATAAGAATTTGCTAATACACCAGGTGATTCCCATGAGCAAATCCTTCGTCACCATTACTTCCGACCTTTCCAAGGGTATGGGCGCCCTGCGCAAGGAAATTCCGGACACCATGCAGGGGTTCAGCACCATGGCCAAGGCAGCCATGGCCGAGGGGGCGCTCAGCGCCCTGCACAAGGAACTGATCGCCCTGGCCATCGGCGTTGCCTGTCGCTGCGACGGCTGCATCGGTTTTCACGTCAAGGCGCTGATCAAGCTCGGCATGAGCCGGGAGCAGCTGATGGAAACCCTGGGCATCTGCACCTACATGGGCGGCGGCCCATCGCTCATGTACGCCGCCGAAGCAGTACGGGCCTATGACGAATTTACGGCGCCCGCCTGAGCGCCGTGGGCATTGTCAGGCCGAGGCAATGCCTTCGAGGAGTTTTTGCAGCTCGCCGGCCTGGTACATTTCCTTCATTATGTCGCAGCCGCCGATAAATTCCCCCTTGATGAAAAGTTGCGGAATGGTCGGCCAGTTGGCGTAGTCCTTGATCCCCTGGCGAATGTCCGGATCTTCCAGAACATTGACGCTGGCATACTGCTGAACGCCGCACAGTTTCAGTATCTGGGTTGCCGTGGCCGAGAATCCGCATTGCGGGAATTGCGGCGTGCCCTTCATGAAGAGGGCGACCGGGTTGCCGGTGACGATATCGTGAATGCGAGCCTGTGTATCCATGGTGGGGTTCTCCAATAGCTGAGTGTTTTTGTCAGCTATTAGTGTAGTACCGACTGCTCCGGGCCGTCAACGCAACAGCCCTGAAGCGGGATTCCGGGGTCAGGTACGGAAATGGGCGATTGCCGTGCGCACCGATCCCGCCAGGGTTTGCAGTTGCAGTGCGGTGGACGCTGCATTGCCTGCCGCTGCGCTGTTCTGCTCGGCCATGTTGGCGATTTGTTCCACATTGGCAGCGACTTCATGGCTGGCGCTGCTTTGTTCCTCAAGAGCGTTCGAGATTTCTCCCACGGCATTGATCACGCGTTGGGTGGCCTCGCTGATTCCCTGCATGGAGGCGCTCGCCTCGCCGGCCATGGAGACACCGCTGGCCACCCTGGCCACGGCGGTGTCCATCTGGCACACGGCATCGCCGATACCGCTCTGAACGGCGTCGATCATGGTGCTGATTTCTGTGGTGGCCATGGCCGTACGTTCAGCCAGTTTGCGCACTTCGTCGGCCACGACGGCAAAGCCGCGTCCCGCTTCGCCGGCCCGTGCCGCTTCGATGGCGGCGTTGAGCGCCAGCAGGTTGGTTTGCTCGGCCACGTCGCGAATGACCTGGACGACGCTGGAAATGCGTTGTGAACGTTCGCTCATGGTTTGAATGGCGGTCGCGGCGCCTTTGACAGCACTATCGATACGCTGCATTTCCCCTACCGTATTGGCGATGACGGCGTCACCCTCGGTCGCCAGTCCGCCGGTGGTGGCGGTTTCCCGGCGGGCTTCACTGGAGCTGTCGCTGACATGATTGATGCTGACCGACAATTGTTCAACGGCAGCTGCCATGGAAGAGGCCGAGTCGCTTTGGGCAGAAGACCCTTGGGCAACCTGGGCCGAGACTGCGGCTAAACCGTCGGCGGCGCCGGATAGTTCGCGGGCATCATTTTGCAGGCTGGCCAGCATTTTGCGCAGCGCCCCCTGCATGTGGGCGAGGGCGGCAATCAGGCTGCGCTCATCGCCGGGGCGGACGCTGAGCTGCTGGCTCAAATCGCCGGCAGCAATGCGCTCGACGGCCGCTTTGGCGTCTTCCGGTTCGCCTCCCAGGGGAGCGGTTACCGAGCGAGTGACCCAGGCTGAGAGAAGAAGGGAAAGAACGAGCGAAGCGACCACCAGAGCAATCAGCACCGAACGGGCGTTGCTGACCACTTCCTTGGCTTCGAGCGCACTCAAGTCAAACAGCTCACTTTGCAGTTTCTGGAAATTCTTGACGGCACCCAGATAGCCTTGCAATTTTGGCAGTCCGTCACGCAGGAACAGTTTTCCGGCTTCGTCTTGTTTGCCGTTCTCGATCAGTTCAAGCACCTTGGGGTAGATGTCGGCAAAAGCCTGGCGTTTTTGCTTGAGGTCGGCAATCATTTCCCGGCCTCGGGGCAGGTATACCAAGGCTTCAATCTGCGGCAGGAGGTCTACGACGCGCTGTCGATGCTTGCCGATTTCCTCCTTGTAGCGCGGCAGATTTGCCGGATCCTGGAGGAGGGAGAACATCATGCGGGAGACTTCACTGGCGGCGTCGGCAATCTCGGTGGCGTAATAGGCCTTTTTCCAGTCCTGCTCGACGATCTTGCTGACCTGTTGATTGATCTGCCCGAGGCTGTACCAAGCCGAGGCGACGACGATCAGCAACAGCACGAGATTGATGGCGGCACCCAGCATCAGGCGTCCAGCCAGTGTCATTTTTCCGTTCATGTAGTCTTACCCCCTGTAATGCCTAGCCATATGAATTGTTTTTTGAGCCGGGCCGGTGCGGAATGCTAGTACAAAGGAATTAATTATTATTTGATTGGAATCAAAAGAGGGCGCCGCTGACGCGTTCGATGTGTGCTGAATCCCGCCAGCTTGCCGGAGTTTGGCCTTTGTTCCGGGCAAGCAGTAGGCGTGTGGCAGGAGCCTGGTCATAGCCGTGTTCGAGAAGTAGCCAGCTCTGCGGGACCAGCCGGCGGGGAGCCTGGCGAATGATTTCCCGGATGCAGGCCAGGCCGTTGCCGCCGGCCACGCCATCGGTGAGGGCAAACTGCGGCTCGAAGGGCAGTCCGTTCAACTCCAGGTGGGGATCGCCGTGGGCGATGTAGGGGGGGTTGGAAACGATCAGGTCAAATTGTTCTTCGGCCAGAGGTTCGCACCAACTGCCGCTGCGAAAATCGACCCGAGCACCAAGGCGTTTGGCATTTTTTTGCGCAACGGCGAGGGCTTCGGAAGAGTAGTCCACGCCAACCACGGTGGCGTCCGGGCGAGCCAGAGCCAGGCAAATGGCGACAATGCCCGAACCGGTACCCAGGTCGGCGACCCGGGGAGCGGCAAGATGAGCGATCTTCTCGAGACCGAGTTCGACGAGAAGTTCGGTCTCCGGGCGGGGTATGAGGACGGCCGGCGTGACGACAAAGTCATGGCCGTAGAAAGGGGCCATTCCGAGCAGGTAGGCCAGCGGCTCACCACTGGCCCGGCGGACAATCAGGGTGTCCAGCCAGGTGGCTTGTTCCGGGGCCAGTTCCGTTTCCGGACGGGCGATGAGATCGGCGTGAGAGCAGTGGGCCGCGTGCTGCACCAGCAGGCGGGCATCGAGACGGTCGATCCGTTCCTGGGCCTGGCGCCAGGCCGCTCCCAGAGTGAGGCTCATGCCTGCTCGGCGAGGGCGGCCAGCAGTTCGGCCTGGTGTTCCGAAGCCAGGGCGGCGAGTAATTCGTCCAGATCACCGTCCAAAACGGCGTCCAGGTTGTACAGGGTGAGGTTGATGCGGTGGTCGGTGACCCGGCCCTGGGGGAAATTGTAGGTCCGGATGCGTTCGGAACGGTCGCCGGAGCCGATCAGACTCTTGCGCGTACTGGCGATCTGGCTTTGCTGGGCGCGTACCTGCACATCCTTGATGCGGGCCGCCAGAACCCGCAGTGCGGAAGCCTTGTTGGCGTGCTGTGAGCGGCCATCCTGGCATTCGGCGACGATGCCGGTGGGCAGATGGGTGACGCGTACGGCGGAGTCGGTCTTGTTGATGTGCTGTCCGCCGGCACCGGAGGCACGGAAGGTGTCGATGCGCAGATCAGCCGGATTGAGGTTTACGTCCTCGACTTCGTCGGCTTCCGGCATGATGGCCACAGTGCAGGCAGAGGTGTGGATTCGGCCCTGGGTTTCGGTTTCCGGAACCCGTTGCACGCGGTGGCCGCCGGACTCGAATTTAAGACGGGAGTAGGCGCCGTCGCCGCCGATGCGGCAGATCACCTCGCGGTAACCGCCCAGGTCCGATTCGCTGGCCGAGAGGACTTCCACCTGCCAGCGCTGGCGCTCGGCAAAGCGGGAATACATGCGGAACAGTTCTCCGGCAAAGAGGGCCGACTCGTCACCGCCGGTCCCGGCGCGGATTTCGATGAGGACGCTGCGTTCGTCGTTGGGGTCGCGAGGCAGCAGCAGTCTTTGCAGTTCCAGTTCCAGTTCGGGCAGCCGCCCCTTGGCGGTGGCCAGTTCTTCCTCGGCGAATTCCCGCATGTCGGGGTCGGTGAGCATGGCCTGGGCTTCGGCGATGTCGGTTTCGGTTTTTTTGTAGGCGGTGAATTGGGCAACGACCGGGTCGATTTCGGACCGCTCCCGGGACAGCTTGCGAAATTGCCCCATGTCGCTGGCGGCATTTTCGGCGGCAAGCATGTGGTCGATTTCCTCGAGGCGGTCGGAAAGATGCTCAAGTTTTTCGCGAATGCTTGATTTCATGGGTTGCCGGGTATTTTTGCAAGGGCGTTATGGTACCCGAAAGACCTTCAGTCAGTGGCGCCTGGACAACAGTTAGTGCGTAAAGCATATTGCCTCTTGCCATGCTGATGCACCATAATCGTGCGATAAGGGGAGGGGGCATGACAGCGATTGCACATTCGATTATCGCGCTGGCTGAAACACTCGAGCTACGCTGGAAAAGCTACCGTGCAACCGGCAGTTTTGATGTGTTTGTCGAGTACACGCTGTCGCTCAACGGATTGACTGAACGGCTCAGCCGCCAGCAGTTGCCCGGCCTGGTGCGGGCCTGCCAGGAGCTGGAGAACACCGCGCTGTCCCTGTTCGGGGATACCTGCTCGCATCCCATTCCCCAGGATCAGGCCAATGCCATCGAGCGGCAGATGGCCGCCATCCTGCGCGAACTGCATCGCCGTGAAACGCCGGCGGTGGTGACCCGTCGTACTTCCGACAGCAATCCCGGCGATGACAAGCAGTGGAACCGTCCCCGGGATGTTTTCCTGGTTTCCCGCAGCGGTCATCCGTGGACCGCTTCCCTCAGCGAACAACTGAGTTTCTTCGGTTTCCGCCCCAAGGCGGTACGCTGGGATGAGATGCCGCCGGTCGAGGAGATGCCCCTCGCCATTGTTTTCGTTCCGGATCGCGAAGGCTGCACTTACCCGCCCGATGCCGTGGCAGCCATCCGCAACCTGCGGACGGCTTTTCCCATCAGCTATTTTTACTGCCTGTCGGTGCCCTCGGCGCTGGAAACCATCGTCCAGTTGCAACGGGCCGGTGCTGACGCCTGTGTGCCGGTAGGGGATCGAGTGAGCGACGTGCTCTCCCGCATCCTGGATCTGGTCCAGGCGAAGGAGCAGGACGTTCCCCGGGTGCTCATCGTCGAGGATTCGGCCACGGCGGTTGCCCATATCACCCGCTCCCTGACCCAGCATGGCATTGACAGCCGGGCGATCAGCGATCCGCGTAATCTGCTGGAAGCGGCCGTGGATTACCGCCCCGATGTCATTCTCATGGACATGTACATGCCCTTCTGCACCGGTGTGGAAGTGACCCGCGCGCTGCGCCAGTTGAAGGAGTATCAATCCACGCCGGTCATCTACCTGTCCAGCGAAACCGATATTGCCCAGCAGGTCGAAGCCTTGCGCCTGGGCGGGGACCAGTTCCTGACCAAGCCGATCAATCCGGTCATCCTGGCTGCCGTGGTCAAAACCAAGATCGAGCGGTACCGGGACATGCTTCACTCCGGGCAGCATGACAGCCTGACCGGCTTGCTCAACCATACCGCGTCAAAAAACCGGCTGGATGTGCTGGTCAAGGAATGTTCGCCGGTGGGGGATATTGCCGTCGCCATGATCGACATTGATCGCTTCAAATCCATCAACGACAACTATGGTCATCCGGTCGGCGATCAGGTCATTCGCAGCCTGGCCTGGCTGTTGCGCGGGCGTTTGCGCAGTACTGACCTGATCGGTCGTTACGGTGGCGAGGAGTTCATCGTTGCCTTGCCGGGCGCGGGCATTAACCGGGCCATGGCCTTGTTGGAACGAATCCGCGAAGATTTTTCCGAGCTGCCCCACGCCCACGCTCACGGTACCCTGCGTGCATCCTTTAGTTGCGGTGTGGCCACCCTGGCCGATTTCGGCAACGGCGTTGATCTCATCCAGGCCGCCGATGACAGTCTGCTTCAGGCCAAGCGCCAAGGGCGCAACCGCATCATCGCCAATATTCCCCCGGAGCCGGATCACCCCGAACACCACGAGCCATAGCACCAGCCGGAATGCAATCCGGCCTGGCCGGGACTAATCACCCGAATGCAGGTGGAAAAGCCGGGCGGTCGTGGCTTGCAGCTGGCTGCGTTCGTCTCCTTCGGCCAGATTGATGGCCTGGGTCGGGGCGTGCAGAAACTTGTTGGTCAGGCGCTGGGAGAGGTGTTCCAGCACTTTTTCGGGGGATTCCCCCTTGTGCAGCAGCTTGAGAGCGTGTTCCATCTCGTGCCGCCGCATCCGCTCTGCCGCGTCGCGCAGGGAGCGGATGATGGGCACGCCGTCACGGGATTCCAGCCAGGTGAGAAAGTTTTCGACGCGGGTCTTGATGATCAGTTCTGCCTCAACTACAGCCGCCTGCCGTGATTCGAGGCCGCTTTCCACGACCTGGGCGAGGTCATCGACGGTGTACAGGAAGACGTCATCGAGCTCGCCGACCTCCATTTCGATATCGCGGGGTACGGCCAGGTCCACCATGAACATGGGGCGATGGCGCCGCGCCTTGACTGCCCTCTCCACCATGCCCAGCCCGATCAGGGGCAGGGAGCTGGCAGTGCAGGAGACGACGATGTCGTAATGGGCGAGATTGTCGGCCAGTTCATCAAGGCGAATGGCCCGGCCATTGAAGCGCTTGGCCAGGGATTCGCCGCGTTCGACCGTGCGGTTGGCAATGGTGATCGCCTTCGGCGATTGGGCGGCGAAATGGGTGGCACACAGCTCGATCATTTCGCCGGCGCCGATGAACAGGATGCGCTGTTCGCGTATCGACTCGAAAATGCGCTCGGCCAGATGGACGGCGGCAGCGGCCATGGAAACAATATTGGCGCCAATGGCCGTCGTGCTGCGTACTTCCTTGGCCACCGAAAACGAGCGCTGGAACAGCTTGTGCAGATTGGTGCCCAGGGTGCCGGCCTCTTCGGCAACGCGCACGGCATCCTTCATCTGGCCGAGAATCTGCGGCTCGCCAATGACCATGGAATCGAGGCCGCTGGCGACGCGAAAGGCGTGACGGATGGCTTCCGGCTGGTTGTAAGCGTAGAGATAGGGCTGCAAGTCGGCGCGGGTGATGTTGTGGTAGGCGGTTAGCCACTCCACCGCCATGTCCGGTGTTTCTGCCGCACAGTAGAGTTCGGTGCGGTTGCAGGTGGACAGGATTGCGGCTTCCTTGACCGGGCGGGAACGGGTCAGGTCGGTCAGTGCCTGATGCAGTTTTTCGGCGTGAAAAGCCACCCGTTCGCGAATGGCGAGCGGGGCCGAGTGGTGGTTGATGCCGAGAGTGAAAATCACCGGGTTGTGCGGATTGCAGGGGCCGAGGTGGGCGGATTATAGCATCCGCCCCTTGTTCTCCTTTTTAACCCGCCTCAGAAGTAGAAGGATTGCTTACCAATGGTCGTCTCTTTTTGCGTCGCCAAGCAATAGGATTCGCGTCGGCAAGAAATATCGCCGCACAAGGTAAAATCCAACGAATGCTTATGCCATTTAAGAATTCTGACTCGGGGAGACGTATCGTGAAAAAAATTATCACCGCTATATTTTGCTGCGTTCTTGCCATTGGATGCAGTGATCCTAAAGAAGCAAATAAGGCGAACTTCGAGAAAGCGATCAATGCCTATTTTCAGGCCTCTCCGGAATGTCTTAACGTGTTTGGGAGAGATATCCCTCCTGTTACCATCAAGCAGGGTGGCGTCGGCGCCTCGAAAATCGAAGATTACGACCGCTTTGCAAAGATCGGCTTGTTGAAAGCCACGGACGGTGAGACGGAATACACTGAGTTTTTTCGTAAAGTATCAATAAAAACGAAAACATATGATCTAACTGACGAAGGCCGTCGGTACTACTATGAGGATAAATCTGATCCTCTCCTTGTATTTTCTGCCGGAGCTGACAGAGGATTTTGTTATGGGAAGCGATCTGTTGCACAAATCAAGAATTTCTCAGAGCCAACTAACGACAAAGGCTTAATCGTTTCCCATGTCAATTTCACCTATAGAATTTCCGAAATATCCCCTTGGGCGAAGAACTCCGAGATCAGAGCAGCCTATAAGAATATGGACGCAAAGCTCAATGCATTGGAAGTTGAAGACAAAGTGGTCTTGGTGAAAACGGCAGAAGGATGGATTCATCGCTCAAAGTTCAAACAGTAAACTCTCTGACTTTGGACAATAAAGAGTCTGGAGCACTTCGGAATATTCGCCACTCCACTACGGCCTCTCCCGTCACAGCATTCAACCAAGCAGTCGAGAGTGCCGGGAATGCCACCTCAGAAGTAAAAAGGCTGTTTGCCTACGGCTGTCGCCTTTGAATCGGGCCTGCCGAATACTTTCATCTGCCGGGGGCGGAACCAGACCTGCTGGCCGGCGGCCAGTTGCAGCGCTTCGTGGCGTTCACGGGAGAGTTCGACTTCGATGATCTCGCCATCGTGGGTCAGCTCTATGCGCACCACCGGGCCAATCGGG
>CAZHVZ010000025.1:23504-24284 GCA_964536245.1 uncultured Rhodocyclaceae bacterium
GCGAACATGGGGACGATCGACCCCGAGAGCATCGACCACTACCTCGCGCACGACGGGTACGCGGGCTTCGGCAAGGCCCTCGACATGGACGCCGAGGCGATCGTGAAGCACATGCTGGACAGCGGCCTGCAAGGCGTCCGGCAAGGCGTGCCGGGTAATGTCAATGTCGTGGGGGCGGACAAAGGCGGTGGCTCCCGGTGCTGATTCCGATCGTTCCACTTCGGCAAAGCCGCCGTGCAGCCGGCTGTGGAAGACATTGACGTTGCCCAGGAACTGATAGACGAAGGGCGATGCCGGATTGGAGTAGACCTCGTCCGGCGTGCCGATCTGCTCGATTTTTCCCCGGTTCATGACGACAACCCGATCGGCCACCTCCAGCGCCTCTTCCTGGTCGTGGGTCACGAAGACACTGGAAATGTGCATGTCGTCGTGCAGGCGGCGCAGCCAGCGCCGCAGCTCCTTGCGCACTTTGGTGTCCAGCGCGCCAAACGGCTCATCAAGGAGCAGCACCTTGGGCTCCACGGCGAGAGCACGGGCCAGGGCAATGCGCTGACGCTGTCCACCGGAAAGTTGCGAGGGGTAGCGGTCAGCCAGCCAGTCGAGCTGAACCAGTCCGAGCAGTTCCATGACCCGGTGCCTGATTTCGTCCTCGGCCGGGCGCTCCTGGCGGGGCTTGACGCGCAATCCGAACGCCACATTTTCAAAGACGGTCATGTGGCGGAACAGGGCGTAATGCTGGAAAACGAAGCCCACCTTGCGTTCCCGCACATGCAGATGGGT
>CAZHVZ010000025.1:24294-27720 GCA_964536245.1 uncultured Rhodocyclaceae bacterium
GGGGGGATTCTCGGGCTCGGGGGGGCTTCCGTCGCGGCCCGATGGGGGGCCGCGAGGGCAAGATGGGTGGCTTCGGCGCCAGAAAACAGAACCTCGCCCTCATCCGCTGATTCCTTGCCGGCGATGATGCGCAGCAAGGTGGTCTTGCCGCAGCCGGAGGGGCCGAGCAGGGCAACCAGCTCGCCAGTGGGGATGTCCAGATTGATGTTCTCAAGCGCCACGAAATTGCCGAAGCGCTTTGCGATGTTGCGGATTTCGATGCTCATCAGGTTTTCTCCGGCGCCAGTTCCGAATTCAGCATGTCGGTTTCCTTTTTCATGCGCCATTCAACAATGGTTTTGGCCACCAGGGTTACCAGGGCGAGCAGGGCCAGAACCGAGGCGGCGGCAAAGGCGCCGATCTGGTTATATTCGTTGTAGAGGATTTCCACATGCAGGGGCAGGGTGTTGGTTTCGCCACGGATATGGCCGGACACCACCGAAACCGCGCCGAATTCGCCCATCGCCCGGGCATTGGCGAGAATGACGCCGTAGAGCAGGCCCCATTTGATATTCGGCAGGGTCACCCGCCAGAACATCTGCCAGCCGGAAGCGCCGAGCGACACCGCCGCCTCTTCCTCGTCCTTGCCCTGCGCCTGCATCAGCGGTATCAGCTCGCGGGCGATGAAGGGGAAGGTGATGAACAGGGTGGCGATCATCATGCCCGGGACGGCGAAAATGATTTTGATGTCGTTGGCTTGCAGCCACGGGCCAAACGTTCCCTGGGCGCCAAAGAGCAGGATGAAAATGAGGCCGGCAACCACCGGGCTGACGGCAAAGGGCAGGTCGATCAGGGTGAGGAGCAGACTCTTGCCGCGAAAATCGAATTTGGCGATGGCCCAGGCCGCCGCGACCCCGAAAACGATATTGAAGGGCAGCACGGCGAGGGCAATGCCGATGGTGAGCAGGGCCGCCGAGAGGGCTTCCGGTTCCTTGAGCGCTTCCAGATAAGCCGGAACCCCTTGCGCCAGGGCTTCAAAAAACACCGCGAGTAACGGCAGGCCGAGAAAAAAGAAAAGGAAGCCGAGGGCCGTTCCGGTCAGGGCGTAGCGTACCCAGCGCGGCTCTTCGGTTGATTGGCGACGGCTCACGGCTGGCTCCCGGCGGCGGCTTCCAGCGGTTCGCTGTGCTGGTGCCGGTTGGCGGCCCAGTGCTGGAGCAGGTTGATGCCGAGCAGCATGATGAAGGAAATGGCCAGCATGACCACGGCCAGCGCTGTGGCGCCCAGAACATCATATTGTTCGAGCTTGGAAATGATCAGCAAGGGAGTGATTTCGGAAATCAGGGGCAGATTTCCGGCAATGAAAATAACCGAACCGTATTCTCCGACGGCACGGGAAAAAGCCAGGGCAAAGCCGGTCAGCAGGGCCGGAAAAATGGCCGGAAAGATGATCCGGGTGAAGGTCTGC
Organism: uncultured Rhodocyclaceae bacterium; assembly: GCA_964536245.1. Classification (GTDB taxonomy): domain Bacteria; phylum Pseudomonadota; class Gammaproteobacteria; order Burkholderiales; family Rhodocyclaceae; genus CAZHVZ01. Next base: position 25,742 of record CAZHVZ010000025.1, read on the forward strand.
CAGCGGGAGGCCCCAAGGGTGGCGGCCGCTTCCTCGACTTCGGCCTCGATGTCCTCGATCACCGGCTGGAGGGTGCGCACGACAAAAGGCAGGGTGATGAAAATCAGTGCCATGACGATGCCCCAGGGGGGGAAAGCGACCTTGATCCCCAGCGGTTCCAGCCAGCGGCCGAGCCAGCCGTTGCCGGCATAGAGGGTGGCCAGAACGATGCCGGCAACGGCTGTGGGAAGGGCGAAGGGGAGGTCTACCAGGGCATCGACAAAACGCTTGCCGGGGAACGGGTAACGGACCAGAACCCAGGCTACGATCAAGCCGAAAAAGGCATTGACGAGGGCGGCCAGCAACGAGGCGCCAAAGGTCACCCGAAAGGAAGCGAGCGCCCGCTCACCGGTTGCGATGTCGATGATCTGGCCCAGGCCGAGATCAGCCGTCTTCAGGATCATGCCGCCAAGCGGCAGCAGGATGAGCAGGGAGAGATAGAGAAGCGTGTAGCCGAGCGCCAGATTGAAGCCCGGCAACACGCGGTGTGTTTTTGCCGCCATGGACAATTGCCGTTCTATTTGCTCTGGAAGACCTGGTCGAAACTGCCCCCATCCTTGAAGTGGGTGAGAAAGGCCTTGTTGGCGCCGCCAAAGACTTCATCGACGGTAAAGGTCTTCACGGCCGGGAAGAACTGGCTGTATTTCTTCAGCATTTCCCCGTCCCGTGGGCGCAGGTAGTTCTGGGCGGCATTCTCCTGCCCCTCCTTGGACCACAGGTAATCCAGATAGGCCTGAGCCTGCTTGCGGGTGCTTTTCTTGTCCACCACCTTGTCCACCAGGGCCACCGGAAATTCGGTCTGCATGGTCAGGCTGGGGTAGATCACTTCAAACTCGCCCTTGCCGAATTCCTTGGCAATCATTTCCGCCTCGCACTCGAAGGTGATCAACACGTCGCCCATCTTTCTTTGCATGAAAGTAGTGGTCGCATCGCGTCCGCCGGCAGCAAAAAGAGGGGCGTTTTTCAGCAGTTTGCCGACGAATTCCTGCGCACTCTTGTCATTGCTTCCCGGTTGCCTGAGCGCCCAGGCCCAGGCCGACAGGTAGCTGTTGCGACCGTTGCCGGTGTTCTTCGGGTGGGGCATGATGACCTGTATGCCGGGTTTGGCGAGATCGCTCCAGTCCATCAGTGCCCTGGGGTTGCCCTTGCGCACGATGAAGACCATGGCCGAAGTGTAGGGCGAAGCGTTGTTCGGGAACTTCTTTGCCCAGTCCTTGGCGACCAGTCCTTTTTCGGCCAGGAATTCAATATCGTTGGCCTGGTTCATGGTGACGACATCCGCTTCCAGGCCATCCGCCACGGCGCGCACCTGTTTGGTCGAGCCGCCGTGGGACTGCTTGAGTTCAACCGCTTCCCCGGTTTTTGCTTTCCAGTATTTCTGGAACATCGGGTTGTAGTCCTTGTAGACGTCCCGGGCCACATCGTAGGAGGCATTGAGCAGGGTGGCATCGGCCAGGGCGGTGACACTGGCCAGGGCCAACAGGGAGCCGGCCAGCAGCTGGGAGAAACGATTCATGGTGGACCTCATCGGGGAAGAGATGCTGAGGAAAACACTTTAGCCGATGTCGATATAGCGACAAAGACGGATAAATGATTTGATTATACCGATTGGCGATAATCTGCCGGGCTGGCTGGATGCTCGCCGAAAAGCTATCATGGCGGACTTACTTCGCTGTAGATAACCCGATGCGTACTTCATTACCGATTGTCCTTCTGATTTCCGGCGTGCTGACGGCCTGTGCGGCTTCCCATCAGCCGGTTTCCAAGGTTATTTCCCAGCAAGGAAACCTGCGTGTGCATCCCGGTCTGCTTGGCCTGCCGGTGCCTCCCGAACTGGAGCAGCAGGCGATGGCCGGCGGGCCGGGAGGTGTTCCGGGGATGAAGATGGACGAAACGGGATTGCGCACCCAACGCAGCGTTTACTTCGATTTTGACAGTGC
>CAZHVZ010000025.1:27730-31286 GCA_964536245.1 uncultured Rhodocyclaceae bacterium
AACCCCATGCTCCAGGCCCATGCCCGCTACCTGGCGGCCAATCCGAAATCCCGGGTCCGGGTGGACGGAAATGCCGACGAACGGGGATCGGCCGAATACAACAGCCGTCTTGGCCTGAAACGGGCTGAAACCGTCAAGCAGGCGCTGATCGGCCAGGGCGCGCCGGAAAAGCAGGTGCTGGTCAAGACCCTCGGCGAGTCCAAGCCCAAACTCAAGGGCCACGACGAAGAGTCCTGGGCGGAAAACCGTCGCGCCGACATCGTCTACGAGAAAGAACAGTAGGCTTGAGCGCCCCCGTCCTGCCTGCTGGCTTGCAGCACCGGTATGAAATTCAGGGGGAAATTGGTCGCGGTGCTTCCGGAGCGGTCTACCTCGGGCTGGATAGCTATAACCAGCGCCAGGTGGCCATCAAGGTGGCACACCCCCATATCTTCTGTGACGGCGAAGAAAATGCCCTCACTCGCAAAGCCTGGCTCAACGAGGTGCACCTCGCCGGCAGCCTGAAACATCCCTATATCGTTGAAGTTTTCGATGCCGGCTTTGCGCCGGATACGGCCTGGCTGGTCATGGAATACCTGCCGGGCGGAACCCTGGAGCCCTTTGCCAAGCCGGACCGGCTCAAACCGGTGCATGAAGTGCTGGAAATCATCTTCAAGTGCGCCAGCGCCCTGGACTACGCCTGTCGCAGCGGCATCATCCATCGCGACATCAAGCCGGCCAACCTGCAATATGTTGGCCCCGGCGAGGCCAAGGTGTGCGATTTCGGCGCTGCCTACTGGACCCGGGACGATTCCACCCAGGTCATGGACATTGGGTCCCTGGCCTATATGTCTCCCGAGCTGTTTCGCCAGTGGGTCACCCCGCAGGCCGACATCTATGCTTTGGGGGTTGTCCTGTTCCGTCTGCTGACCTCCCGGCTGCCCTTCGAGGCGGACAGTCAGGCGGCGCTGATGTACGCCATCATCAACGGCCAGCATCCCTCGCCGACTGCCCTGCGGCCCGATCTGCCGCCGGAAATTGACCTCTTCGTAAACACCATGCTGGCGCGCAGCCTGGAGGACCGTTTCCCCAACTGGAACGAAGTTCTCAAGGCCCTGACCGTACTGCTTCCCCGTTTGCGCCCGGTCCTTGAGGCGACCGGCGCAGGGGCCAACAAGCCGCCGGCCCAGGCGGAAATTTACGAGCGCTTGCGTCAGCTCCCCTTGTTCGAGGATTTGAACGATGCTCAAATCTGGGAGTTGCTGCGCATTTCCCGCTGGTACGATGTGCCGCAAGGCACGGTCCTGATCCGCGAGGGGGCTTCGGCGGTCTCCTGTTACATGCTCCTCGAGGGCGAGGCCAAGGTGACCCATCAGGGCAAGCTCCTGGGCTGGATGCCGGCGGGGACGTTGATGGGAGAGCTCGCTTTTGCCGAAAAAATCCCCAGCCCCCGCGCCGCCACGGTAACCGCCGAAACCCCGGTGACCATCGGTAAATGGGCTTACGCTGCCCTCGAACGGCTGTCTCCCGAGCTGCAAACCAAGATGCTGCGCATCTTTTTCCGCTTGGCGACGGATCGCCTCAAGAAGGCGGATGAACAATATCTTCTGCTTTACCGCCAGCATCTGGCGGCGCGCTCGGCAGGCGAATAGCCAGCGGCAATCAAAACATCTGCCGTGGCGGGAGGTTTCCCGCCTTCGCCGTGGGCTATCTGCCGCTATCGGGAGCCTCGCCGCCCTCGATCTACCACATCAAGTCATCGGGAATCTGGAAGGCGGCGTATGGATCGTCCGCATCGATCTCACTGCGGGGCTTGCTTACGCGGATGACGAGGGTGGGGTCACGCTCGGCAATCTTGTCGGCGATGAGCCTGGGCAGCAGTTCGGTGGTGTCTCCCTGGCAGACGAGTACCAGGCGCCCGGCCATCAAATGGGCCTGGACTTCGACCGAGACATAGAGCCGCTTGACCTTGTTGTCATGGGTGTAGTGGTAGGCAATGTCGCCCTTGCCCTTGCTTTGCCGGTTTTGCTGCACCATCTGGGCAATTTGCGCCAGGATCGCCTTCCGGGCGGCTTCCGCGTCGCGCTGGGCATTGAGTTCGCGGGCTCGCTCGGCATTCTTGCGCTGGTTTTCAAGGGCAGCCAGGCGTACGTCATCGACGCTCGTTGTGCCGGTCCGGCGTTCGGCTTTTTTCTGCTGGGTTTTTTCCTGATTGGCCAGTTTGACTTTCTTTTTGTCGACCAGACCGGCTTTCAAAAACTGTTCTTGCAAGGAGGCCATCGATGCCACTCCAAAAATTGGACCTACCGACCCGGACCTTTGTGCGGGTCAGCGAAAACCTCCAGCATAGCAAAATGTCCGCTGCAACGCCGGGCGCGGCGCTGGCGAGGGGCTATTTCTTGCCGGCCAGGCGCCGGAAAAATGCCGGCCGGGGGGCTTAACCCCCGCGCGGGGGGGGGGGGGGGCCCGCGGGGGGGGGGGGGGGGGGGCGCGGGGGCGGGGGGGGGGGGGGGGGGGCGCAGCGGGTACGGTGAATAGTGCCGTCAGGGCATCCTGCCCCGCCTTGAGAGCGGTGGCCTGGTCAGGAATATTGCCGACCGGAGCGATGAGCGGACAATACTGGTACGGGCCGAGATCGGGATCGTCGTCGGCGATGAATTGCAGGGCGCCGCAGGGGAGCTCCACGTAGCGGCGTTCGCCGGCGGGAATATCGCCCCACAGGCTGCCGCCGCCGGAAATCAGGAAAAGATTGAGGAACCAGGGGGTCAGCACGACGCCCAGCCAGTCCCCCTGATGGCGGGTAAAGCCGATGACCGCCACGCTCAGGGAATGGTTGACGAAGGGCAGGTCGGACATCCGGGTTTCCCACAGATTGCGGTAGTGCCATTCCAGTTCGACCGTCGGATCGACCAGGCGGGGCGAGGCCGGGTTGATGGGGGGCGGTGCGAGAGCCGGTTTGCGGATGCGTTCGCTCATGGTGCCGGGTCGAGGCGTGCCGAATCCAGGTCGCGGAAGTGCTGGCTGGGGTCGTAGTCGTCTTCCAGCGAGGCTGCCAGGGCAACCAGGGCGTCTTCAATGAGCAGGCGCTGGTCTTCCTCGATCACTTCCTTGGCCAGGCCGAGGGAGGTCAGCACCCAGGTGCCTACCGGCTGGGGGCCGATGAGCATCATGTTGATGCGCTCACGCTTGCCGGAGCGTTCGACCCATACCGAATCGCCTTCCTTGTCCGCCCATTCGGCAACGCACAAGGGAATGGACAGACACATCAGGCCTTCTCCTCGACATTAAGGCCGAGGCCGCGCAGTTCGCCGACAGTCATGGCAACCAGTTCGGGAAGCTTGCCGGCCACTGCCGGGCTGAGTTCCATGCCGAGAGACATGGACTCCGGCTGGATACCGATGATCGCCACATGCCGGGGCGCCTTGCCGGTGAATTCGAGACTGGCCAGAACATCGCACAGGCCGATCTGGTGGGGAGACAGCTTGGTCTTGAAAAAAACCGGCACATCCTCGCCAACGAGAAGAACCGGGGTGGCGGGCGGCTGGCCGTGGCGCACACAATCCACCACAATGAGCGC
>CAZHVZ010000025.1:31491-31843 GCA_964536245.1 uncultured Rhodocyclaceae bacterium
ACTTTCCACAAAACCCCAACAACCAAACCCCCAAAAAAAAAAACCAAAAAAAAACCGGGCCCCCGCCCGGCCCCCCCCGAAGCGACGGAACATGTCGGCCAATAGCCTAGATCATACTGCCTTGACGGTCACGATGGGATTGTCTTCCTTGTCTACCACATGCACGGCACAGGCCAGGCAGGGGTCAAAGGAGTGCACCGTGCGCAGGACTTCCAGCGGTTTCTCCGGATCGGCCACCGGGTTGTCGATGAGGCAGGCCTCGTAGGCGCCCGGCTGATCCTTCTCGTTGCGGGGAGCGGCGTTCCAGGTGGTGGGCACGACGCACTGATAGTTCTTGATCTTGCCGGATTCG
>CAZHVZ010000026.1:0-2113 GCA_964536245.1 uncultured Rhodocyclaceae bacterium
CGCAGTACCGTACACCCCCGCACAGCCGCGCGGAGCGGCCCGGGCCTGGCGGATTGCGGGGCCGGCAAGGGGCCGGCGGACCCGGCCCGGGCGGCATCAACAGAAGATGGCGACCACCGCAATCTGCCTGTTCCGGCTGGATTGTCTCCGGACGAGCTGAAGTCCCGCACCGTGGACTGGCTCAAGGACCTGCTGGGGGGGCTGATTCAGATGGACCCGGCGAAGATTCATGGCCATCGCCGGCTGGAAGAGGTTGGGCTGGACTCCATCGTCATTGTCGAAATGACCAACCTGATGGAAGAGTCGCTGGGGCCCCTGTCGAAAACGCTGTTTTTTGAATATGTTGACCTGGCCGGGGTGGCCGGGCATCTGATGGACGAAAGAGGGGCAACCCTCAGCGCTCTCTTTGCCGAGGGCGAAAAGGTCGCCGAGGATCCGTTGCCGGCTGTGCCGGGTCCGCTTGAAACAATTACCGATATGGCGGCGGAAGGCGCCGTCCGGAGTCCGGATTCCGGACAGCACGATATTGCCATTGTCGGCCTCTCCATGCACGTCGCCGGCGCCGCCGACCAGGAAAGCTTCTGGCACATGCTGGAGCAGGGCGTCCACGGCTTCCGGCGGTATCCGGCGGAACGCTGGAACCATGAAGCCCTGGTTCATCCGGAACGGGATGTGCTGGGCAAGACCGTGGTCAAGACCGGCGCCTTCCTGGACGATATCGACCTCTTTGATCCCCGCTATTTCCGTATTTCCCAGGCTGAAGCGGAACTGATGTCACCGGAAGTCCGGCTTTTCCTGCAAAGCTGCGTCGAAGCCTTCGAGGATGCCGGCTATTCCAGGGAAACCCTGCAACGCAAGTACGGCGGCGATGTGGCCGTTATCGTCGGGTCCATGACCAACGATTACAACCTGTACGGTTTCCAGAACATGCTGCAACGGGGTTCCCTGGCCAGCGGTAGCTACACCGGCACCGTGCCGAACATGGTTTCCTACTACTACGGGTTCACCGGACCGTCCTATTTCCTCGACACCATGTGTTCGGCTGCCGCGACCTGTGTGCACGAAGCCGTACACATGCTGCGCAGCGGTCGCACGCGTATGGCCCTGGCTGGAGGCATCAGTCTGTTGCTGCATCCCCAGAAACTCATTGCCACCTCCCAGGAGCATTTCACCAGCAAGACGGCAGAAGTGATTCGCGGTTACGGGCTGGGCGCTGACGGCACCATCCTCGGCGAAGGAGTGGGAGCCCTGGTCATGAAGACCCTGGCTGATGCCGAGCGGGATGGCGATCATATCTACGGGGTGATCAAGGGAAGCGGCATCAGCAACGCCGGGGTACGCAATGGCTTTACCGTGCCCAACCCCCGGCAGCAGGCGGCCGCCATCGAGAAAGCACTGCACGATAGCGGGGTCGATCCGGCCACCGTCAGTTACATTGAAGGCCACGGCTCGGGGACCGCTCTCGGTGACCCGATCGAGATCAGGGCCCTGACCGAGGTGTACGGCAAGCACATGGCAGAACGCCAGAGCTGCCCCATCGGTACGGTCAAGTCCAATGTCGCCCATCTTCTCGGGGCGGCGGCGCTGCCCGGTCTGGTCAAGGTTCTGCTGCAAATGGAAAAGGGCAAGCTGGCCCCTTCCCTCCATGCCGAGACCCTGAATCCCAATATCCCCTTTGCCGATACGCCTTTTCGGGTGCAGCGCCAACTGGCCGACTGGACCCGTCGGCGGGACAGCGCCGGGCGGGAGTTGCCGCGCCGGGCCGGGGTGACTTCCATTGGCGCCGGAGGGATCAACGTCCACATCATTCTCGAGGAATATCCGGCCCCTCCGGCGGTAACCGGGGAGCCAGCCGACAAGCTCTTCGTTTTCTCGGCCATGAATGCCGACCGCTTGCGGATCTTGCTTGGCCGTTTCTGCAAACATCTGGAAGAGCGGCCTTCCCTTTCCCTTGCCGATGTGGCCTGGACGCTCCAGGTCGGGCGCAACGAACTGCCTTGCCGCCTGGCGGTAGTGGCCGGGGAGCGGGCCCCGTTGCTGGACGCCCTGGCAAGTTTCCTGGCCGGGCAGAAGGACATCTTCCTGCTCGCCCAGCTCGATCCCGGCTGCGACG
>CAZHVZ010000026.1:2123-7775 GCA_964536245.1 uncultured Rhodocyclaceae bacterium
ACATCTCCGGCCTGAGTTATACCCCCAGCATTCTTGACCGGGACCCCCGGGTTGAACCGGGGCAGGTGGGTGAGGCGCTGGCCCGGAGAGAACTGACCCGGCTGGCCGGCTGGTGGTGCGACGGTGTCCCGGTTCATTGGGAACAGCTATCGGCGGCTGGGATACGGCGGCGGGTTTCGCTGCCGGGCTATCCCTTTGAGCGGGTACGCTGCTGGTATCAGGGCTATGCCGACGCCCCGTCGGTGGTGAATCCCCTCGGCTCCAGCCTCAAACTGCATCCCTTCGTTGCCAGTAATCGTTCCGACCGCCACGGTTTGCGCTACCAGACTCCGATCTATTTGAACGAGCTCCTCGATTACGTCTATACCAGCAACCGCCAGCCTGCGCTGCTGCCCACCGTGGTGGTCGAGGTGATGGCGGCAGTAGGCCGGCTGGCCGGTTTCGGGGAACGGTCTACCCTGCGTCATCTGGTGGTCGGAGGTGTACCGGACTGGTCGCGGGGCGGAACTCTTGCCGCCCGGGTGCTGGCCGACGGGGGCGAGGTCCTGATTGAACTGGCAAGTTCGGACGGAGAGGAGGAGAGCCGTCCTTATGCCCGTATGCAGTTGCGGGAAGCCCTTCCGCCTGCCTTGCCGGCCTTTTCCCTGGATGGCCTGCGGGCCGGTGCCGAAAGGACTTTGAGCGGTCAGCAGCTTTACCAGCACTTGGCGACGCTGCAACTGGGATTCGCTCCTTATCTGGAAGTCGTGGACCAACTCTGGCAGCTGCCCGAAGGAGCGGTCCTGTGCTCCCTGCATGGCAGCCATCCGCAGCAGGACTCCTTCAAGCGTCATCTGGCACTGCCGCCCCGGGTGCTCGGTGCGCTCTGGCAGCTGCTGCTTTTTCTCAACCCGGAAGCAACCGGTCTGACCCTCGCCGGAATCGCCGAGTTTTCCCTTGCCGGCGGCGAAGCCGGCCATGTCCTGCTGCGGCCTGCGGCCACCATGAGCGGCGAGCGGGACGTCTTTGTCCTCGACCAGGCCGGGGCCGTGGTGGCGTCCATGACGGGTTTGCGTCTGGCCAGCCCGGCGAGCCTGACCCTGTCTTCCCCGGCCAGGGCGCTGGCGGCAGAGGTGGCCTTGCCGCGTTTGACGGTCGGCCTGGACAGCGGCAGGCCGACTGCCGCCGCCGCTCCGGAGCCCAGCCCGCAGGCCGGTGTTCCGGTCGGCGATTCCGGCAATACGGCCAAGGCCGCATTCAGCCTGGGCTTGCGGCAGGTGGTGGCGGGCATGCTCAAGTTTTCTGTCGATGACATCAATCCGCGCTCGCCATTTTATGATCTGGGATTCGACTCCATTTCCCTGACCCGGCTGGCCGGTGAAATCAATGCCCAATATGGCAGTGCCCTGACGCCGGCCATTTTCTACGAGTGCGAGCATGTCGATGCTCTGGCTGGCTGGCTGGCGGCCCGGCTGGCGCCGCCAGAAGCCATCGCCGATCAGGTAGCGGCTTCCGGTCCGCTGCTCCCGGCTGCCCCCGCTTCCCTTGAAACCGTTACCTTGCCCCTGGGGCAGGCGGCGGGCCGGGATGTGGCGATTGTTGGCCTGGCTGCCCGTTTGCCGGGATCGGCCAGCGCTGAAGAGTTTTTCGAGCGCCTTCTGCAGGGGCATGATCTGGTCGGGGAGCTGCCGCTCGACCGATATCCTGCCGCGTACCGGGCGCGCATGGAGGCCGGTGGTTTCCCGCTGCAAGGGGGTTTCCTGGCCGATATTGACCGCTTTGACGGCACGTTTTTCAAGACGTCGCCGCACGAAGCCAGCCGCATGGATCCGCAGCAGCGCTTGCTCCTGGAAACCGCCTGGCGCAGCCTCGAGCAGGCCGGTTACCGGGTGGAAGAATTGCCGGCCGATACCGGAGTTTTTGTCGGAGTCAGCGGCCAGGACTACGGGCGGCTGTTGCAGGCCTGCGGAGTCGCCAGCGATGCCCAGATCGCCACGGGTAATTCCCTGGCCATGGTCGCCAACCGGGTTTCCTGGCAGTTCAATGTGCACGGGCCGAGTGAAGCGGTGGATACCGCCTGTTCCAGTTCTCTGGTGGCTCTGATGCGGGCGGTGGATGCCATCCGCCATGGCCGGTGTACCATGGCCCTGGCGGGCGGCGTCAATCTCGCCCTGGCCATTGAGGGGTTCGAAGGACCCTGGCAGGCCGGTATGCTCAGTCCGACCGGCCGCTGCCGTACCTTCTCCAGCGAGGCCGACGGCTATGTGCGGGGCGAGGGCGTGGTCGTGCTCGTTCTCAAGGAACGGGCAGCTGCCGAGCGGGACGGCGACCAAATTCTCGGTGTGGTTGCCGGCGGTGCGGTGAATCACGGCGGTCATGCCGGTTCCCTGACGGCGCCCAACGCCAAGGCCCAGGCCGAACTTGTCGAGCAGGCGATGACCGGAATTGCCCCGGAGAGCATCGGATACATCGAAACCCACGGGACCGGCACCAGTCTCGGGGATCCGGTTGAAATCAATGGCTTGCGCCTTGCCTACGCGGTATTGGAAGGCGGAGAGAAGCGGGCCCGCATCGGCCTTGGTTCCGTCAAATCCAATATTGGTCATCTTGAGGCGGCCGCCGGTCTGGCCGGCGTCGTCAAGGTTCTGCTCGCCATGACGGCGCGGGAGCTGCCGCCGACCCTGCATTGCGCATCGGTCAATCCCTATATCGAATTGCAGGACAGCCCCTTTTATCTGGTGCGGCAGCGCCAGCCCTGGGCGGTTCCCGTGGATGGGCAAGGCCGCTCCTTGCCCCGTCGGGCGGGGGTGAGCAGCTTTGGCTTTGGCGGCAGCAACGCCCATGTGGTGCTTCAAGAGCCTACCCGGCAGGGGTCGCCCCGGCGCCGTTTCCCCCTGCCGAACCGGATATTTGCCGATACCCGTTACTGGCTTCCCGCTGGCGAGGGGGGCGGACCGCTTTCCCGCAAAGCGGCCGACGAAACCGTACTGCTCGTTCCCCACTGGCAGGAAGAGGCGCTGCCGGCTGGCGGGCAGCCTGTTTTGCGCCGTCGTCTGATCTTGTCCTGCGGGTTTGACCTGGGCTACCTCGGGTCCGCTGGTGCGGAACTGATCGCTACTCCCCCTTTGACCGGCGATATGGGACAGCGTTACCTGATCCTGGCCGAGACCTTGCTGCGCCGCCTGCAACAGGAAATCAACAGCGGAAGCGGCGAAACCGTGCTGATCCAAGTGCTGCTGCCTCTTGCCGCATGGGGGCGCAGCAACGCCGGGTTGGGAGCCTTGCTTGACAGCGCCACGGCGGAACATCCCCGGCTGCTCGGTCAGGTGGTGGAAATGGCGCCTGATCTTGCCGCCGACGAAATACTGGCCTGTTTGGCCCGGGAAGCCAGCCAGGGCAGGCATCGGCGTGTCCGCTACGAGGAGGGTCGGCGCAGTGTCCGGGGTTGGCAGGATCTGCCTCCGGCGGCCAGGCTTTCCGTCCCCTGGCGGGCCGGTGGCGTCTATCTCATCAGCGGCGGCCTGGGCGCGCTGGGCAGCCTGGTGGCCGGGGAAATAGCCCGGCAGGCGTCGGGTGCTACCCTTGTCCTGCTGGGAACCTCTCCGTTAGAGGCAAGCCGTCAGGAAAAACTGTCGGCCCTGGCCGCTCTTGGCGCCAATACCGACTACCGGCAGGTGGATGTTAGCGATGCATCGGCGGTGGCGGCGGTGGTTGGTGATTGCCGCAGGCAATACGGTGCCTTGCACGGGGTGATTCATTGCGCCGGCATTCATCGGGACAGCGCCATTCATCGCAAGACCCCGGCGCAGATGCAGGCTGTGCTGGCGCCCAAGGTGCAGGGGGCCCTGGCTTTGCTTGAAGCCTGTCGGGGGCAGACCCTGGACTGCTTCGTGCTCTTCTCGTCCCTCGGCGGCGCGGTGGGGAATGCCGGGCAGGCCGACTATGCTGCGGCGAACGGTTTTCTCTCGTCCCTGGCGGAAGAGCAGGGATGGCCGGTGCTGGCCATCGACTGGCCCCTGTGGCGGGATGGTGGCATGCGGGTCGATGCCCGTGGCGAACAGGCTTTCTACGAACGTATGGGGCAGCGTCCCCTGGCTTCGTCCCAGGGGCTGGCCGCCTTGCATACCTGTCTTGGCTCCGGGCGGAGCCATGTGGCGGTCATTGCCGGCGATGGCCAGCGTATCCGGGACTTTTTCCGGGAGGCCGCCTGTCTGCCCGATTCGTCACGGCAGACGGCGCTCGCCGGACCGCAGGATCCGCTGCTCGGCGGAGCCGTCGCCCGGCATCTCGGGGCAGTCCTGGCGCGGATCAGCGGCTTGCCTGCCGAGCAGATTCTGGCGGATGAACCGCTGGAAAACTACGGGATTGACTCCCTGATGATCAACCGGCTCAACCGGGAACTGGGGGAAAATTTCGGTCGCCTGTCGAAAACAATTTTCTTTGAATGCCGGACCCTCGGCCAGGTCGCCTCCCATCTCGCGACCAGGCATGGCGAAGCCTGTCGTGCCTGGCTCGGTCCGCAAGCCGTGGCGGCGACCCGGCCCGCCGGAGTGGCGCTTCCGCCCCTCGCGGCGGCGGGCGGCGGATTGTCCGTCGCCGCCGGGGAAGCGATTGCCATCATCGGTCTCAGTGGCCGCTATCCGGGGGCGGCCGACGTCGATCAATTCTGGGCCAATCTGGCTGCCGGAAGGGAAGGCCTCGGTGAAATTCCCACCGAGCGCTGGGCCATGGACGGCTTCTTCGAGGCCGATCAGGACAGGGCGGTGGCTCAGGGGATGAGCTATTCACGCTGGGGGGGCTTCGTCGAGGGGTTTGCCGATTTTGACCCCCTGTTTTTCCGTATTTCCCCTCGCGAAGCTGCCGCCATGGATCCCCAGGAGCGGCTTTTCCTGATGGAAGCCTGGTCAGCGTTCGAGGATGCCGGCTATTCCAGAGCCCGGCTGGCCAGCCAGCATGGCGGCAGGGTGGGGGTTTTCGCCGGCGTCACCAAGACCGGCTACGAGCATTACGGCGTCTGGGACGGCGAGAACGGTGGCCGGGTGCGCCCGGTGACCTCCTTTGCCAGTGTCGCCAACCGGGTGTCCTTTTGTCTGGACCTCAAGGGGCCGAGTCTGCCCATCGACACCATGTGTTCCTCTTCGTTGACAGCCATTCACGAGGCTGTCCGGCACCTGCGGCAAGGCGATTGCGAAATGGCTCTGGCCGGGGGGGTCAATCTCTATCTGCATCCGGACAATTATGTCGAGCTGTGTGCTGCCCGCATGCTGAGTCCGGACGGTCACTGCCGCAGTTTTGGGGCGAATGGAAAAGGATTTGTGCCGGGCGAAGGGGTCGGTTGTCTGGTCCTGAAACCTCTGTCCCGCGCCCTGGCCGATGGCGACCGGATTCATGGCCTGATCCGGGGGAGTGCCATCAATCATGGCGGGAAAACCACCGGCTACACGGTACCCAATCCCCTGGCCCAGAGCGAAGTGGTCAAGGCTGCCCTGGTCAGCGCCGGGCTGACCGGTGAGCAGATCAGCTATGTCGAGGCCCATGGCACGGGGACCGAGCTGGGCGATCCCATCGAATTCACCGGCCTCTGCCAGGCTTTTGGCGAAGGGGGCGGGGCGGCTTCCTGCGCCCTTGGTTCGGTCAAGTCCGGTATCGGCCATCTGGAAGCGGCAGCGGGGA
>CAZHVZ010000026.1:7865-15175 GCA_964536245.1 uncultured Rhodocyclaceae bacterium
GCACGGTCAGCTGGTGCCTACCCTGCATGCCGAAGAAATCAATGCCAATCTGGACTTTCAGGATACCCCCTTCCGCCTGCAACGGGGCCTGGCGCCGTGGGTCGCCGCCGACGGAAAACCGCGGCTGGCAGGGGTGTCCTCCTTCGGTGCCGGCGGCGCGAATGCGCACGTCATTGTCGAGGAGTGGCCGCTCAAGGATGGCATCCGGGCCGCGCCCGGGGAAACCGGCAGGGCGGTTGAGGCGATCCTGCTTTCCGCCAGAAACAGCGACCGTCTGCGGGAAGCCGCCCGGCGGCTGCTGGCGTTTGTGACGGCGGGCGAAAAAGCGGGCGGGAACCAGCAGCACGGAGAACTGGCCGCCGTGGTGCGGCGCAAGGTGGCCGATCTGCTCAGTGTTGAAGCCGATGATCTCGACCCGGACGAGGCATTGATCAGCTACGGGCTCGAGGCAGTCCATGGCCACGCCCTGCGGCGGGCGCTTGAGCAGCATTTTGATGTGACCCTGGCGGCGGCGGATGTGGTCGGGACCCATTCCATTGCCGAAATCGCCGGGTTTCTTGCCGACCAGCTGCCGAGCCATTTGTCCGGAATGTCATCATCCGGCGCCATGGCGACCTCCTCGTTTGATCTGGCCGATCTGGCGTGGACCTTGCAGGTTGGCCGCGAGGCCATGGAACAGCGGCTGGCGATAACTGCCGGCAGCGTGGACGAGCTGGCCAGCAGCCTGCAAGCGTGGTTGCAGGCAGAGTCGGGGCAGGGTATTAGCGGCGTATTGAGCGGGTCGGCGGATGCTCATCGCGCCACCCTCGGTCTGCTTGCCGGGGAAGATATTCAGGGGATGCTGGCCAGCTGGCTGGAGCGTGGGGATCTGCCCCGGGTTCTCGGGCTGTGGGTCCAGGGCTTGGAGGTTGATTGGCGCCGCCTGCCGCGCCATCGGCAACCCCGTATTGTCAGTGCGCCGACTTACCCCTTTGCCCGCGAACGCTACTGGCTGCCCCGGTCTTTGTCGGGCAATGCCGTACAGCAGGCCGTGGCGCAGGTTCTTGGCCGGGATGAGGCCGGGCGGGATGTCTTGCTCGCCGAGCACGAGGAGCTCGAAGGGCAGTTGGCCCGGCTGGTGCCGATAGTGATTGCTGCCCTGCCGTCGAGGGCCATCGGCAAAGGATGGCAGCCCTGGCAAGAGGCGCTGGAGAACCTGCTGGCCGACCGGACCGGCGCCGAATTGGCCGACCTGGCGACGGCCTGGTCGGGCTGGGAGACCTACCGCCAGAAAGCGGAGGCCGGTAACGGCCCCCTGGCGCAAATTCGTCTGGCGGAAACCGTTCTCCGTGCCTTGCCGGATATTCTGAGCGACCGCCGGGCAGCGACTTCGGTGATGTTCCCCGACGGGCAGATGGGACTGGTCGAAGCGGTGTATAAACAGAATGCCGTGGCCGCACGTTTCAACGGCTTTCTCGTCCGGGCAGTGGAGAGCCTTGTACGCCGGCAATTGGCAGACCGGTCGGAAGCGTCCTTGCGCATCCTGGAAATCGGAGCCGGGACCGGAGGCACCAGCGAGGCCGTCCTGCGCGCCCTTGAACCGTGGTCGGCGGCGATTGCCGAATATTGTTATAGCGATGTTTCAAGGGCTTTCCTGATCCACGGCGAGCGCCATTTCAAGGCCCGTTCTCCATGGCTGCGAACGGCCCTGTTCGATGTGGACAAGCCGCTGGTCGGACAGGATGTGGCACCGGCTTCCTACGATCTGGTGATTGCCGCCAATGTTCTCCACGCGACCCGGCACATGGATCGGACGATGGCCACCGTGCGCGACCTGCTGGCGCCCGGCGGCGTTCTGGTGGTGAACGAAACCAGTTGCGCCACCCTGTTTACCCACCTGACTTTCGGCCTTCTTGAAGGCTGGTGGCGGTTTGCCGATCCGGAGCGGCGTATTGCCGGCTCACCCGCCCTGGCTCCGGACAGCTGGCGCCGCCTGTCGGGAGAAATCGGCCTGACCTGGATTGGCGGCACCTCTCCTCGGGAACACGCCCTGGGTCAGCAGGTATGGGCTGCCCAAAAATCTTTTGACGGCGAACGGGGCGCCAGTCTGCCCGATGCGGAACCCGTTGCGGCGCAATCCGCCTCCGCTAGCCAGCAGTCCGGGCCGGGGGACAAGCGGGGCGTGCGCGGTGTGGTGGTGGAAGCCCTGGCAGCCACCCTCAATCTGGCTCCGGCGGCGGTCGACGTACAACTGCCCTTTGCCGATTACGGTCTCGATTCCATTCTCGGCGCCGAGCTGGTGCATCGCCTGCGCCAGGCGCTGGGCGTCCGTCTGGCCCATACCGACCTCTTTGATTACCCCACCGCTCTCCAGCTGGTCACCCACCTCGAAGCCATCGGTGCGCAACGGCCCGAGGAGCCGCTGGCGGCGGCTCCGGCCAGTCAGCCGGGCGTGGCGGAGGTTGCCCAAGCCGCTCGGCACAGCCTGCCCGCGTCAAAGACTGAGCCACATGCCGGCTCCGGAGCGGGGGCGGAGCCGATCGCCATCGTCGGCTACAGCGGCCGCTTTGCCGGCTCCGACAATGCCGAGGAACTCTGGCAGCACCTCCTGGCCGGCGACGATCTGGTGCAGCCGGTGACCCGTTTCGACCTGAAGCCATTTTACGCGGATGCTGCGGAGGGAAGTTGGTGCAATCACGGCAGCTTCATTGCCGGGGTGGATCGTTTTGACGCCCGTTTTTTCAATATATCCGGGCTGGAAGCGACCTACATGGATCCGCAGCAGCGCCTTTTCCTGCAAGAGGCCTGGCATGCCCTGGAACACGGGGGCCATGCTGGTGCCGACATGGACGGCCGGCGTTGCGGCGTCTTCGTCGGCTGCGCCCACGGCGACTACCAGGAATTGTTCCGCAGCCAGCCGCCGGGCCAGGCGTTCTGGGGCAATACCTGTTCCCTGATTCCGGCTCGCATTGCCTATTACCTGAACCTGAAAGGGCCGGCAGTGGCGGTGGATACCGCTTGTTCCAGTTCCCTGGTGGCGGTCCACCTGGCCTGTCATAGCCTGTGGCAGGGCGAGTCGGAAATGGCCTTGGCCGGCGGCGTTTTCATCCAGTCCTCGCCCCGTTTCTACCGTTATGCCAACCAGGCCAACATGCTTTCTCCCGAAGGACGATGTGCTGCTTTCGGTGCCGGAGCGCAGGGCATAGTCCCTGGCGAGGCGGTTGCCGCCGTGCTTATGCGGCCCCTCTCCAGGGCGCTCGCCGACGGCGACACCATCCACGGCCTGATCGTCGCCAGCGGCATCAATCAGGATGGCGCCACCAACGGCATCACCGCTCCCAGCGCCTTGTCTCAGGAGCAGCTGATCCGTGAGGTTTATCAGCAATACGGTATCGATCCGTCCCGCATCGGCCTGGTGGAAGCCCACGGGACGGGCACGCCCCTCGGTGACCCCATCGAACACGCCGCCCTGACCCGGGCCTACCGGGCCTGGACCCAGGACAAGGGCTACTGTGCCCTCGGCTCGATCAAATCCAATCTCGGCCACGCCACCACGGCAGCAGGCATCGCCGGCTTGCTCAAGGCCTTGCTGGCCCTCAAGCACCAGCAGATCCCCCCCACTCTCCATGCCGAAATGCCCAATCCCGCCCTCGATCTGGCGGATAGCCCCTTCTTCCTCAACAGCCGTCCGGTCGCCTGGCCGCTCGTGCCGGGGCAGGTTCGGCAGGCGGCGGTCAGCTCGTTCGGTTTTGGCGGCACGAATGCCCATGTCGTGCTTGAAGAGGGGCCGCAAACGGCGTCCCGCAGCAGCCTCAGGCCAGCCTGGCTGGTGGTGCTCTCGGCCCGCTCGGCGGCGGCAATGGAAAGCCAGGCCAGGGCCCTGGCCGACCACCTGTCCACGGTGGCCGACCAGTCCGTCGCCGATATCGCCTATACCCTGGCTCTTGGCCGCCGCCATTTTGCCCATCGCCTGATGCTGGTCGCCGGCGACCGGGAGGAACTGCGCTGCCGGTTGGCCGGCTGGCTGGCCGGGGAAAATCATGGCGAGGTGGCAACGGCGGTTCTCGCCGAGCAGACTGGCGCAGATGAGCGCGCCATCGATCCGGAAAGCCTGGCGGTCCGCCTTGTGCAGACTGGCGAGGCCGCAGCCTATCGGCGCTGGCTGGTGGAACTGGGGCAGGCCTATCTGGCCGGTCAGGAGTCGTCTCCGGCATTGCAGTTTGCTGCCGGGGAAGGGCAGCGCATTCCCCTGCCCACGACTGCATTTGAGGGAAAATCCTACTGGGTGAGCGGCGATCCGTCGCCGGCCCGCGATCCATCGGAAATGGTACCGGCTCCCCTGGCACCGGCCACCGCGTCCCTGCCGGCAGCGGCAAGCGGATACGCGCCCCGGCGGATGACTCACCGCCTGGCCGATCTCGCCGATTCTGCCGTTTCGGCTCCGCCTGCGGGGGCCGGCCAGTTTTGTCGCGTCCGGCTTTTGCCCCTCGAAACGCAACCGGCAATGCTCCGCCTGCTGCGTCTGCCGGATCAGGACGGCATCCGCTCCCTGAATATTGCCGGTCCCTGGGACGACCGTCTGCTGGCCGCATTGGAGGCGGAATTGGCGGCGGCTTCCGCTGATCAAGGGGTGCGGGCGATCCTCCTCACCGGCGACTGGCAGGCTCCGCCCGCCGGGTTCGAGCCGGCTGCGGCGCTGGCGGCTCCGCTGGCTTGTGCCGTGCCGGTGGTCGCTGCCGTGCCGGCGGCCAGCGGGACGGCAATGGTGCTGGCTGGCCATTGCGATTTTCTCGTCCTGGACGAGGCCGGAACCTATGCCGCCCCGGCAGACGTGCCGGGTGCCGCTGCGGACTTGCTTCGCCGTCGCTTTGGCCAGGAAATTGCCGGGCAGTTGCTGGCGCCGGGTGCCAATCTGTCTGGCCGAGCGCTGGCGACGGGGGTTGCCGCCATCGCCGGCAGTGAGGTAGCGGCTCGTGCCCTGGACCTGGCCCGACAGGTGAGCAGCGCGCCCCGTCTGGCCCTGGTCGAACTGAAGGCGCACATGCGGCGTGGCTCCCAGGTTCCCGCCGGCCTTCCCGCCGACCCGCCGGGGGGCGCCGAACTGGCTGCCGGACTGGCCAGTGCGGAGGAAATGGCCGCCTGGGGAAACGGGCGTCGTCTCGAACTGGCTTCGCCGGTCATGGCCTTGCAGTTGTTTGACGATGGTGTGGCGCTTCTCTCCATGCTCGAACGCCAGAACAAGAACACCTTTACGCCTGCCTTCATGGCCGGCATGGAAGAAGCTTTTGCCCTGCTGGCCCGGACACCGGCCTGCAAGGTGCTGGTGCTGATCGGTCACGATGCCTATTTCGCCTGCGGCGGCACGCGGGAAGGTCTGGAAAGCCTGCAACGGGGGGATAGCCGATTTACCGACCAACGCATTTACACCCTGCCGTTTGATTTTCCCCTGCCGGTTGTTGCCGCCATGCAGGGGCACGCCATCGGCGCCGGCTGGTCTCTCGGGATGTTCTGCGACCTCGCCTTGTTCGCAGCCGACAGTGTTTATCACAGCAACTACCTGCGTTTCGGCTTTACGCCCGGTGCCGGAGCGACCCTCGCCTTTCCCCACCGCCTGGGCGATGACCTGGGCCGTGAGGTGTTATTCACCGCCCAACCATACAAGGGGCGGGATCTGGCTCAGCGGGGTATTTCCCTGCCGGTCTTTCCGGCGGCAGAAGTCCTGCCCCGTGCCCTGGCCGTGGCCCATCGCCTCGCGAAGTCTGGCCGGGAGTCGCTGCTGGCGGCCAAAAAAGCTGCCTGCGCCGTCATGGGCAGCCGCCTGGAAGAAGTCTTGGCAAGGGAGCTGGCCATGCACGAGAAAACCTTCATCGGCAATACGCTGGTCGCCGAACGCATCGCCAGCAGTTTTGCCGGCTTGCCCGTTCATCTGCCTGCCTCACCGCAACCGGTTGCAAGCTCGGCCGACCATCGGGCAAGCCTGCGCCGCCTGCTGGTGGAGACCTTGGCCGAGGAGTTGCTCATGGCGCCGGAGGAGATCCGTGACGGAGACGGTTTCCTCGACCTTGGCCTCGACTCCATTCTGGCCGTCACCTGGATACGAAAACTCAATGCCCGGTTGGCGATTACCCTGCCGGCCACCTGCGTTTACGCACATCCAACGGTGGGTGCTCTGCTCGCCGAAGTGGCGCGTCTGATCACGGTTGCCGAGCCGGCCGCCCCATCGCCGGCAGTGGCGCCTCCGCCGTTGCCGACTGGCATGTCTCCTTCTCCGGTAAGCGATGAACGCCCGCGCTGGCGCCGCCTGCTGGTGGAGACCCTGGCCGAAGAACTGCTCATGGCGCCGGAGGAAATCCGTGACGGGGACGGTTTCCTCGACCTTGGCCTCGACTCCATTCTGGCCGTCACCTGGATACGCAAGCTCAATGCCCAGCTCGGCATCGCCCTGCCGGCCACTTGCGTGTATGCCCATCCGACGGTCGGCGCCTTGCTGGCCGAGGTGCTCCGCCTGCGGCCGGCGGCTTCGGCAGCGGCGGCGGTCCCGCTGCCGGGAGCGGCCATGGCATCGGTATCGCCGCCGCCCGTGGTTTCGCCTGTTCCGCCGGCCGCTACCGGGTCGGTAGGAGTCGGCATGTCGAACGGTGCCCCCGGAGCAATTGCCATCATCGGTGCTTCCGGGCGTTTCCCCAAGGCGGCCGATCTGGAAACCTTCTGGAACAACATTCGTGAAGGGCGGGATTGCATCAGTGAGATTCCTGCCACCCGCTGGTCCGTGGCGACCTGGTTCGACGCCGATCCCCAGGCGCCGGGCAAGTCCTACAGCAAATGGATGGGGGCCATCGACGATATCGATCTCTTTGACGCGGCATTCTTCAATATCACCGCCCGGGAAGCGGAGCTGATGGACCCGCAGCAGCGCCTTTTCCTCCAGCACGCCTGGTCGGCCATCGAGGATGGCGCCGTCAATCCGGCAAGCCTGGCCGGCAAGCGCTGCGGTGTTTTCGTGGGCAGCGGCGACAGCGGCTATGCCGACCTGATCAGCGAAACCAATGCCTATAGCCTGATCGGCAGCGCCGGGTCGATTCTGGCTGCCCGTATTGCCTATCTCCTCGACTTGCGCGGTCCTTGCCTTGCCCTCGATACCGCCTGTTCCACCTCCCTGGTGGCGATTGCCGAAGCCTGCGACAGCCTGACCCTGGGCAACAGTGACCTGGCCCTGGCCGGCGGCGCTTGCGTCATGCTTGGCCCCACCATGCATGTCGATACCTGCAAGGTCGGCATGCTTTCTCCCGACGGACATTGTTACAGCTTCGACCAGCGGGCCAATGGCTTTG
>CAZHVZ010000026.1:15185-31705 GCA_964536245.1 uncultured Rhodocyclaceae bacterium
TTGTCCCCGGCGAGGGTGTCGGCGTAGTGCTCCTCAAGCGGCTGGCCGACGCCGAGCGGGATGGCGACCCGATCCGGGCCGTGATCCGGGGTTGGGGCGTCAACCAGGATGGTCGCACCAACGGTATCACGGCGCCCAATCCCGTCGCTCAGGGCGAGTTGCTGCGGGAGGTCTACCGGCGTTTTGACATTGCGCCGGCCAGCATCGGTCTGGTTGAAACCCACGGCACGGGAACCCCCCTCGGCGATCCCATCGAAATAGAAGGCCTGCGGGCCGGTTTTGGCGAACAGGCGGGAACGGTCCGCGTGGCGATTGGTTCCGTCAAGAGCAATGTCGGCCACCTGCTGGCCGCCGCCGGCGTGGCCGGTGCCCTCAAGGCCATGCTCGCCCTGGAACACGGCGAACTGCCCCCGAGCATCAACTTTGAGCGGCAAAACGGACACCTGGCCCTGGCCGGCTCGCCCTTCCACGTCCAGAACCGGCTGGCTCCCTGGCCTGCTTCGCCGGGCATCCCCCGCCGGGCTGCGGTCAGCGCCTTTGGCTTCAGCGGCACCAATGCTCATCTCGTGCTGGAAGAGTACGGCTTGTCGCGTCCTGCCGTTCCCGCTGCCGGTCCCTTCCTGTGTATTCTTTCTGCCCGCAGCACGGCTCAGCTGGCTGCCCAGGCGCAGCTGCTGGCTGCCCGGATGGAGGCTTCTCCCGGACTGGATCCGGGAGAGATCTGCCGAACCCTGCAAACCGGTCGTCGTGCCTTTGAATGCCGGGCTGCGTTTGTTTTTTCCGACCGCCGGGAACTGTTGGTGCGGCTGCAAACCCTGGCCAGCGGCAGGACGGCGGAAGAAATTCATCTCAGCGGTGGAGACGGCGCCGCCCGGACACTCTTCGCCGACGATGGAGATGCCCGGGAACTGCTCGACAAATGGCTGGCCACCGGTCGCCTTGAGCAGTTGGCCAGGCTTTGGGTGCAGGGCGCCGAGATCGACTGGCAGCGGCTGTCCACGGCTGCCGGTTGCCGGCGCGTGCATTTGCCCGCTTACCCCTTTGCCAGGGACCGTCACTGGGTCAAGTCGGCGAGCGGGACAGCCGTTGCGGCGGGCCATTCCGGGCCGATTTCCGGCGATGCCCTGATCGCCGGGGGCAAGGCCGGAGATCGTCATTTTTCGAGCCGGATACGGGGCGATGAAGGCTATCTGAGCCACTTTGCCGTGGCGGGAGAACGCCTGCTGAGCGGATTGTTCTACCCGGAAATGGCACGTGCTGCCGGCGAGTTGGCCAGCGGCAAGGCCGTACTCGGGGTACGCCATCTGGTCTGGGGGCCGCCGCTGCGTATCAACGGCGCATCACGGCAGCTGGCGGTGCAGGTGCAGACAGCCGAAGGCGGCTGGCTTTATCGTATCGGGGCGGAAGAGGAACAGGGAATAGCCTGCCAGGTCGGCGAGCTGTGGCTGGCCGGTGAGGGGGAGGCTGTCCGGCCCGTGCTGCCGTTGCCAGAAGCGGAAGAGGAGTGCACGGCAGCTTTCCGCGCAAGGCGGCCGGCGGCACGAGGCATCGTCACCGTGCAGCGTGGCGGGTCAGGCGTGCGGGCCCGCTGGAGCCGTCCGCCCGGCGAGGCATCCCTCGGATTCGATCCGCTGATGCTCGACGCGGTCTGGCAACTGGCCGTCTTTCTCGATCAGGAAGCCGGTCTCGACGGACCGCGCTTTCCCTTGGCTCTGGAATCCTTGTACCGGGACGGGCCGGCTGCCGACGAGGGGTGGATTTGCGTCAGTCGGGATGAAGGGAACCGCCATTGCCTGAACGCCGTGGTATTTGATCTGGCCGGCAAGCCCGGACTGTGGATGGATGGGCTGATGAGCGAAAGACTGGACGCTCTCGGTGAATTGCGATTTGAGTTGTGATTGAAAAGGGAGAAATAACCATGACAGCACCCATCAAGGTTGCCATTATTGGCGGCGGACCCACCGGCATCGGTATTGGCCGGGAACTGGCGGAGGGCGGGATCGATTTCGACATCTATGAAGCGGCCGACGACTTCGGCGGTGTCTGGTATGGCGATGCGCCTTGCGGCAGGACTTATCCTTCGCTGCACCTGATTTCCCCGAAATTCAACACCCAGGTCCAGGATTTTCCCATGCCGGAGGATTACCCGGTGTATCCCAACCACCGGCAGATGCTCGACTACATCCGCTCCTATGCCCGGCAATTCGGCATCTACGACCATGCCCGCTTCAATGCGCGGATAGAAAGCCTGCAACCGGAGGCCGGCGGTTGGCGGTTGCGCTGGGGCAATGACCGGAGCGCCTGTTATCCGCTGGTGGTGGTATGCAATGGCCTGCAAAACAAGCCGCATTTTCCGGAACGGCCCTATGCCGGAACCTTCACCGGGGAGATTCTTCACTCCGTTGATTACAAGTCGCCGGACCAGTTGCGGGGCAAGCGGGTACTCATCATCGGCGGTGGCAATACCGGCTGCGACATCGCAGTGGACGCCGTGCACTGCGCCAGCGGGGTCTGGCACAGTACGCGCCGGGGTTATTACTACCAGCCAAAATTTGTTGCCGGCAAGCCGACCCCCCAGTGGATGATGGAACTGGGCAGCAAGTTCGGCAGCAAGGAGGAGACCCTGGCGTATATCGAACAGGTATTCAAGCTGGCCAGCTACGACGGTACGGATTACGGCCTGCCGGAGCCGGATTACCCCCTGGATGGTGCCCATCCGGTGATGAATTCCCAGCTGCTTTACTACATTGGCCACGGCGATATCGTACCGAAAGGCGATATCCGGGGATTTGAAGGCCGCCAGGTGCATTTTCTGGATGGCAGCACGGTGGAGGCGGACCTCATTCTGTACGCCACCGGTTATGAGCGGGATCTCTCCTTTCTCGATCCGGGGCTGCTCGAGTGGCGTTCCGGCATTCCCGATCTGTTCCTTCATGCCGTGCCGCGCAATCATGACAACTTGCTGTTCATGGGCTTCATCAATGCGGCCGGCGGGCTCGGGGACGGCCTGAAAACCCAGGGGGCCTTCGTGCGCAGCTATGCTTGCGCCCTGGCCGGACGAACACCGGGCTTGCAGGCCTTTCTCGAGGCCAAGCTCCGGGATAAACCGGATCTCGGTCAAGCCTATTTTGTCCAGTCCTACCGCCATCAGTGGGAAGCGGATCTCTGGAAACTCCTGGCCCAGATGCGCAAATACCGGGACATGCTTGAACAGTAGGATCGGTCGGTTGGTTCAACAGGTAGGCAGTGAAGGTCGAGGTTAGGTCATGGATGCTGAAAACAAGTCAGGGCAGGCACTGCGCGAAGGCATGCGCAACCTGATCGAGCAGGAATTGATGGCCCGGGCGGCGCACCGCCGGCAAGCGGCCAAGCCGGCCTCTGCGCCGTCTGCCAAGGTGGCGGAAATTGAGCCGCCGCCAGCGGACCGCCGCCTGGAGGAAGACGTTGCCCGTCTGGCCAAGACAGCCCTCGGGGTTCCGGAAGAGCGTTTTGATCCCCAGGAAAATCTCGCCAACTACGGCGCCGACTCCATTGCCATTACCGAGTTGATGGCCCAGATCTCCCGGTTTCTGGGAATTTCCATTGCTCCGACCACGTTTTTTGAAGCCAAGAACCTCAACCAACTCTGCACCATCCTGAAAACCCGCCACGGCGCTGCCATTACCAGGCATTACGCGGCCCTTGCGGTGCCGGTGGCGGCGGTGGCGATGCCTGCCGGTGCGCCAGATCCGGGCGTCGCAGGGGGCTGCACGCCGCCGGAAACCGGGCCCTCCGCGACGGCAGGTGAGCTGCCGGCAGATACTTCCCGGCCAGCCATCGACCACTGGCTGGCCCGCCATGGCGTGCGTCGTGCTCCGGTCAGCAGGCCGTCGGCGGATGCCGGGCAATCCTTGCCGGCCCAGGCGCTTCCTGCGCAACCAAGGGCTCCCTCTCCGGGAGACCAGGCTGCTACGCCAGTGGCCATCATTGGCATGGCCGGGAAATTTCCCGGCAGCCCGGACCTGGAGAGCTTTCGCCAGCATCTGCGCAACGGGGATGACTGTATTCAGGAAATTCCGGCTGACCGTTGGGACTGGCGGGCGATCTGGGGCGATCCGAAAAAGGGGGCCTTCTGTAATGTGAAGTACGGCGGCTTTGTCGAGGGGCATGACCAGTTCGATGCGGCCTTCTTCAATATCTCGCCGAAGGAAGCCGAGCTGATGGATCCCCAGCACCGGCTGTTCATCGAGTGCGTCTGGCAGCTGGTGGAGAGTGCCGGGTATGCACCGGGTGCCCTGGCTGGCCGCAAGGTGGGTATTTTTCTCGGAATCAACTTGCTTGACTATGTGGCTCTGGCCAACCGGCAGGCAGTCATGGAAGCCATGCAGATGACGGGCCTGGGGCATGTTTTCTGCCCCAATCGGCTCTCTTTCCTGCTCGATGTGCACGGCCCCAGTGAGGTGATCGATACGGCCTGTTCCAGTTCCTTGGTGGCGGTGCATAGAGCGGTCATGAGCATCCGTCACGAAGGCTGTGAAATGGCGGTCGCCGGCGGCTCCAATCTGATCCTTTCCGCCATGCAGCACATGATGTTCGCCAAGGTGGGCATGCTCAGTGTTGACGGCCATTGCAAGACCTTCGGCGCGGAGGCCAATGGTTATGTCCGGGCTGAAGGCGTTGGCGCCGTGCTGCTCAAGCGCCTGGATCTGGCGGAACGGGATGGGGACAACATTCTGGCCGTGATTCGCGGTTCGGCGGAAAACCACGGCGGTGCGGCCGGGTCCCTGACAGCGCCGAATCCCCGCTCCCAAGCGGATCTGATCCTGGAGGCCCACCGCCAGGCCGATGTCGATCCCCGCAGCATCACCCTGGTCGAGTGCCATGGTACCGGCACTCCTCTCGGTGACCCCATCGAGATCGAGGGGCTGAAAACCGCCTTTGCCGAGCTCTATCGCGAGCGCGGACTGGCAGAACCGGAAATCCCCCACTGCGGCATTGGTTCGGTTAAATCCAATATTGGCCATACCGAGACCGCCGCCGGGGTGGCCGGGCTGATCAAGCTGGTGCTGGCCATGCAGGATGGCCAGCGCTATCGCAGCCTGCATTGCGAAAAGCCCAATCCGCTGATTGACCTCAAAGGAACGCCCTTTCAGCTGCTGCCTCAGGCCAGTGCCTGGAACCGTCCGCTGCTGGAGGGCCGCGAACAGCCCCGGCGCGCTGCCATCAGTTCCTTTGGCGCGGGTGGCGCCAATGCCCATCTCGTACTGGAGGAATACCGGGGCGCATCGCCCGTCGTCGAACTTTCCGCCCAGCCTCTGGTGATACCGCTGTCGGCCCGCAGCGAAGCGGCTCTGCGGGCAGCCGCCGAGGCCCTCCACACCTGGCTCGGGCAACAGGGACCGTTGTCCCCGGAGCACTTTTCCGGACTGGCCTGCACCCTGCAAACCGGGCGGGATGCCCTGCGTTTTCGCCTGGCTTGCCCGGCCAGCGACAGCAGCCAGCTGGCGGCAGCTTTGGCCGATTTTCTTCAGGGCCGGGCCGGGCTGGCCGTGGTCGGCCAACTGCCGAGAGGCGACTCCACGCCCAACAACGCCCTCGATCCGGCTGCTTTGCCGGCCGGTGAACTGGTCAGCCGATGGGCAAAGGGAGAAGGGGTGGACTGGGATTCCGCCTGGAAAAATGGCCGCCCCCGGCGCCGGAACCTGCCCACCTATCCCTTCCAGCACAAGCGCTTCTGGCTGCCGGAAAAGGAGGTTGTTGCTCCGCGAAAGGGATTGACTCCTCAGGCACACGGAACGGCTGGCTATACCCTGATGCTTTCCGGACAGGAGCATTTTCTGACCGATCACCGGGTCAATGCCGTTCCGGTCCTGCCCGGCGTCGCCTATCTGGAGCTGGTGCAGCGGGTGGCCGAGGCGAGAGGGCTGCGGGATTTCTGCATTCGTCAGATGATCTGGCAGAAGCCGCTACGGGTGACCGCGCCGCGACGGGTGGACATCCGCCTGGTGGACGATGCCAGCGGCTGGCCCCGGATGGAAATCGGCAGTGCCGAAGCGGACGGAACCTTCCAGCTCCATGCCCAGGCCCGTCTGGCGGCCAGAGAAACTCTTGCCTCGCCGGAACCCCTGAATATCCCCGCTTTGCTCGTCGAGCACCCGCGACAACTGCGCGATGAAGAGGTTTACCGGGTATTTGACGGGATCGGTATTGATTACGGCCCGGCCCATCGGGCAATCCGTTCCCTGCATCTTGGACGGGATGCCCAGGGGCAGCCCAGTGTCCTTGGCGAACTGCATCTGCCGGCAGGTCTGACCGACGAGTTTGCCAACTTTGTCCTGCATCCCAGTCTCCTCGACGGAGCCTTGCAGTCCGCCCTCGGCATGACTCTGGAAGAAGGGGGCAGGCAGCAGACCGCACTGCCTTTCGCTCTCGACCGCCTGGAAATCCATGGCCCCTGCACGCCCGGCATGTGGGTTCTGGTGCGTCATGGCAAGACCTCGGCCGGGGGCGCCGTGCGTTCCCTGGAACTGAGCCTGCTCGACGAAAACGGCTTCCTCCGGGTCAGCCTGAGCGGTTTCAGTACCCGTGTGCTGGCTGCCGCCCGGAGTGGACCCGACCGCCCGGAAGCGCTCATATACGCCGCCGGTTGGGAAGAGGCCGCAAACGCCCAGGCCGGGTCGGCCACGGATTTTTCCCGGCGCATTGTTGTTCTCGGCCACGGTTCGCCGGAACGTCTGGCCGGGCTTGAACGTGCCTTGCCGGGGTGTGAATGCCGGGTTCTGCTGCTCCGGCCGGATGGAAGGGTTCCCGCTTTCGGCGAGGCTGCCGGAGAGCTCTTGCGCCTCCTGCAATCGATCGTCGCCGATGCGCCGCGTCCGGCGCGCCCCCTGCTGCTGCAACTGGTGCTGGATGGGGCAGGGCAGGAGCTGGCCGGACTGGTCGGGATGTTGAAAACAGCCCATCTCGAACATCCCTGGCTGTGGGCGCAAACGGTCCGGGTGGATGAGGAAAACAGCCTGGGCAAGGCTCTCGAGGCTGCCCTGGCCGTGCCTCAGCTGGCCGATTTGCGCCTGCAGAAGGGGCAGTTGTGGCAAACGGTATGGCGCGAACTGAGCGGAGAAAACGGCCAGGAAGGGGCGGCGTCGCCCTGGCGCGATGACGGGGTCTATCTGATTACCGGCGGTGCCGGCGGTATCGGCCGCCTGCTGGTGCGGGACATCCTCACTCGGGCGCCCGGCGCCCGGATCGTTCTTGCTGGCCGCTCAACCCTGATCGGGGAGCGCGCGGACTGGCTGGCCGGGATGCAGGATTCCGGTGGGCAGGTCAGCTATCAGGTCGTCGACATGAACGATGGCGGGGCCGTTGCCCGCCTGGTTGAAGGGATCCGCCAGACCGAGGGCCGCCTGACCGGCATCATGCACGCCGCCGGGATCATTCAGGATCTGCCCCTGACCCACAAGACCGGTACTTCAATTGCTCCGGTGCTGGGAGCCAAGGTGGAGGGCGCGCGACATCTGGATCGTGCCCTGGGGGACGGAGCGCTGGATTTTCTGGTGTTGTTCAGTTCCCTGGCCAGTGTCTTCGGCAATCCGGGACAGGTGGATTACTCGGCTGCCAACGCGTTTCTCGATGATTTTGCCGAGGCCCGGGAACTCCGGCGGCAACAGGGGCTTTGCCAGGGGCGCACGCTGTCCATTGCCTGGCCGCTGTGGCGGGAGGGGGGCATGGGGATGTCCGAGGACGCCATTCGCCTGATGCGGCAGACTTCCGGCCTTGATGTTCTCGAGAGCCCGGACGGACTTTCCGCGCTGGCCCGCATTCTGGCCGGCAAGATCACCCGCAGCCTGGTGGCGCCGGGCGACCCGGTCCGCCTGCGCCGCCTGATCGCCACGCAGAACCAGCCACAGGCTCCGGTCGCGCCGCCTGCGGCATCCCCGGTTGTGACGCGGGAGGCCTTGCGCGTACCGCTTCTGCGCGCCCTCGCAAACTGTGCCGGCACCTTGCTGAAAGTCGCCGAGAATGACCTCGATCCGGAAGTGGAACTGGCCGAGTATGGATTTGATTCCATCGGTTTCACCCAGTTTGCCAATGGGCTGAACGAGCTGTTCGGTCTGGAAATCACACCCACCCTGTTTTTTGAATATCCGACCCTGGCCCGGCTGGCCGACGGGCTGGCGGCGGATCATGGCGCTCGGCTTGCGGCCCGCCTGGGCGTTGCGTCGGTGGTGCCGGCGGCCCCCTCGATGGACAGCCTGCGCGCGCCGCTCCTGGCGGCCTTGGCCGGTTGCGCCGGCACCCTGCTGAAAGTGGCCGAGGGTGACCTCGATCCGGAAGTGGAACTGGCCGAGTATGGATTTGATTCCATCGGCTTCACCCAGTTTGCCAATGGGCTGAATGAGCTGTTCGGTCTGGAAATCACGCCCACCCTGTTTTTTGAATATCCGACCCTGGCCCGGCTGGCCGAGGGACTGGCGGCGGATCATGGCGCCCGTCTGGCAGCCTGCCTGGGAATTGCCGTGGCAGCACCGGAGCGGGAAATCCGTGCTCCGGCCAAAAATCCGGATGCGCCGGCGGCACCGGCTGTCCCGCCGGCGGCACCGGTCGGTTCGGTGATGCCGTCATTCCGGCGGAGTGAAGGAGCGCAAGGGCAGTCTTCCGATGAGGCGATTGCCATCGTCAGCGTTTCCGGCACCTTCCCCGGGGCCGGTGACCCTGAACAGTTCTGGAAAAATCTTGAAGCCGGGCACGACAGCATCGGTGAAATTCCGCCCGAGCGCTGGGATTGGCGGGCCTGGTGGGGTGATCCGGCGAAGGAGGCCAACCGCACCCGGATCAAGTGGGGGGGCTTCATCGACGGACTGGGAGAGTTCGACCCGGCCTTTTTCGGCTTGTCGCGGCCCGAGGCCAGAGCCATGGATCCGCAACAACGTCGCTTGCTGGTTGAGGCCTGGCGCCTGCTCGAGCGGGCCGGCACTGCTCCGCGCAGCCTGAGCGGTTCGCGTACCGGTGTCTTCATCGGTATTGCCGATTCCGGTTATGGCCGCCTGGCTTCGGGTTCCGGGCAGGGAGTCGAAGGCTATTCGATGACTGGCCTGGCCCCTTCCCTGGGGCCCAATCGCATCAGCTTCTTCTTCAA
This sequence comes from uncultured Rhodocyclaceae bacterium, assembly GCA_964536245.1. Lineage (GTDB taxonomy): Bacteria > Pseudomonadota > Gammaproteobacteria > Burkholderiales > Rhodocyclaceae > CAZHVZ01. The sequence goes on from CAZHVZ010000026.1 coordinate 24,301, forward strand.
TTTCAATGGCCCCAGCGTGGCCGTCGAAACGGCCTGTTCCAGTGCCCTGGTGGCGATTCACCGGGCGATCGAAGCCATCCACGGGGGCAGTTGTGACGCGGCCATTGCCGGCGGCATCAACACGCTTCTCTGGCCGGAAGCCTTTGTCGGCTTCGACAAGGCCGGCATGTTGGCTCCGGACGGACGCTGCAAGCCCTTTTCCGCTGCTGCCAACGGCTACGCCCGGGGCGAAGGACTCGGACTGGTGTACCTCAAGCGCTTGCGCCAGGCCGAACGGGACGGCGACACCATCCTTGGGGTGATCCGCGCCAGCATGGAGAACCATGGCGGTCACGCCAGTTCCCTGACCGCCCCCAATCCTCGTGCCCAGGCCGACCTCCTGCGTCGCACCTGGCGCCGTTCAGGCGTGGATCCGCGCACCGTGAGCTATATCGAAGCCCACGGAACCGGCACGCCCCTGGGCGATCCGATTGAAGTCGAAGCCCTGCTGTCCGCCTTTGCCGAGCTGGATCGCGAGGCAGAAACAAAGTTCGGCCCCTTGCCGTCCGTTCCCTGCGGCATCGGCTCGGTCAAGTCCAATATTGGCCATCTGGAACTGGCGGCAGGGGTAGCCGGCCTGACCAAGGTATTGCTGCAGATGGCTCATGGCACCCAGATCCGCACCCTCCACAGCGAGACCCTCAATCCTTACCTGAAGCTGGCCGGAAGCCGTTTCCGGATTGTCCGGGAAAACTGCCCCTGGCCCCGGCCCCGAGATGCTGCCGGGCGGGAGCTGCCGCGCCGGGCCGGTATCAGCAGTTTCGGCTTTGGCGGCAGCAATGCCCATCTGGTGGTCGAGGAATACCTTCCCCCGGCCGCCGGCCCGCAGGGAGCCGCCGGTCCGGCGCTGATCCTGCTCTCGGCCAAAACCGCCGAGCAGCTGGCGCTGGCGTCCGGACAACTGGCGGCCGCCGTCCGGGACGACATGCCGCTGGCGGAAATTGCCTGGACCTTGCAGACCGGGCGGGATGCCATGGAACACCGCCTGGCCTTCGTGGCCGGCAACCACCGGCAGCTGCGCGAGTCCTTGCAGGCGTTTGCCGAGGGCAGGAAGGAGGGCCTGGCTGGCCTCCATGTCGGGCAGGTCAAGCCCCATCGCGATACCCTGGCGATCCTGGACGGTGACGAGGAAATGCGGCAGGCCGTGGCCAGTCTGCCGGTCCGGGGCAAGCATGACAGCCTGCTGCAATTGTGGGTGCGGGGGCTGGTGGTGGATTGGCGTATGCTCTTCCCGGAAAATCGTAGCCTGCGCCGCCTGCTTTTGCCGGGCTATCCCTTTGCCAGGGATCGTTTCTGGGTGAACGAGGCGTCCCTGCCGTTGCCTGCTCTTCCGTCGCTTCCAGTCCTCCGTCACCAGGAAGCCGCCTTGCCGATGATCGAACCAGCGGTGCCGCACGTTCCGGCTCCGGCTGCTGCGGTGGAAACTCCTGCTCCCGTGCCGGAATCGGCGGTTCAGCGCGAAGCCCGCGCCCTGATCGCCTTGAAGAATATCGCCGCCCGTGTTCTCGAAGTCGAGCCGGAGGTTCTTGAAACGGACACCGAACTCGGGGAATACGGTTTCGATTCCATCACCATGACCGGTTTTGCCAACAAAACGAATGCCGAACTCGGCCTTTCCCTGACGCCGGCGGATTTCTTCGAGTTTGCCACCCTCGGGCGGCTCGCCCGGCATCTTGCCGATACCCCGGCCTTTGCCGCCGGAGCGCCGGTTTCTGCCATACCGGCCGCGTCGAACCCAGCATCGTCGGCCCAGCCCGCGAGCTTGCCGCCGAAAGCCGCGCAAAAAATCATTCCCTGGCCCGATGCGCTGGGCGAGGAAACCGACCCCATTGCCATTGTCGGCCTGAGTTGCCGTTTCCCCATGGCCAGGGATGTCGATGCCTTTTGGCAGAACCTGATCGACGGAAAGGACTGCATCAGCGAAATTCCTGCCGACCGATGGGACTGGCGGGAGGTCTACGGCGACCCCAAAATCGAGCCGAACCGGACCAATATCCGTTTTGCCGGTTTCATGGACGGGGTTTTCGAGTTTGACCCGCTCTTTTTCGGTATTTCTCCCCGGGAAGCCAAACTCATGGATCCCCAGCAGCGCCAGCTCATGATGCATGTCTGGAAAGCCCTGGAAGATGCCGGCCATGCGCCCCGTTCGCTGGCCGGGAGGATGGTCGGTCTGTTTGTTGCCACATCTTCCAGCGGTTACCGGGAAGTCGTTGGTGAAGAAAGCGGGGGCGAAGGCTATGTGGCGACCGGAGCGGTTCCGTCGGTAGGGCCGAACCGCATGAGCTATTTCCTGGACTGGCACGGTCCCAGCGAGCCGATTGAAACAGCCTGTTCCAGTTCCCTGGTGGCCCTGCACCGGGCCATTCAGTCCATGCGGGCCGGTGATTGCGAAATGGCCGTCGTCGGGGGGGTGAACACCATCGTTACGCCGGATGCCCACATCAATTTCGCCAAGGCCGGCATGTTGTCCCTGGATGGCCGCTGCAAGACCTTCTCTGCTCAGGCCAATGGCTATGTCCGGGGCGAAGGGGTGGCCATGCTGGTGCTGCGCCGGCTCTCCGATGCCCGTCGGGACGGGGATCACATTTACGCCCTGGTGCGGGGCAGTGCGGTGAACCACGGCGGACGCGCCAATTCCCTGACCGCTCCCAATACCGCTGCCCAGGCCGAAGTGCTCAAGGCCGCCTATGGCCGGGCCGGAGTGGGGGCTGCTACGGTTGGCTATATCGAAGCCCACGGCACGGGTACGGCACTGGGCGACCCGGTGGAAATCAATGCCCTGAAATCGGCCTTCCGTGATCTGGGAGCGGGAACGGCCAGTACCTGCGGCATCGGTTCGGTCAAAACCAATATCGGTCACCTCGAATTGGCAGCCGGCATGGCCGGCATGGTCAAAGTCCTGCTCCAGATGCGGCACCGTACCCTGGTGCGCAGCCTGCACAGCAGCGAATTGAACCCGTATATCGATCTTGCCGACAGTCCCTTCTTTATCGTCCGGGAAAAACAGCCCTGGAATTCCGGAGTGGATGCCGAGGGCAAACCGCTGCCCCTTCGCGCCGGAGTCAGCAGCTTCGGATTTGGCGGGGTCAATGCCCATGTCGTGCTGGAAGCCTGGGAAGAGCCGGTCACTTCTGCGCTTGCGTCGCCGTCGCCGCTGCCGGTCCTCGTCCCCCTCTCGGCACGGGATGAAGAGGCCCTGCGGGAACAGGTCCGCCAACTGCTTGCCGTTCTGGCCAGTGGCCGCCTGGCGGAAGCGGATCTCCCCGATCTTGCATGGACCCTGCAAATTGGCCGGGAGGCGATGAAATACCGGCTGGCCGTGGCGGTCTCATCCCTGTCCGCCTTGCACGCGGCTTTGCAGGGCTGGCTCGACGGAAAACCGGAAGCGGTGTTCGCGGGCAAGTCAGAGGCCGGGCTTGCCCCGGCAGCCGGTTCCCCGGCGGACATGGCGAGGCAGTGGGTGCGCGGAGCCGACATCACCTGGCCGCAGCGGCTGAACGGTCGCCGTCTCGGTTTGCCCGGCTACCCCTTTGCCCGGGACACATACCAGATCGGGGTTTCGCCCGTGCAGTCCGGGGCAAAAACGGTTTTGCCTACCCCTGCCATGCGCCTTGGCGGGGACGGTACGGCCCTGTGGCCCTTGAACCGTGACGATTTCTATCTGCGCGACCACCGGGTAAAGGGAGAGCCGGTACTGCCTGGCGCCATGAGTATCGAGCTTGTCCGCATGGCGCATGGCCTGATCAATGGCCTGAGCGGCAATCCGCCGGCGCTGACTCTTGAACAGGTGGTCTGGCTGCAACCGGTGACAGCGGACAGGCTGCCCGCCACCATGCGGATCGGCTTGAAGGCGGATGGCCAACTGCAGGCCTTTCAAATCAGTGCGGGAGACGGTCCGGAGCGTGTGGTTTACGTTCAGGGACGCCTTGCTCCCCGGTTGCTTGTCTCGGCTCCTGAACCATTGAACCTGCGGGAAATTGCCGAACGCTGCCAGCGCAGCCTGACGCCGGACTGGCTTTATGCGTCCTATGACGCCCTCGGGCTTAACTATGGCCCGGCTTTCCGAGTGGTTGCCGGCTTGCAGGCCGGGCCGGGTGAGTTTTTCGCCCGCCTCGAACTGCCCGCTGCGGCGGCTTCCGGCATGGTCTTTGCCATTCACCCGGTACTGCTCGACGGCGCCTTCCAGGCCTGTCTGGCCCTGTTTGCCGATGCCGCCGGGGAAAGTCGGGCCGCGTTGCCCTTTGTTCTCGAAGCCCTGCACTTTATTCATCCAGTCGCTTCCCCCCTGCTCGTGCATGGACGGCTGGTATCCGATAGTGGTGCGGTGCGCCGCATTGATCTCGATCTGGCAGATGCGGAAGGGCGCATCTGCCTTCAAGTACGCGGCTTCTCGGTGCGTCTGCTGGCGGAACGGCCATCGGGAAAGGCAAAGACGCCACTGAAAACGCTTCCGCAGCCGGAACTTGAGGCGGCAACCCTGCGTTACCTGGCAGGGCTGATTGGCGAGGAGGCCGGCCTGAGCATCGAGCAAATCGATCCCTCGGCGGCTCTTGAGGTCTACGGCATTGATTCAATCATGATCACCCGGCTGACCGACCGACTGGAAAAAGAGTTCGGCAGGCTCCCGAAAACCCTTTTCTTCGACCATCAGACTCTGGCCGACCTGGCCGCCCATCTGGTCCGGCAGCATGGTGAGCGCCTGAGCGGATTATTTACCCAGGACAGCCCTCCGTCCGCCCCGGAGACCCCGTCCGGGCCGGCGGTGGCGGCGGCGACGGTCGAGCCGGTGGCGGTTGATGAGGGAATTGCCATCATCGGCCTGGCCGGACGGTATCCGGAGTCTGACAATATGTCGGAACTGTGGGCCAATCTGGTTGCCGGTCGCGACTGCATCAGCGAAGTTCCGGCCAGTCGCTGGGATCATTCGGCCTATTTTGATCCGGTGCGGGGCACACCGGGCAAAACCAACAGCAAATGGGGCGGCTTTTTGGCGGATGCCGACTGCTTCGATCCGCAGTTTTTCAATATCTCGCCCCGCGAGGCCGCCTACCTTGATCCCCAGGAGCGCCTTTTCCTGCAATGCGCCTGGGAAACCATCGAAGATGCCGGCTATACCCGCGCCGCACTGGAAAAAGCCGAGCCGCCCCTGGCCGGTGCCAGTGTCGGTGTTTTTGTCGGGGTCATGTACGAGGAGTACCAGCTTTACGGCGCTGAAAGCACCTTGCGCGGTCAGCCTTTGGCCTTGGGCGGCAGCGCTGCGTCCATTGCCAACCGGGTCTCCTATTTCGGCAATTTCCACGGTCCCAGCCTGGCTGTGGACAGCATGTGTTCCTCCTCCCTGTCGGCCATCCACCTGGCCTGCGAGAGCCTGCGTTCGGGCAGTTGCGAGGTGGCGCTGGCCGGCGGGGTCAATCTCACCCTGCATCCGAACAAATACCTGGCCCTTTCCCAGGGACGTTTCACCTCCAGCACCGGTCGTTGTGAAAGTTTTGGCGAAGGAGGGGACGGCTACGTGCCGGGCGAGGGAGTCGGCGCCGTGCTGCTCAAGCCCCTGGCCCGCGCCCGGGCGGATGGCGACCATATTTACGGCGTCATTCGCGGTTCGGCCCTCAACCATGGCGGCAAGACCAACGGCTATGCGGTGCCCAATCCCCGCGCCCAGGAGGCGGTGATCCGTCGCGCCCTCGCCAGGGCCGGGGTCGATCCCCGGGACATCAGTTACGTCGAGGCCCACGGGACCGGCACTTCCCTCGGTGATCCGATCGAGATTGCCGCCATCAGCCGGGCGTTCCAGGCCCATACCGACGAGCGGGCTTACTGCGCCATCGGGTCGGTTAAATCGAATATCGGTCATGCCGAAAGCGCTGCCGGCATTGCCGGATTGAGCAAACTATTGCTGCAACTCAAACATGGCCAGTTGGTGCCGTCCCTGCATAGCGAGCGGCTCAATCCGGCCATCGATTTTGCCGACACGCCCTTTGTCGTGCAGCGCAGTCTGCAAACCTGGCCCCGGTCCCGCCGGAAAACCGCTGCCGGGTGGCAGTCGGTGCCCCGCATCGCCGGGATTTCTTCCTTCGGCGCTGGCGGAGCCAACGCCCACCTGGTGATTGAGGAATACCTCCCCCCGCCGGCTGCATCGGCTGCCGGTTTTGAACCCGATCGTCCGGGAGTTTTTCCCTTCTCGGCGCGTACCCCGGAACGGCTGCGGGAAGTGCTTCGGCGCGTTGGGGCGGCGCTGGAAATGCTGGATGATAGCGATCTGCCGGCGGTCGCCCACGGCCTGCAACTGGGGCGCGAGGCCTTCGAGGCGAGGGGGGTGGTGCTGGCGGCCGACCGCCGCCAGTTGATTCGGCAGCTGGCCCTGCTGGCCGAAGGGCAGGCGGTGCCGGAGGGAGTGCATGGAAACGTCGGGTTGCCGACCGGTCTGGCTGTTCAGCTGGCCGAACAATGGGCGCTGGGCAAGGATGTCGATTGGCGCCCGCTGTGGCAGGGCCAGCCCGTTCCAGGCCGTATCAGCCTGCCGGCCTATCCCTTTGTCCGGGAGCGCTACTGGGTGCCCGGCCAGCGTCATCCGGAAGCCGTCAAAGAAGCCATTCCGGCAGCGGCAGTCCTGGCGCCTGTCGGTGCCAGCCGAAGTCTGCCCGTGCCGGCGGCGGGACCGCTGTTGTTTACCCCCCATTGGCCGGAGCGGATGCTCTCTCCGGACGTGCCGGATGCAGCACGGCCCCTGGGGGTTGTCGTAGAGCCGGCGGTCTGGGACGATTCCCTGTCCGCCGCACTGGCGCCGGCTGAATGCCGCCGGCTGGAGCGGCGCCCCCTGCCCATCCATGAACGTTACACCGCCTACGCCCGCGAACTTCTGGAGATGATCAAGGCCCTGCTGCGGGAACGTTCACCGGCTGCCCTTTTGCAACTGGTGCTTCCCCGGACGGATGAGTCCTCCCTGTTCGAGGGATTGGCCGGGTTGTTGCGAACCGCTGCGCAGGAGAGCCGATCCTTGCGCTGCCAGGTGGTGACGGTGGGCAATGACGAGAAGGATCTGGCCGGACGGCTGCGGGCCGAGCAGAACAGCACCGATATCCAGGTGCGTTACGAGGAGGGCAAGCGGCGGGTACGGGTGTGGGAGGAAATGCCTGCTGCCCCCGGCTGGAGCGGCTCCTCCCTTTGGCAGGATGGCGGAATCTACCTGATTACCGGTGGCGCCGGTGGCGTCGGCTTGCTGCTGGCGGAAGAGATTTCCCGGCGGACCAAGGGGGCGCTGCTTTGCCTGGTGGGCCGCTCGGTGCCGGGAAGCGCCGCGCAGAAGCGGATCGACGCCCTGTCGGCCCAGGTTGTTTTCCGGCAGGTCGATATCACTCAGGCGGCA
>CAZHVZ010000027.1:0-2666 GCA_964536245.1 uncultured Rhodocyclaceae bacterium
TTTGCAAAACATTTTTCCAGCGCATTGCGCCAAATCTGGATGAACCGCTGCAAGGCAATGTGGCTTCCCTGAACATGGTAGTCAGCTTCGCAATCCAGAACAACCGGGGATGTTGTTATCCCGCCGTTGACTTTGCAACCTTGATGTATGCGGCAGGTGGTGATCGCCGGGCCGATAGCCCGCTCAACTGGCGCTCTGGTTGCGATAGGCTGCCAAGTCTTCGGCAGAATCCACCTCGCCCCATTCTCCGCAGTAAGGCACTGCCGTAATTGTCATCCTTCCGGCCTCGATGACTCTTTGCAGCGTTCCCGTCATGTGCATGCGGTCACATTCTGCGGAAGACATTTCTGAGCGCAGACGGGTTACTTCCTCCCAGGCGGGCGGGGTGAAACGCAGCAGGCCCATGTACTGACCCTCAACCTCGGCCACGGAAACCGGCTTGTTGCCGATTTCGGCCAGGGTATGGTCTGGCTTCAGGCGAAAGGTTTCTGCATCCAGCAAGGGGTCGCCAAAGCGCTGAGTCCACAATTCCAGCCAGTTCGGGTCGTAGGTGACGGCCAGGGGAGCTGGGCTGTCGATGAGCGAACGTACGGCGGCTGCGCTGTAGAAAATGTCGGAATAGCTGACGATGCACGGGCCGGATTGCAGCCATTCGCTGGCGCAGGCCAGCGAGGTCACCATATTGCTCTCGGCCCAGCGGGGGTTATGGAATTCCACCAGCCCCCGGTTGGCAAGAAGCTCCCGGCGGTAGCCGGTGACAATGGCGATGCGATGGATGCCTGCCTCGCGCAGGGCGCCCAGTTGCCAGTCGAGGAGGGATTTGCCGCGCAGGGTGACCAGGCATTTGGGTTGTTCCTCGGTCAGGTTTTTCATGCGGGTGCCGCGTCCGGCGGCGAGAATAATGGCGTTCATGCAAACAGGGCCTTCAGTCGTTCAATATCGCGTTTGGCAAAGCGGGTCTCCCGCTCCGGGTGCCACATCCAGCCTTCCCAGGGCAGGGTACGGTGGCCGATGGCTTCGATTTCGCCGTCCTCGCTCCTGGCGAGCAGGGAAAAATCCGCCGGGCAGCCGGCCAGAACCTGGTTATGGTAGCTGTTGGCTTCTCCCGTGATGCTGCCCCGCAGTTGGTGGCGGCTACGGACGTGCCCGGCTACCGGCTTGAGTGCGGCGCCGGCCCATACTGCCATCATCTGCATGCCGCGACAGATGCCGAGGGCCGGCAGGCGGTGTTGGCGGGCGTGGTCGAGGAGACGGCTTTCGGTCAGATCCCGCTCCGGGCAGGCGCCAAGGTCATTGCCGCCGGAAAGGACAATGGCTGCCGGAGCAACCGCTTGCAGCCAGAGCGCCAGGCTGCCGTCCGGCAATTTGCCGTGATCGGCTGCGGAGTCAAAAGTATTGGGAACCGGTACGGCGAGACAACCGGCCACCCGGAGAAAGGAAACCAATCGCTGGTCGAGGGCATCGCGGCGGTCGCCCCGGGCGGCAATGAGGGCGCTAGGCTGGCTGACGGCATCGATTTTCATGCCAGGATTTCCACCCGCCTTCCGGCGCAATCCAGATGCAGGCGCCGGGCGGCGGACCAGCGGCTGTAGAGCGCTTCGCCGGCGCCGATGACGGCGGGGAGTCCGATTTCTCCAGCGCGAATGGCCATGTGGGAATTGGCCCCGCCCCAGGCGGTAATCAGCCCGGCGATGGGATAGGAAAAAAGCCAGTCATAACCCGGATCGGCGTTGGGGATGCAGACAATGGCTCCACTTAGTTGATGGCGGGATTCGCCGTTCACCACGGGAGCGGTGACTTGCTTTTGCGTCACATAGTTGGGCAGGGTTTCCGGCCATTCAAAGGCCCACACGTCACGGGGATGGGCAATCAGGGGCGGCAGGCAGGTGGCCAGGGTTTCCCGGTAGCGCGCCCGTCCCTGCTCGATGCTGCGCAGGAGGGCATCGCGGGGGTCGGCTGCGGCAATGTGCAATTCCTTGAAGGCGGCAATGTCGCAATAGGCCAGATCATCCCTGGAAATGCCCCACTGGGCGGCGCATTGGGACAGGAGCGCCAGGGCATCGGAAAGATTGCGGCTGAAGTGGAATTTTGCCAATTCGCGCAATTCAATGCCGGCTTGCAGGAAATCAAACAGGCCGACCGGGTCTTGCTGCAAACCGTGTGTTTCCAGGAGGCCGGCGACTTCGCGCATTTGTTGCAGGGTCAGGGAGAAGGGCTTGGCGGCTTGTGTCTTGAGCGGGGGCGTTTGCTCCCAGTCAAAATAGAGTTCCGGCGCTTCGTCGTAGCGCGGCGAGAGAATGTCGTAGGTGCCGGGGCGCAGATGACCGTAGCGGGCGAGGAAAGCGGTCTGGTCCAGAGTGCCCCGGTCTCTGGCCAGTTGGCCGCTGACCGTGGAAATGCCGGCGATGAAGGCGTCGTAATCGGCCTGGGAAAAAACTCCCACCGCCACCAGCGATTTGAGCATCTGGATGGCGACGAATCCGGCCCGCGCCAGACCGGCAAAGGGCAGGGTGCCATAGCGCTTGGCGTCTTCCAGCAGCCAGTAAACGCGCTCCAGGGGGTCCGCTCCGGAGGCCAGCAGTTGTTCCCGGCGCGCCCCCAGCCGGTCCAGCGTGGCGGCATCATACCGCCCCCGCCCCGGGGTGGGGTGCCCGCAGGCGTTGGTG
>CAZHVZ010000027.1:2676-3913 GCA_964536245.1 uncultured Rhodocyclaceae bacterium
TCACGCCACAGCCCGGTCTTGGGGTGCACGATGCGGTTGGTCAGGCGGCGCAGGCTGTCGGCGATGGTGTCCCTTTCCTCCCGGGAGAAGCCGGCGTCTTTCAGGCGCTCCAGCCGCTGCGGCAGATCCAGGGTGTAGCAGGAAAAAACGATCTCGAATTCAACCTTGTCGTGCAAGGTCGGTTCCGCCAGCAGGCGGTCGATGTAGTGATCGACCAGGCGTCCGGCCAGTCCTTCGTCAAGATCGGCCGGGATGAAGGAGTTGAAGGACAGGCGTACGTCGATATAGGGCAGCCCGAAAAAATGGGGCATCAAGGGGAAGCTGCGCAGATTGCGGTAGCCGTAGTTGTGGCGCTGATAGGCCCAGATGGCATCGGTGACCAGATCGCGATAGAGGGAAAGGGCCAGGGGCTTGGGACGGACGCCGATGATTTCGGCTGGATTCCAGTCCGGCATGACGCCATAAACCGTGCGCTGCCCTATCAGGAAAGGGTGCGGCAGGATCCCCCGGGCGATCTTGTCCTCGATGCATTGCAGCCGGCGGGCCTGGTCGCCGGCTGTTTCCGGTGCCCGCAGCAGAACCAGGGGGCGGGCTTGCAGTAGCCAGAGAACTTCATCCCGGCCCTGGCCGGTGACGGCAAATTCGATGTCGAGGGGATGCTCCCCGAACAGGCCGAGGAGTTCTTCCAGCAAGGCGACAACTCCGGCCAGATTGGCCGGTGGGGGCAGGGGGGAGTGCGCTGCCGTGAGCCAGGTGCGTCCGCCCTGACCGCCGGTGACGGCGGTGGTGTCGCTGCTTTCGCTCCAGTTCACCACCCGGTAGGGGGCGCAGGTGTTGGGGTCGTGCGAGAAGGCGACGCCGCAACGCCGCACTTGTCGCAACATCGGCTGGATGAGGATTTCGTCGGCGGGGTCTTCCGCGCCGTAGGCCGCGATGACCCGCTCGATGGCTTCTTCCAGCTGGTCTTCGGCAATGTTCAGCAGGGACAGGTAAGCCCCGGCATGGGAAGCGCCGGCCTGGTCTTCCTGCCGGCAACTGGAGCGGACGATCCACGGTCCTTCTCCTAGGTCTGGCCGCATCCGTTCCAGGCAGGCCGGGCGATCGGCCCGCCACTGGGCGACGCCGCGTGCAATAGCGCCCAGCCGCAGAAGTTTTTGACGATCAAACAGATGGTCGCCAGCACCAACGGCCTGACCATGATGCAGACCCAGGCAAACTTCGATAAGTTCAAGCAGTT
>CAZHVZ010000027.1:3923-31342 GCA_964536245.1 uncultured Rhodocyclaceae bacterium
CCACTGGGCGACGGTCAGGCACAGCAGCGGAGCGATCCGCGCCGAGCGCAGGCACCCCTGCAAGCTGGCCAGGGTGCCGGCTTTGGTGGAGAAGGAGAGGGGCATCCCGATATCCTCAGCGCAATTGGGCGACCCAGATATGGGTGGAATAGGGGATCTCGATGGTGGCGACCTTGAGGCTGTCCAGGTAATCGGCGATGGCTTCAACCACGGCATCAAAGGCCGGGCCTGCCTGACGCTCCAGGGTGGCGTGGGAGCGCCAGGCCTCAACACATTCGGCTATTGTCTGCTCGTGGATGACGCGTGCATCCAGGTGTACCACTGGCAGAAACAAAGCGCTGGCGTCAATGATGGCGGTTTGGTCTTCGCGGCGGGTTCCATAGCCATAACCTGCCACCTTCTTCTTGATGATGTTTTCAATTTCGGCCTGAATCGGGTCGTCCAGCTGGCGGTGATTCCACATGCAGGCGAACCAGCCCCGGGGTTTGAGCAGGCGCGCCGTTTCCTTGAGGGCGGCGGCGCGATCACAGACGTTGAACGAACTGCCGAAGGTCACCATATCGAAGGATTGAGCCGGTTGCCCGGTGTGCTCGCCAGTACCTTCGTGCCAGTGTACATTGGCGAGGCCCTCGGTGCGTTTGATGCCGTTGGCGCGCATGGCATCATTCGGTTCAATCGCCGTGACTTCCAGCTGCCGCGCTGCCAGCATCAGGGTCAGGTGGGCAACACCGGCGCCCACGTCGCAAAAACGGTCAGCTTTTTCGGCGCCGGCAATGGCCAGCATGGCGTCGATTGCCGCATCCGCGTAATCCGGACGTTTAAGATAGGCGTTAGCCAGGGCGGTGTAATCCCATTCAGTTTTCATGCAGTTTCTTCTCCATCAATTCATTGAGCAATTCAGCGGCCAGGAACGCAAGCGAGCGCTCCGGCGAAAAATCGGCGACCCAGTCGGCAGCTTCCGGCTCATCAATGGCCAGATCCAGCCCGGCCACATCGCTGACTTCGCCGGCATCAAAGCGCCGGTAAATTCCCTTGGGGTCGCGGCGGCGCAGTTCCTCCAGGGGGACTTTGAGATATACCTCGAAATAGCCGGGCAGATTGGCCCGGTTCCAGGTGTGGACTTCCTTGAACAGGGAGATGGTGGCGATCACCACGGTCAATCCCTGGGCGGCAATGACGCGGCAGAGGTGGGCGTATTGCATGGCGAGGGCCAGCCTGCCTTGCCGGCCATGGTTTTGCGGGGTTGCCGCCGCGGCGCCGAAGACCTCCCTCAACTCGTCGCCGTCGAGCACGACCACGGCCTTGCCGGCCTGACGCAGGCGGCAGGCCACCTCTCCTGCCCGGGGGGTCTTTCCGGCGCCGGAAAGACCGGTGATCCAGATCACTTCACTCATTGTTGTCGAGGCAGGGCTTGGGCCGAAAAAAGGGGGGAGTCATCAGTTGATTTTCAAGGGTTCCAGCAAACAGGGATAGGTTCCGCTCCGGTCGAGCGTCGTCCAGTTCGATTTTAGCAACCTATGGAGAAGGGAGTAGGGCGAAAGCTGGTCAATGGCGGGGCGGTCAGCCGGCATTTTCTCGAACATGGCCTGCTCGAATTGCAGCGGTTCATCCAGCCAGGGGCGTATTTCAGCCAGTTTCCGGCGAAACTCCGGTTCCTCCCAGGAGGTGTAGCCATAGAGCCGGGAGAAGGGCCAGAACAGGGTTTCAAATATGACCCGGTCCCGCTCACCGAAAAGCCGCCCGACCGGGCGATCGATGGCCTTGGTGTCGAAACCGGTGATTTTTCCGGTGGTGTTCGAGGTGGGGCCCCAGTATTGCAGGCCGCAAAAACTGGCGTCGTAGAGTGCCGGATCATCGGCAACTCCTAGCCAGGCGGCGATCCGGGGCATGCTGCGGGAGGCTTCCCGTTTGACATCTTCAAGCCGCACCCCCCGGCTTTCGGTCAGGGCGTGGAAGGGAGACTGCATTTCAAAGAGCATGGCGGCGATCTTTTTTACCGCCCCGAGCCAAGCCACCGCCAAATGATGCCCGCCTTCTTGCCCGGCATCGCTAGGGCGGTCGTCGGCGGAGGTGAAATATCCTTCCAGCGAGGTCAGCATCCACGATTCAAGGCTCTGGACCGGTTGCCGGACGATGTAAAGCTGTCTGGCATGGGGGAAGTGGCGGATGAAATTGGCGAACTCGAACATGTCCGGGTTATGGATGTGGTAGAAGCAGTGCTGCCGCTTTTCCGTGCGCCCAACCGCCTGGTCGAAGGCTTGGTGGATGAGCCAGAAACAGTCGCTCTGCGAGACGCTTTCCATCCCTTGCAGAAGACTCAGGAGGGCGCCGGAAAATGCCTCGCGGTCGATACGGAAGGGGGTGTCCCGATCGGGGCCCATTTCCATGAAGCCGGAAGCTTTCGCCAGATGCCGGGCAGCGGGGATCGGATTGCCCGGCACGTTGCGGGTCGAGCGGGCATCAAGGAGAGGTTCGAATTCCTGCACTATCCGCTCCACCAGTTTCTGCCGCCAGTGCGGGTCACCCTTGGCCGGGGCAAAGCGCTCCCAGACGGCATGGCCGAACCAGCCCTTGAAATAGATGCCGGGCAGGGTGGTGATCTGTGGGTGGCTGTCGAACAAGGCGTGAAAAAATAGCGAGCCGGAGCGGCCAAAAGGCATCAGGGTGGTGATGGCAATTTGCAGAGCGAAGCGGGATGCCGTCCCTTCCGGCAAGGAGGCGATGGTTTGCCGAAGGAAGGCCAGGGCTTCCGGGTGGCGGCTGTCGGCGAGAAAGGTCGCCATTTTTCCCATCAGGGCGGCGGGCTGGTTCGGCGCCAGGTCCAGCGCCCGATCGAAGCTGTCGAGGGCGGCAGGAAATTGCCCCAGCTCCCGCAGGGCGCCGCCCAGATTGATGTGGGCGTCGGTGTAGTGCGGATTGATGAGCAGGGCCTGGCGGTAGCTGGCGGCGGCCTCTTCCAGCCGGTCTTGGGCCTGGAGAACGGTTCCCCGGTTGCAACAGGCTTCGGCGTACTGCGCATTGATGGTCAGGGCGCGGTCGAAATAGCGCAGGGCTTCTTCCCAATGGCCATCTTCTTTCGCCAGCAGGCCGAGATTGTTGGCAATGCCGGCGGATTGCGGGGCGATCTACAAGGCCTTGCCGTAAGCCCTGACCGCTTGTTCCAGGTTGCGGGCATCCTGCAGGGCGGCACCCAGGTTGGTCCACGCAGCGGCATTGCCGGGGGCGAGGGTGGCGGCTTTTTCCAGCAATTCGATGGCCGGCGTGGTCTGTCCGGTTTGCCGGAGCAGTTCGCCGAGGTTGACCAGGATTCCGACATTGTCCGGTTCAAAGGACAGGGCCTTGTGCAGCGCTTCAATGGTGCCGGGCAGGTTGTTGAACTGGTGGCGCAATGACGCAACCAGGTTCCACAGTTGTCCGAGCTGCGGTTTGGCTGCCAGGGCTGTCTCCGCATCGGCGAGGGCGCCGGCCGGGTCGTTGCTCCGCAGCCGGAGCACGGCCCGGCTGGCATAGGCTTCGGCATAGTCCGGGCGGGCGGCGATGGTCTGTTCGAGCAGCGCCGAGGCCTGGTCGGCCTGGCCGCAGGCGGTCAGGGCCGCTGCCAGAACCAGCCAGCTTTCCGGATTTTGCGAATCGCCCTGGTGGGCTGCCTGGGCCGCTTGGCGGGCGGCTTCCGGCTGTTGTTGCTTGAGCAGCAGGCGGGCATGGTTGCGCAGGGTGACCGGGTGTTGCGGGGCAATGGCCAGGGCACGGTCGAGGGCGGCGCGGGCGGGTTCTTCCTGCTGGTCAAGGAGAAGGGTATGGGCAAGGTGGCCCCAGGCTTCTCCATCGTTGGGGTGTTCGCCCAGCCAGGCATGCAGTGCGGCGGCCGCTTCCCGGTACTGCCCGGCCTCGCGCAGGGCCAACGCAGCGGGGCAGGAAAAGGCGGCCGGCTCGGTCGGCAGGGCCGCTAGCCGGCGCCCGACTTCCGCTTCCGGCAGCCCCTTTTCCCGAGCCGTGAGCAGGAGTTGTCGGGCTGCCTGGTGCTGGCCGGCATGAATCAGCGCATCGATGTAACTCAGCCAGTATTGTCCCTGCGAGGGGTTGGCCTCCAACGCTGTCTTGAAGAGAGGTAAAGCCGCTGCGGCCTGGTTTACGCTCATGGCGAGCACGCCCAGGTTGTGGTTTGCGTCCGGGTGCCGGGGCTGGGTCTCAAGGATGGCCCGGTAGAGGCGCTCGGCGTCGGCAAGCTGGCCGGCCCGATGGCTGGCAACCGCCTGTTGCAGGGCTTGGTCGA
Organism: uncultured Rhodocyclaceae bacterium; assembly: GCA_964536245.1. Classification (GTDB taxonomy): domain Bacteria; phylum Pseudomonadota; class Gammaproteobacteria; order Burkholderiales; family Rhodocyclaceae; genus CAZHVZ01. The sequence continues at coordinate 8,197 of CAZHVZ010000027.1, forward strand.
GGGTGAGCGGAGGAGGGGTGTCGGTCATGGGCGGCGGAATTGGCACGGTCAGTGGATGCCCGGTATTGTAGATGAACGGAGCGCCCGGAAATGACCGGATTGGCTGCTCCGATGGGAAGGTTGGCGGGGATTCCGGGGGGGCGGCGGAACTTCGCCGGGGGGCGGCTTTGATGTACCATGCGAAACGTTTCCTCCCCCCTGCTCCCCCGGCCCAGCGCCGTGCGTTTGCCGGCCCTGTTGCGATAGGGGGGGCGGTCCGGAACACCCGGAGTGTTCCGGCTTACCCGAGTAGCGAATACCGATCATGACCCAAGCAGAACTGCCGCAGCAATCTGTGCCCCTGACTGTCGAGCAAGCCTTGCAACACGCTGTCGGATTCCATCAGGCCGGCCAGCTTGCCGATGCCGAGCGCCTCTACCGGGCCATCCTTGAGACCCGGCCCCGGCACCCCGACGCCAACCACAATCTGGGCGTGCTGGCGCTCCAGAGGCAGCAGACCCAGGCCAGTCTTCCCCATTTCAAGCTGGCGCTGGAGGAGGCTCCCGAGCAAGGGCAATACTGGCTGAGCTATGCGGAGGCCTTGCAGCAAGCCGGGCAAGCCGGCGCTGCCAGACAGTTGCTCGAACTCGGGCGGCAGCGGGGCTTGCAGGGTGAGGCGGTGGAGGCTCTGGCGAAGCGCCTGGGGGCGGATGAAGAGATGGCGGCCTTGGTGGGCCTGCATCAACAGGGACAGTACGGGCAGGCGGAACAGCTGGCGCGCTCCCTGACCGAACGCTTTCCACAATCGGGCGTGGCCTGGAAGATCCTTGGCACTTCCTTGTTCAAGCAGGGGAAGGATCCGCGACAGGCTTTGCAGAAAGCCTTGGAGCTTTTGCCGGGCGATGCCGAGGTGCATCGGGTGGTGGGGAGCGCCTTGCAGGATGGCGGGCAGCTGGAGGGGGCGGCGGCGAGTTATCGCCAGGCGCTGAGTCTGAAGCCGGACGATGACCAGGCCTATGGCGGGCTGGGTTGCGTCCTGCGGGATTTGGGAAGGATGGAGGAGGCGCAGAGCTGTTTCGAGCGTGCGCTGGCGCTGAATGCCGGAAACGCCGAGGCGCATTTCAACCTTGGCGTTCTGCGCTGGCGGCACGGGGCGCTGAATGCAGCCGAGACCTGTTTCGAGCAAGCGCTGGCAAGCAATGCCGACTATGCCGAAGCCTGCCACGAACTTGCCTGCCTCCTGGCCAGCAGGAAGGAGCCTGCCCAGGCCCAAAAATACTACGAACAAACCTTGACTCTGGGGCTCAACCGGCTTGCCAGGCCCGGAGAAATGAGAAAAATGCGCGACATCAGAATGGTTCTGGTGCACAGCGCCCGGCGGGTCTCCTTCGGCAATAGCCCGCTTGCTCTGCGCAACGCCCTGCTGCGCGCCATTTCCGAACCGTGGTGTCGTCCGGCGCTGGTGGCGCACAGTTGTTGCGCTTTGATCAAGCTGGAGCCGGAGGTGGGGCGCCTGGTGGCCAGGGCCGTGGCGGCCTGGCCGCAACGGCTTTCGGCGGGGGAGCTGTACGGCGAAACGGGGTTGGCAACAGTGGCGGCGGACAGCCTCCTGCGCGGGCTTCTTGTATCGCTCCCGGTCTGCGATGGGGAGCTTGAGCGCTTTCTCACCCTGGCCCGCCGGATCCTGCTGGCGGCAGCCCATGGGGGAGGAGAACGCCCGGAGGCGGAGAATGCGGCCCTGGATTTTTACGCGGCCCTGGCTCGGCAGTGTTTTATCAACGAGTACGTTTTCGCCTTGTCCGGAGACGAGGCCGGGCAAGCAGCGGCGCTACGGGATGCCCTGGCGCAATCCGCGCTGGCCGGGGGCGCGATTTCCCCGGCAGGACTGCTGGCCCTGGCCTGCTATTTTCCCTTGCATACCCTTCCGGGAATTGGCGCTTTGCTCGAGCGGGCGTGGCCGGAACCCGTTGCGGCAGTCCTGCGGCAGCAGGTGGTGGAGCCGGCAGAGGAAATCCGGGCACGGGGGGAAATTCCCCGATTGACCGAGATTGATGGCGAAGTGTCCGTTTCAGTGCGCCAGCAGTACGAGGAGAACCCCTATCCGCGCTGGGTGAGGACGGCCTATCCCAACATCCCCTTGAGTATCGACGGTATTCTCCGCCAGCGTTTTCCCCTTGGAGACTATCGCCCCCTGGCTTTGTCCGCTCCCGCCGAAATTCTCATTGCCGGCTGCGGAACCGGGCAGCAGCCGATCGAGGCGGCGCTCAGGTACCGGGATGCAAAGTTGTTGGCGATTGATCTCAGCCTGTCGAGCATTTGTTACGCCCGGCGCAAAACCCGGGAGCTGGGGATCGGCTCCATCGACTACGCTCAGGCGGACATCATGAAACTGGGGGGGCTTGATCGGCGTTTCGATGTCATTGAGTCTTCCGGCGTGCTGCATCACCTCGAAGATCCGTTTGCCGGCTGGCGGGTACTGCTGTCGCTGCTGCGACCGGGGGGGGTCATGCTGCTCGGTTTTTACAGTGAAGTGGCGCGGCGGGATATTATCCGGGGGCGGGCCTACATTGCCGAGCAGGCTTATGAATCGACGGCCGAGGGTATCCGCCGCTGCCGCCAGGACCTGATGAGTTCGCGGGCAACGGTTGATCTGGGAAATACCCTGCAATCCCCGGATTTTTTCAGCACCAGTGCCTGTCGTGATCTGCTCTTTCATGTTCAGGAGCATCATCTGACATTGGCCGGAATCCAGTCCTTCCTCAGGGAAAACAGCCTGGTTTTTCTTGGTTTTGAAATCGAACCCGGTGCCCTCCATGCCTACCGCCGGCGTTTTCCCGACGATCCTGCGGCAACCCGTCTTGACCAGTGGGCGCTGTTTGAAGAGGAAAACCCTTACCTGTTTCAGGGGATGTACCAGTTCTGGGTGCAGAGGGCGCTTTGAGTCGCGGCGGCGAGGGAGGCGGAGACACCGGCGGCTTGCAGGTCGTCCGGGGTCTGGCGCAGGCCGGACGTTTTCCGGAGATGCTGGCGGCCTGCCAGGAGCTGGTCGAGCGCCACGGCGAGAATGCCGGGATGCTGCTCGATGTCGGTGCGCTCTTCCTCGATTTCGGCTTTGTCAGCCGAGCCCGGGAGTGCTTTGAGCGGGCTCTCGGTCTGGCTCCGGAGGATACAAGGCCGGTGGCGAATCTGGCCAACCTCGCCCGGGACGCCGGTGATCATGGTGCGTCGCGGCGTCTCTACCAAGCGTTGCTGCGGCATTTGCCCAAGCATCCGGTTATTCGCCGGAATGCGGTGATCGGCCTCGAATATGATCCGGATGTTTCCGATCAGGAGCGGCTTGACGCTGCCCGGGCCTGGGGAGGGTGGGCCTTGGCGGCAGCCGGAAGAGAGCGTCCTCGACCGCCCGGCGTTGCGCCGGAGGGTCGGCCTCTGCGTGTCGGTTATGTGTCCGCTGATTTTTGCCAGCATACGGTGGGTCTGTTCGTCAGGGATGTGCTCAAGGCCCATGCTTCCGGCTCGCCGATGGCGCGGGTGGAAGCCTTTGCCTACAGCGCCGGCCAGACCAAAGACTGGGTGACGGACGAGATCCGCGCTGCCTGTCACTTCCGGGATGTTTCGGCGCTCGATGACGGCGCCCTGGCGGAACGCATCCGGCAGGACGGAATCGATGTTCTGGTGGACCTTTCCGGGCATACCGCCGGCTCCCGGTTGACCGTTTTCGCCCATCGGCCTGCCGCCGTGCAGGTGAGCTGGCTGGGCTATTTCGCGACGACCGGGCTGACCTGCATGGATGCCGTCTTGCTCGATGCCTGGCATGCCCCGCCGGGGACTGCGGCGCAGTTTGTCGAACCGATTGTGGCGCTGCCCGCCGGGCGTCTGTGCTACCAGCCGGTGCCTTTTGCGCCGCCGGTGTCGCCACCGCCCTGTCTGGAGCGGGGGTGGATTGCCTTCGGCAGTTTCAACAACACCGGCAAGTACAACGACGGGGTGTTCGATCTCTGGGCCAGGGTGCTGGCTGCCGTTCCCCAATCACGCCTGGTGCTGAAGTGGCGTACTTTCAATGACGCGCCGTATGCTCAGCGGGTGCGGGAGGCTTTTGCCAGGCGCGGCATTGATCCGGAGCGCCTGGATTTGCGGCCCCCGTCCTTTCACGCAGACCTGTTGAAGGAGTACGCCGATGTGGATATTGCTCTCGACCCCTTTCCTTTTTCGGGCGGGCTGACCAGTTGTGAAGCGCTATGGATGGGGGTGCCGGTGGTGACCTGGCCGCAGAGTCGCGTGGTGAGCCGGCAGACGGCGGCCTTTCTCGCCGCCATCGGCCTGTCCGAACTGTCGGCCAGCGACCCGGACGATTATGTGCGGCTTGCCGTGGAGTTGGCCGGCAGCCCCGAGCGCCTGGCAACCCTGCGCGCCCGGCTGCGCAGCCGAATGGAGGCCTCTGCCTTGATGGATGTGGCGGGGTTTACCGGCCACCTGGAAAAATGCCTTGTCAGCTTGCATCAGAATGTTCTGGAGAATCAGTCAATCATGCCCAGTCAAACCGTGCTTCATGTTGGTCCCGGTCATCGCCAGGGGGGGGCGTGCTTGCCGGGCTGTTTCCCCCGGGATGCATGGCGGGAAATTCGTCTCGATATCGACCCGCTCAATGAACCGGACATTGTGGGTTCAATGCTGGACATGGCGGCGGTGGAGAGCGGCAGCATCGATGCCATCTACTCCGCCCACAATATCGAGCATGTCTATCCGCACGAGGTTCCGACCGTGCTCGGGGAGTTCCTGCGGGTATTGAAACCGACGGGGTTTCTGGTGGTCACCTGCCCGGACTTGCAAGCGGTTTGCGCCCTGATCGCGGAAGACAAACTGATTGATCCGGCCTATCACTCTCCCGCCGGAGCGATTACGCCGCTCGACATTCTCTATGGGCATGGGCCGGCATTGGCGGCGGGCCATTCCTTCATGGCCCACAAATGCGGCTTTACCCTGAAAACCCTGACAGCACAATTGCATGCCGCCGGTTTTGCGACGATTGCCGGCAAGCGCCGGGCGCTTGGCCTGGATTTGTGGTTGGTCGCTTGCAAGGAGGCGATGAATGAGTCCGCTCTCCGGGACTTGGCCGGTCGCGTGCTGCCGGCCTGACGAGGACGGCCTGCCGGAGCGCGGCGCGGCCTGGCCCGGAGGCCGAGGCAAGCGTGTTCGCTGGCGGCAAGCCGTTTTTCCTTCATTCTCCTTGGCGAGGCGGCGTGCTTCCGGGAAAATAGCGCTCCTTTTATCTGCAGGCTGCTGATGCTATGGTGACCACCGCCAGTGCTTATACCGACTCCCGCTATCGGGCCGGCCCCGGCGAAGGGTACGACGGCGTGGTGCGGATATCGGTTGCCGGATTTTACGGGACCGGGGTGCTGCTTTATGATGGCCAGGCCGTTCTCACGGCAGCCCACCTGTTCCAGCATGGCAGTACGGTGGCCAGCGTCCAGTTCGAAACCATGGCCGGGGTTCAGACACTTGCTTCGAGCAAGCTGAGCGTCATCACCAGCTATGATCCAGTCAATTCCAATAACGATTTGGCCATCCTTTGGCTTTCCGGCAGCGCCCCTTTGGCGGCTGATCGCTACGGGCTTTACCGCAGTGGCGATGAAATCGGCCAGACGATGACGCTGGTGGGCTACGGCGCTCCCGGGAGCGGCACTGGCGGGGCAGTCGCTTCATCCACCGGGGGGGCTTTGCGGCTGAAGGCCAACAATCAGTTTGATGCCGATGCGGCGACGCTGAAAAGCCAGCTGGGGGCGGTTATGAGCTGGACTCCCCTGGCGGGAAGCCAGTTGGTGGCGGATTTCGATAACGGGGCCAATGCCCAGGATGCACTCGGGCGACTGATCGGACGCAATGGCACCGGTTTGGGCGTCGATGAGGGCATGGTCGCTTCCGGCGACAGTGGGGGGCCGGCTTTCATCAACGGGCAGATTGCCGGCATCGCCAGTTACTCGGCCAGCTTGAGTTTGGGCGGCGTGCATCCCGATAGTGATAGCGTGAGCAATAGCAGTTTCGGGGAAATGGCCTTCTGGCAGCGGGCCGGCAATTATCAGCAGTGGATCGATCAAGCACTGCGCGGGCAGTACGCCAAGGCTCCCAACCGGCCGGAAGAGGTGCAAAAGCAGGTGCCGGAGGGCAACAGCGGAACCACCCTGGCGTTTTTCCTGTTGGAGTTCAATGGTGAGCGGAGGGACCCCCACCCACACCTGAATGTGGATTACGCCACGCGGGGCGGGACGGCCAGGGCGGGCGAGGATTATCTGGCGGTGCACGGCACGCTGGTGCTCTATCCCGGCGAACAGCAGGCGGTCATTCCGGTGGAAATCATCGGTGACGCCCGTTCGGAGCCTGACGAAACCTTTTACCTGGATGTGACGGATCCGGCGGGAGTGGGCTTTGGCGGCGGAATCATCAAACTCACGGCCATGCGCACCATCGTCAATGATGATGGGGGGAGTTGGGGCTGACCGGAGGGGCACGGTTGCCGGAAGGCGGATGCCGTTCTACAGGAAGTCCGGGTGAGATGCGCTAAAATGCGCCCTCCCGGTATTGCGCAGGGGATTTCCCTTGCGCCGCAGCAGGATTTCCCGAATTCAGGCAGTCTTCCACAGGTTTTTCAAGATGCTTTTCCCCTTTTCCCGGCCCGGCAGCAAGTATCGTCCCGATATTGATGGTTTGCGGGCCATCGCCATCATTTCGGTGGTGGCGTATCACGCAGGTTTTCCGGGTGTTCCCGGCGGTTTTGTCGGGGTTGATGTCTTTTTTGTCATTTCCGGCTACCTGATTACCGCTTTGCTCTTTGACGAAGCCATGGTCAGCCGGCGGCTGGCCCTCGGGGCTTTCTACGCCCGCCGGGTGCGGCGCCTGATGCCGGCCGGGGTGGCCATGGTGCTGGGAACCCTGCTGCTGGGCGCCCTGTTTCTGCCGCCGGCCTCCGATGAGCAGCGTTCCCTGGCCAAGTCGGCCCAGGCGGTGGCCTACTTCGGCTCCAACTTCTATTTTTTCAAGAAAACCGGCGGCTATTTCGACGACCCTTCTTTCAGCATTCCCCTGTTGCATACCTGGTCACTGGCCGTGGAGGAGCAGTATTACCTGGTCTGGCCGTTGCTCATGGTGCTCGTCTTCCGCTTCTCCCATGCCGGGCGTGAGCGGGAAGTCATGCGCCGCCGGGTGTTGTGGACCCTGGGCGGGCTGTTTGTCGTGTCCCTGGCGGCCAGCGCCTGGCTGACGCCGAATCACCAGAATTTCGCCTTCTACCTGCTGCCTGCCAGGGTGTGGGAGTTCGCCATCGGCGGCATGGTCGGTCTGGCCGGGGCGGGGTTTTTCGCCCGTTTGCGGGCCGGGGCGGATGCCGTGGCGGTGGCGGGGCTGGCCATGATTCTCTATGGCGTGACCATGTTCAACCATGGCACCTCGTTTCCCGGCTGGATCGCCATCGTTCCCGTTTTCGGCACGGCAGCCCTGATTGCCGGCATGACCGCTAGTGAAACGGGTTGGGTGCGCCGCGTGCTGTCGTCCCGCCCCTTTGTCGTGATCGGCTTGCTGTCTTATTCCTGGTATCTGTGGCACTGGCCGTTGCTCTCGGTTTATCGCATCCACAATCTCGGCGAACAGGATGTGCTGGCCAACGCCGGGCTGGTGACGCTGGCGCTCTTTCTGGCCTGGCTGACGTATCTGTGGATCGAGCATCCGATCCGGGAGCATCGCCCCGGCCCCTTCGCCCGGGTCAAAAGCACCCTCTATGTCGGGGGCGGCATTTCCCTCGCCACCGTGCTGGGGGCGGCTTGTCTCCTGGGCTGGAATACCCATCAGAAATCTTCCGACCTGTTCCAGACGGTGGCCGCCGCCCGTACCGACGTGCCGCCCTACCAGACGGCCTGCTCCATCGCCCATAGCCGGGATCTGCGGGAGCTTCCCGGCAAGGAGTGTGTGCATGGCCCCGACAAGGAGCATCCCAGGGTGCTGCTGTGGGGCGATTCCCACGCCGACCACCTGATGTCCATGGTGATGGCCGGCTTCCCCGAGGTGGGGGTCTATCAGCTGACCATGGCCGGCTGCGTTCCCGCCATCGGTTATGAAGCGGGGGTGCCGGCGCCGCCCAGGCACTGCGCGGATTTCAACCGGCTGGTGATGGAGAAGATTACCGCTCTGAAGAAGCAGGGGCTGGAGGCGGTCGTTATTTCTGCGCGTTGGCCAAGCTATCTGTGGCACCCGAGCATTTCCCTTTCTGAACAGGTGCCCGGTGCCGTGCAGGCTGACGCGGCACGCATGGCCAGGGCGCGCAGCGAGATGAAGGCAAGCTTTGACGCCACCCTCAGTCAGTTGGCACGTATCGGCGTGCGGGTGCTGGTTCTCGAGCCGACACCGGAACTGGTTTATGCCGCACCGCAATGTGTTTCCCTGGGGGGCGGTTCACGCTGCAATGTTCCCCGGGCCATGAATGAGTCCCTGCTCGGCGAGGCGAACAAGGCTTTGCAGGAAGTTGTCAGCCGCCATGAAAATGCCCGGCTGGCCCACCTCATGGACTTTTTCTGCGATACCAAAACCTGTTACGCGCTGCGCGACGGAAAAATTCTCTACCTCGATGACGACCATGTGACGGCCAGCACGGGGCGGGAAATTGCCCGCTATCTCGCTGCCGATCTGGCCTGGTTGAAGGTTGGCGCACCGGGCCGACCGTGAGCTTGCCAATCGGAATTGGCTTCGCCAGATCAACGGGACTACCATGTAGGCATGAATTCCCGGGCTGGAGAGAGTGAAATGACGACGCTGAACGACCTGGATAATTTGCGTTACTCGGGCGATGTACGGGTGGATTCCCTGCTCAGCGTGGGGGCGCAGTGGAATTACCTGCTGCCCGCGCGGACGACGCTGTACTTTACCTTCGATCTGTCCACCGAGCTGAAGGACGCAGCCCCCTCGCGGACGACGCTGGCCGCCTTCAATGACAGCCAGAAGGCTTCGGCCAGGGCTATTCTCGAGTATGCAAGCACGGTGACCGGAGTTCCCTTTCAAGAGGTGGCGACGGGGAGTGCGGCAGACTTCCATTTTGCCAATACGGACATTCCCTCTCCGGTGACCACGGGGCTTTGTTCCAGCCTGTGGAGCAACAGCTTTCTGGCGGACGGCACGCTCTCGTCCTACAACGCCGACTCGTATATTTTTCTCGACAATGTCGAATTCCGGTCCCAGAACGATCAGCTTGCGACGGGGGGCGAGGGGTATGAGACGCTCCTGCACGAGATCGGCCATGCCCTGGGGCTTGGCCATCCCTTCAACGGCACGCCTCCGCTACCGGTTGCCCAGGACAACACCAACAACACGGTGATGTCCTATACCCACGCCGGGAGCAGCAAATCGGTTTTCCAGTCCTATGATCTGCTGGCCTTGACCTGGATTTACGGCAAGGACGGTCTGGCCGGCGCCTACGGAGTCAATTCCAGCAACGGGCCAAGCCTCAGCCCGGCGGGAAGCGCGGCCAATACGACGGGCACTTCCGGCAATGACGCCCTGGTCGGCAGCTCGGGTAACGACAGCTTTTCCGGCCTGGGCGGCGACGATTCCCTGGACGGCAAGGCGGGGCTGGATACGGCGACCTATCGCGGCAATTTCGTCAATTACACCATTGCCAAGACCACTTCCGGCTTCACCATCAAGGATAAAACCGGCACCGATGGCACGGATACCCTGATCAGCATCGAGCGGCTCAAGTTTCTCGACAAAACCATTGCTCTGGATACCTCGGGTAGCGCCGGGCAGGCTTACCGCATCTATCAGGCCGCCTTTGACCGCAAGCCGGACCTCGGTGGGCTGGGGGACTGGATCTACGCGGTGGATAACGGCATGAGCCTGACCGATGTCGCCAAGGGTTTCATGGATTCCGCCGAGTTCAAGGCGCTGTATGGCGCAGCGCCTTCCACTGCCGAGCTGGTCGGGCGCTTTTACCAGAACGTGCTGCATCGGCAGGGGGAGCCGGCGGGCGTGGATTACTGGATGAATCAATTGAATTCCGGCTTGCAGTCGGCGGCCTCGGTGCTGACCGGCTTCAGTGAAAGCCCGGAGAATCAGGCGCAGCTGATCGGCAGCATCCAGCTGGGAATTGAGTACACGCCGCACATTGTTTAACGAATCCGGCGCATGGGTGCCGAAAATGCATTGAAAAGGAACTGGTATGGCAAATATTCAGCCGATTTCGCGGGAGCGTCACGCCGGCAAGCGTTGGCAGCGTTACTCCAGCTATGGGTTTGCACGCACTCATGCTGCGGTGCCATTGACCGTCGCCGAGTTTTCGCGCGCGGCGGTGGCCTTGCCGATCGCTTTGCTGCCCCAGGGCGACGGCTTTCTCCCTTTTGCCCTGCTTGGACTGGAGCAGGGCAAAAATCTTTGCGTGGCACCGGACGGACGCTGGATCGGTGAGTACATTCCAGCCGTGCTGCGCGCTCATCCCTTTGCGTTGGCCAGCACCGAAGCCGGCGAGAAGGTGCTGTGCGTCGATGAAGACAGTGGCCTGGTGACGGAAAACCCCGGCGACGAGCTGTTTTTTGCCGAAGATGGGGAGCCTTCCCAGGCGACCGGGGTGGTGCTCAAATTTCTCTATCAGCTCGACTTGACCACGGCGCCGACCAAGGCGGCCTGCGATGTGCTGCAAAAGCATGGCTTGATTGTTCCCTGGCCGATTACCTTGCAAAGCGAAAATGGGCAACGCAAACTGGACGGCATCTTCCAGATTGACGAAGGCCGCATGAGCAGTCTGCCGGATGAGGCCTTTGTCGAATTGCGCCAGAACGGAGCCTTGCAGTTCGCCTATTGCCAATTGTTGTCGATGCAACATTTGCAGAGCCTGGGAACGCTGGCTCAGGCCCACGCTGCTGCCGAAGCCCAGAATCCCCTTGCTTCCCTTGGGGGGAGCGGCGAGCTGGATCTCGAGTTCCTGAAAAAGAACGAAACCCTCAATTTCGGCGGGTTCCGCTGATTGGATGCGGCCAGAGGGCGGCAGGTCGCGCCGCCTTCCCCTTTTTTCCGGTGTGTCAGCCGAGAAGAATGAGGTTGTCCCGGTGGATGATTTCCGGCTCATCCACGTAACCGAGGAGGCCTTCGATTTCCTGGCTGGATTTGCGGGCAATCAGGCGGGCTTCACCACTGCCGTAGTTGGTCAGCCCACGGGCGATTTCCTTGCCGTCCGGGGTGATGCAGGCTACCGCTGCGCCGCGTTCGAATTCGCCTTCGGCAGCGACGACGCCGATCGGCAGCAGGCTCTTGCCGGATTGCAGGGCGCTCACGGCGCCGGCGTCGAGGAGCAGGCGGCCAGCCGTTTGCAGGTGGTCGGCCAGCCATTGCTTGCGGGCGGTGAGCGGGGCGGTGTTGGAAACGAGCAAGGTGCCGACCGCTTCGCCGGCGGCCAGGCGGATCACTGCATCGACCTCGTGGCCGCTGGCAATGGCGGTATGGGCGCCGCTCTTGGCCGCCCGCTTGGCGGCGAGAACCTTGGTGATCATGCCGCCCTTGCCGATCGAGCTGCCGGCGCCGCCGGCCATGCCCTCGAGGGCTTCGTCGCCGGCGGTGGCTTCGCTGATCAGCGTCGCTGCCGGGTCCTTGCGCGGGTCGGCGGTGTACAGGCCGGGCTGGTCGGTGAGAATGATCAGCGCTTCCGCTTCGATCAGGTTGGCCACCAGGGCGCCCAGGGTATCGTTGTCGCCGAACTTGATTTCATCGGTGACCACGGTGTCGTTCTCATTGATGATCGGCACGACCCCTAACTCCAGCAGGGTGGTCAGGGTCGAACGGGCGTTGAGGTAGCGCTTGCGGTCAGCCAGGTCGTCGTGGGTGAGCAGTATCTGGGCGGTGTGCAGGCCGTGCTGGCTGAAGGCGCCTTCATAGACCTGGGCAAGACCCATCTGGCCGACGGCTGCTGCGGCCTGGAGCTCATGCACGGAATGCGGACGCTTGCTCCAGCCGAGGCGCTGCATGCCGCAGGCGATGGCGCCCGAGGAAACGAGAACGACTTCCTTGCCGGTGTGGCGCAGCGCGGCAATCTGGCGCGCCCAGTCGTTGATGGCGTTGAGGTCAAGCCCGGCACCGTTGTTGGTGACCAGGGCCGAGCCGACCTTGACGACAAGGCGGCGGGCAGAGGCGAGGCGGGTCATGGTTGGCGTTCGAGTTGTTCGGCAATGGCCTGCCGGAGCGGCGGGAGATGGTGAATGATGATGTCCCAGATCAGTTCAAGATCGAGAGCCATGTATTCGTGAGCCAGCATGTTGCGAAAACCGCCGATTCGCTGCCAACGAATATCCGGTCGCGCCTGTTCAAGAGCGGGCAGGCCATAATCCTTCAGGCATTGTCCTAGCACCTCCAGATTCCGCAGGACGGCATCTGTGGTTTTGCGATCATTCAAAAAGAGCGACTGATCGCCTCCGGTGAATTCCTCAATATGGGCAATACACTCTAGGGCGTGGGAGAGAAACAGGGTTGTGCGTGAATTCATACCGGAATGGCGTCATTCAGAATGCGGTCTTTCAAATACGGAGAGAGTCCGCGATCCGATATGACGTCAACTTTGGTGTTGAGCAGGGCGGTGCTGGCTTCCTGCAAATCCATCAAATCAAAAAGTGAAGCCCCGGGCCGAAAATGCACCAGCAAATCGACATCGCTGTTTTCATTGGCTTCTCCTCGCGCCACCGAGCCGAAAACGCGCACGTTTTCGGCCTTGTAGGTGTTCGCCAGCGCCAGCAATTCAGTGCGGCGGGCACGAAGTTGTTCCAGGGTAATCATTATTCGCCCTTTGCCGATCCCTCATTCTCTTCCGATTCCAGCTCGGCGATGGAAGGTGCCGCGATCGTTTCCAGCAGTCCCTGGATGGCGTATACCAGCGGCTTGGTGCCGTCGCCGCTGATGGCGGCAATGGAGAAGTGGGGACCGTCGTATTTCGAGGCTTTTTTGTAGGCCTTGAGAAAGTCCTTGATGCGTTTTTCGCGGTCTTCCTCGGGGATCAGGTCGAGCTTGTTGAGAACCAGCCAGCGCGGCTTGGCCAGCAGCTCCGGGTCGTGCTTGGCGAGTTCGCCGACGATGGCCACGGCATCATGGACCGGGTCTGCATCGGGGTCGGGCGGAGCAATGTCCACGATGTGCAGCAGCAAGCGGGTGCGTTGCAGGTGCTTGAGAAAGCGGATGCCCAGACCGGCGCCGTCGGCGGCGCCTTCGATGAGGCCGGGAACATCGGCCATGACAAAGCTCTTGTCGGCATCCACCCGCACCACGCCGAGATTGGGATGCATGGTGGTGAAGGGGTAGTCGGCCACTTTCGGGCGGGCAGCGGAAATGGCGCGGATAAGGGTGCTCTTGCCGGCATTGGGCAGGCCGAGCAGACCGACGTCGGCGAGAACGCGCAATTCCAGCTTGAGCTCGTGTTCCTCGCCGGGCTCGCCCTTGGTGCATTGGCGCGGGGAGCGGTTGGTGCTCGACTTGAAGTGGATGTTGCCGAGGCCGCCCTTGCCGCCCCGGGCGATGAGGACTTTCTTGTCGTGGGTGTCGAGGTCGGCCAGAATTTCGTCATTGTTGAGATCGGAAATGACCGTGCCGACCGGCACGCGCATCACGATGTCTTCCCCCCGGGCGCCGTAGCAGTCTGCGCCACGGCCATTTTCGCCGCGCTGGGCGAGAAATTTGCGGGTGTAGCGGAAATCCACCAGGGTATTGATGTTGCGGTCGGCAATCACGAAGATGTTGCCGCCTCGTCCGCCATCGCCGCCGTCGGGGCCGCCCATGGGGATGTATTTCTCGCGGCGGAACGAAGCCACGCCGTTGCCGCCGTCGCCGGCTTTTACATAGATTTTGGCTTCGTCGATGAACTTCATGGGGTATTCCTGTGAGAGACGCGATTCATTCCTTTGCGTATTCGCTGCGAGAGGCGACGACAAGCCGAAGACCATGCAGTTGCACGGCGGGGTGCCGTCGACAAAGTATGGCAGCGAATGCGCAAAGGAATAAAGTAAAAAGCCCTATCCTCGGCGGATAGGGCTCTCTGCTTCCGCCTAGCCGAATTATTCGGCAGCCGGAACGATGGTCACCGTGCGGCGCTGTTTGGCGCCTTTGATGAGGAACTGGACGGTGCCGTCCTTGAGGGCGAACAGGGTGTGATCCTTGCCGCAGCCCACGTTTTCACCCGGGTGGAACTCGGTGCCGAGCTGGCGAACGATGATGTTGCCAGCGATTGCGTCGATGCGCAGCTCGGTGTAGTTCTGACGATGGCCCTGGTGCTTTTGATAGTGCTTGCGACGGCGCATCTTGAAAATCTTGACCTTGTCGTGGCGACCCTGGGAAACAACGGTGCACTTGACGCTTGCACCAGCAACGAGGGGGGCGCCGACCTTCACGCTCTCGCCTTCGCCTACCATGAGGACCTGATCGAGGGTGATTTCTGCGCCAACGTCTGCCGGTATCTGTTCTACTTTAAGTTTTTGGCCGGCGGACACGCGATACTGCTTGCCTCCGGTTTTTACGACCGCATACATGTTGGACTCCGATGTGTTACGTGAAACTTGGTTTGAAGAACCGCACATTATACGCAAAACCTCTGCCAAGTCAAAGTGTTGGTGCGCTTTATGTTAAACTGCGCCGTTTCCTTCAAGGAGCTTGTTATGAGCGCAGTGACCACGGATTCCGGCCTCGTCATCGAGGATATTGTTGTCGGCGAAGGTGCCGAAGCCGTTGCCGGACGCTATGTAGTTGTCCATTACACCGGCTGGCTGACCAACGGCAGCAAATTTGACTCGAGCAAGGACCGCAACGATCCCTTCGAATTCCCTCTCGGCAAGCGCAATGTCATTGCCGGCTGGGACGAGGGCGTGCAGGGAATGAAAATCGGCGGTACCCGCAAACTGACCATTCCGCCGGAGCTCGGGTATGGCGCACGGGGCGCCGGCGGTGTCATTCCCCCCAATGCCACCCTGGTTTTCGAGGTTGAACTGCTGGATGTGCAGTAAGCAATGAACCGTTCAGGCCGCGATTCAAAAGCCCCTCCCCGCCGGGCTGAACCTTCCGCCAGCGACGATCCCTGGGCGAAGTGGAAAAAGCCGGCAAGCGAGGCGCCGGCACCCCGGCCGGAGATCAAGCCGGCGAGAGAAGACCGTTCTCCGCCTGCCGCAAAAGCCGCCGAGAGCAGAGGGGCTGCGCCGGCAGCGGGGGCAGCCCATGCCCCCGCCGTACAACGGCCTGTTCCCGAGGGTGTTCGCCTGTCCAAAGTGATGGCCGGGCGCGGCATGTGTTCCCGGCGCGAAGCCGACCTGTGGATCGAACGCGGCTGGGTCTACGTCAATGGCGCCTGCATTCGGGAACTGGGTTCGCGGATTGATCCCGAGGCCGAGATCACCCTGTCCAAAAGCGCCAAGGAAGACCAGGCGCGGCAGGTGACCATTCTGCTCAACAAGCCGGTGGGTTATGTTTCCGGTCAGCCGGAACCGGGGTGCACGCCGGCCGTCAGCCTGCTTTCCCCGGAAACCCAGATCAAGGCGGCCGGCGATCCGGACTTCAAGCCCGCCATGCTCGTCGGCCTGGCGCCCGCCGGGCGGCTGGACGTGGATTCCACCGGCCTGCTGGTATTCACCCAGGATGGCCGGGTGGCCCGCCAGTTGATCGGCGACGACAGCAAGGTGGAGAAGGAGTACCTGGTTCGCGTGAGCGGAGAACTGATTGACGGCGGCATGGAGCTGCTCAATCATGGCCTCGAGCTGGATGGCAAGGCCTTGCGTCCGGCGCGGGTCAAGCAGTTGAACGAGGATCAGCTGCACTTCATCCTGAAAGAAGGCAAAAAGCGCCAGATTCGCCGCATGTGCGAGTTGGTCGGCTTGCAGGTTATCGGCTTGAAGCGGGTACGCATCGGTCGCATCAAACTCGGAGACTTGCAGTTGGGGCAGTGGCGCTTGCTGCGCGAAGGTGAAGAGTTTTAAGCCGCGTCGAACAAGGCCCCGTTTGCGGGGTCTTGTCTTTTGGGCTATCCGGATTTGGCTGTGTTTGAAGGCTCACAGCCGCCCGGACTCCAGTAGCTCAATCAGTGTGTTTATGTCGGCCCCGTAGTTCTTCGGTGGCCTTGGCGATTCGTGTGGGTGCTCGGCCTTCGGCGTACTCTTTCTTGGCGTCAAAACCGCCTTTCCGAAGTGCTCAGGAGGCAGACGATAGCCCATCGCATCGTCAGGGACGCCGTAGCCCAAAACCTTATCCGCCACAGCCATTTCAGGCTTGCGCCTGCGCTCGAACTTCGGGCGACTGAGCTTGTGCTTGTGCGCACATTCGGTGAACAGAATATTGGCTCGCAGTGCCTCGAACGAGTAGCCGCGCCCCAGCCGGTTCATGACGCGGATCAGCGAGTTCAGCGACTCGGTGTAGGCGTTGGTGACGGGGTGCTCGAAGTAGTTGAGAATCCACGGCTGCCAGTTCGTGAAGGCACGGATCAGGTCGCCGAAGGCATCGCGCACCTCGGGCACCACGGCCTTGTTCCAAGCCGCATAGGCAGCAAGAGCAGCCTCTGGGCTACCCGACCATTCGTAGACGGCGTAGAAGCCTTCCTTGAGCTTGTACGCGGCCCCTAGCTCGGGATAGTTTTTCGTCCAGCCATCGAGCAGCAGGGCTTCCTTGTCGTTCAGGTCGCGCTCACGCTTCAAGAGCACGAAGCGGTCGTGCATCAGACCACGTCGCTGCTTGGGCGTCAGTTGCTCGCGCAGGCTCTTCCTGACCTTCTCCACGGCGTCATTCGCCATGCGAACGACGTGGAACTTGTCGATGACGATTCGAGCATCCGGCATTACGGTCTGGACAGCATCGCGGTACGGCGTCCACATGTCCATCGCCACATACTGCACCTCTGACTTCCCTTGCAGGTTGTAGAGGTAGTTCGTCACCGTCTTCTTGTCCCGGTTCGGGAGCATGTTGACAATGCTGTTGTTCTGGATGTTGCTGATGACGCAGCGCGGTCGGATCAGGTGAATCGCGTCGATGCCCATCCACTTCGGCGTCTCGAATCGGAACTCCGCTTCCAACTCGTTGATGTAGTCGCGGAAAATGTTGCGAATGGTCTTCTCGTCCAGACCGGTGTCGTCGGCGATGCTGGCAAACGTCCGCCTCAAGCTCTGCTGGCCGATCCACTTCACCAGCCGGTCGGTCATTTCGCGCTTGGCGTTGACGGCGGGCAGCGCCTCCATGAAGGTTTTGCCGCAGGACTGGCACCGCCAACGGCGCGTGTCAACATAAATTGCAAGGCGCTTGCCGTGGGTCGGCAGGTCGCGAATGACCTGCTCGTTGCGCCCATGACCGATCAGGCGGTCAGAGCCGCATGCCGTGCAAACGCTGGGAGGGTTCGAGACTTCGGCGTAGACGTGATAGTCGTGGTCGGTTTCCTCGACCCGCTGCACCTTGAAGTTGGGAAGGTTCAGGATGTTAGCCAAGGGCCGCCTCAATAGCGGTTTTATAGACGTTTTCATCCGGCAGTGTGACGTTATTGAACGCCTCTTGAACCTTGTAAACCGTGGTCGAATGTGGCGGTAGTGCTTTCAGCGGCACCGTGGCCCCGTCGATGATGCCTGCGTCTTCGTGTTCATAGGCAAGAAACGTGATCGAAGCCGGTTGCAAGGCATAGCGGATCAAACCACCGGCACCACCAAGGCGCGCCATAATCCGCGTGTAAATGGGTTGTGGGCAGACAAAAAACAAGCCTTTTCGGCACAGGGATTCACGTTGCAGCACCTGCCCCTTGTAGATCAGCTGCGGCAAAATACGCTTGTTGACGTTTTCCCAATTCAAGCCCGCCGTCGTCGCCGGGTTCGTTCGTTCGGGTGAAAGCAAGCCTTCCCGCCCGTTGCGGTAGTTGCCCGTTGTGTCGATGGTCTGAACTTCGACGGCGACAAACTCTTTGAGCTTGCCATTGGCATCAAGCAACGCCAACACCCAATCTACGAAGTAACTACCCGCACCGTCCTTTTGCGGCAAGCGTAATTCGCCGCCCCAGCGTTTGCCGAACACGGCCACGACCGGCGCTTGTTTCGCTCGCGCCCGCGCCGATGCTTGCCCGCCTTCGATCAGCTCGAAATCGTCTTCAAACGCGATCTTTGCCACGTCATACAGGGCGCGGTACTTATCTGCGTACAAGCGGATAGGACAGCAAATAACCGGGCCGGAAGTCACCGGCTTGATGGTGCAAACGCCTGCAATGACCCCGTCACTTAACCGCTTTTCGCAAATTTCGGACAAGTAGGGGCATTGCTTATCCGTAGCCGCAGTCATTGCCGCCGGAGAGTGGTCATCGGAGCGATAACCGAAGAATTCCCAAATTTTTCCCGCCACTACGCCACCCCTACTTTGTGCTCGGTCTTGCTGATATTTCCCAGCATATGGGCGATAGCTCGCCCGACGGCTGCGCCCAGTAGCGGCGGAACAGCATTGCCAACTTGTTCGTATTGCTCAACCCGTGACCCGCAGAAAACGTAGGTGTCAGGGAAGGACTGGATGCGTGCCGCTTCGCGCACGGTAAAGGCTCTGTCCTGCTCGTAATGGAAGTAAGCGCCCCAATGTGGATCACACTTGGTCAGGATGGTGGATGCGAGGCCGTCAGGACTGACCCGACCGTAACGCTTCGTGTGGTCACTGCGCCGCGCCATGCGCATCCCGCGTGGCAACAGGGTATCGGGAATATCCGTCCAGTTCCCACCCGGCGGTATGTGCGCCATGCGCTCAAGATTGATCTTGCTCAACCGGGCGGCTTCGTGGCACGTAACCCCTGTTGAACCGACCCGCATCAGCTGCTGATACGGATTATCAGCCGGGTGTCGGTAGCCTTTCACCTGCTCGCCAATCTCGCCGTTGCGCAGGGCCGGTAAGTCGCCAATGGCATCTTTGACCGTGACGTGTGACGGCAATTCCAGGGAGCGCGGCAAGTTCACCAAGTTTTTCCCGGCGAATTGCGAGGTGAAATTCACCCGAACCGGCGCTTGGCGCAGCGGTTCCGGGAATAGCGCCGTCGGATCGACGCCGCAACGGTTGCCAAGGATGATCGTGCGCCAGCGGGTTTGCGGCACGCCGTAATGCGGCGCGTACAGAATCCGCACGTCGGCGTCGTAGCCGAGCTGCTTCAATGAATCCAGGATCGCATCCAGTGTTGCGCCGCCTTCAAACGACACCATGCCAGGGACGTTCTCGATTAAGACCGCTCGCGGCTGAAATTCGGTGACAAACCGCAGGTATTCGCGGAACAGGTGGTTCCGTGAATCCTCGGTGGAACGCTTGGGCGCGTTGATCGAAAAGCCTTGGCAGGGCGGGCCACCGGCGATCAAATCCAATTCGCCCTGCTTCAAGCCCAATAGTTTTCGGATTTTGCGTGCATCGACCTTGCGAATGTCCCGGCTATCGACCTGCGTGGCCGGATGGTTGGCGGCGTAGGTCTGCGCATAGCGCGGGGAAATCTCGTTTGCGTAAAGCGATGTGAACCCGGCTTCGCGCAGTCCTTCGGACAGTCCGCCCGCTCCTGCAAACAAGTCGAGTGAAGTCAAGCGCCTTGCGCCTGTGCTTATCTCAAGCGAACTAAACATGAATCACGCTCCCCACAATAAAATCCGGTTTTATTGTAATGCAACATCACTCGGGTGGCAACAACAAAATCCGGTTTACTGCAAGATGACGGGTGCCGGTTCAGAGGCCGGAAACACACTCAAATCCGGATAGCCGTCTTTTGTGGCGTGGCTAAACCAATCCCCGGTCCGCCAGTTCGCCTTTGAGGTAGGCGTAATAGATCGGTGCTGCCACCACACCGGGAATACCGAAGAGGGATTCCATGATCAGCATGGCCAGGAGCAGTTCCCAGGCCTTGGCGCCGACGCCGGCGCCGACGATGCGGGCGTTGAGAAAATATTCCAGCTTGTGGATGACGACCAGAAACACGAGGGAGGCAATGGCCGCTTCCAGGGAGTGGGAGAGACTGACCACCACAATCACCAGGTTGGAGATGAGGTTGCCGAGGACGGGAATCAGTCCGGCAACAAAGGTGACCGCGATCAGGGTCTTGGCCAGTGGGAGGTGGATGCCGAAGAGGGGGAGGGCGGCGACCAGGTAGATGGCGGTGAACAGGGTGTTCATTCCGGAAATCTTCACCTGGGCAAAGACGATGCTGCGGAAAGCATCGGCAAAGCGGCGGATGCGTTCGCTCAGGGCGAGGGCTAGCGGGCCGGAGGATTGCCCGTCACAGGCTTCCCGCACGGCGGCCATGGCGCCGATGACGATACCGATCAGCATGTGGGCGGCGAGGTGGCCGGCTTCCTTGCCGGCTTTTTGCAGTTCCGCCGCATGTTCCCGCAACCATAGCGCCAGGCCATCCTTGAGGCCGTCCGGAGAGCTGGGCAGCATCTCCCCCAGCCAGGCGGGAAGCTTGTCGCGGGAGCTTTCGAGGATTTCCGCCATTTTTCCCAGCAAAGTGGTCAGGCTGCCGCTGTCGGAGCGGAAGAAGGTGACCGCCCCGACAATGAGGGCGACGACCAGGATGACCACGCTGCTGACCAGCAGGACGACGGCAAGCACCTTGCGCGGGTTGCTCGCGCTGCCGCTCCCCGGCAGGTGCTTGGCCAGGATGTGGGTCAGCTCATAAACCAGCAGGCCGGCCAGCAGGGCGGGGAGCAGATGCCAGTGCAAAACGGCGAAAAGCGCCGCAGCCGCCATCAGCCAGGCGGCGATTTCATGGGACGTGGGAGCCGGGCGGAGGGGGGCGGTGGTCACTCGGCAACCACCTGGTTGCGGCCGGCGGCTTTGGCTTTATAAACGCATTCGTCGGCTCGCCGGAAAAGCTGGTCAAAGCTTTCGCCGGGCTTCCATTCGGCCGCGCCAAAGCTGGCCGTGACAGGGATTCCGCCGGGGTTCAATGCTTCGATCCGGCTGCGGATGTGTTCGGCCCCGACCGAGGCCTGGAGCAGGTTGGTGCCGGGGAAAAGCATGACAAATTCCTCGCCGCCGTAGCGCACCAGCAGCATGTTGTTGCGGATCAGGCTGCGCAGGGTTTCGGCGATGCCGACCAGAACGGCGTCGCCGGTGGAGTGGCCATGGGTGTCATTGACCTTCTTGAAATGGTCGACATCGATCACCAGCATGGACAGCGGTTTGCCGCTGTTTTTGGCCTGTTCGATCATGACCGGTACCTGTTCCATGAGGTAGTAGCGGTTATGCAGGGAGGTCAGCGGGTCGCGCAGGGACAGGTCGCGGGTGGCCTGGTGCTGGTCGTGCAGGCGGTCGAACAATTGCTTCATGGTGACCAGGTTGCGCATGCGCACTTCCAGCTCTTCGCGAACAATGGGTTTGACCACGAAATCATTGGCGCCGGCGCGCAGGTGTTGGATTTTTGGGGCCGGGGGATCGAGAGAAGACATGGGCAGAATGGGCATCCGCGCGTTGCGGTACTGGGGCCCCCGGGGGGGGCGGTCAGGACAATGTCGTAATCCGTGTGGTCCAGCGCCTGGAGCGCCTTTTCGGCGCAGTCGAAATGGTCGGCAGTCATGCCCAGGGTGTGGATGATGTCGAGGCAGAATTTTGCCGCCACGATACTGTCTTCCACCAGCAGAACATGGCCGTTGAGGGTTCTCTGGCGACTTTCGGCAAAGCGTTTGACGAAGGCTTCCAGGGCATCCAGCCTGGACTTGTTGAAGCACTCGGTGACCCCGGCACGGGCAGCGCTTTCCATACGCGCCGGGGTGAGATCGGCAGAAACCATGAGGCTGACCAACGATTGGCCGGGAAGGGCGGCCTTGGCCTGACGGAGAAAGTCCAGGCCGGTGCCTTCCCGCAGCTGCTGGGCGAAACACAGGATGTCGCAGCCATCCTTGGCGATCAATTCAAGGCCCTGGGCGGCTGATTCGGCCTGGTCGACGATAATGTTGGCGGAGTTGAAAATGGAGGCCAGCACCGAGCGCAAAAATCGTGAAGGTTCGACGATGATGGCGCGCATGGCTGGCTTCTCCGATCAGACGGCGCCGACGGGTGCGGCGGCCTTGGTTGGACGGGGCGGGGGCATCATCGTGCATTCTCCCTCAATGACCACCTTGCCGCCAACGGTACAGACCGTGTCGAGGATGACGCGGTTCTTTTCGACCAGGACTTCCTTGACCGTGACCGTGGCCTTGACCGTATCGCCGGGACGGACGGGGGCTTTGAATTTCAGGGTCTGGGAGAGATAAATGGTGCCGGGGCCGGGCAGGTGGTTGGCCAGCACGGCGGAAATAAAACCGGCGGACAGCATGCCGTGGGCGATGCGGCCCCCGAATACCGTGCCGCGAGCATATTCTTCGTCCAGGTGGGCCGGATTGACATCGGTGGAGATGCCGGCAAAGAGGACGATATCGGCCTCGGTGACGGTTTTGGCAATGCTGGCGGTCATGCCGGGCTGCAACTGATCAACGTGGTAAGACATGAAGTTCTCCGAAAACAATGTTATTGGTTGAAAGCGAAATGTAGCACGTCATTCTGCCCGCAGTGCTTCCACCGGGTCCAGTCCGGCAGCGCGACGGGCCGGCATGACCCCGGCGATCAGCCCGATCAGCACGGCGATGCCTTCTGCCAGCAGGACAAAGGTGAGGGGGGTATGGACCGGCAGGGCGGGAACGGCAAAATGGATCAGCTGCGCCAGTCCGAAACCGAGCAGCAGTCCGCACAGCCCTCCCAGCGCCGAGAGGACCACGGCCTCGCCGAGAAAGAGGGCAAGGATGGTGCGCTGCGGCGCGCCGAGAGCCTTGAGCAGGCCGATTTCATTGGTCCGCTCGGTGACGGCGATGGTCATGATGGTGACAATGCCGACGCCGCCGACGAGGAGGGAGATGCCGCCGAGGGCGCCGACGGCCATGGTCAGCACATTGAGGATGTTGCCCAGGGTCTTGAGCATCTCCTCCTGGGTGATCAGCGTGAAGTCTTCGTGACCATGGCGGGCAATCAGCCTTTCCTTGATGGCCTTGGCGATGATCGTGGAGGGAACCCCCTCTTCACCGGCCAGATTGATTTCATCCACCCCTTCCCGGTTGAACAGTTCCAGGGCGCGGGAGGTGGGAATGAAGGCGGTGTCGTCCAGATCAATACCGAGGAACTGCCCTTTCGGCGCCATCACGCCAACGATGCGGAAATGCAGTCC
>CAZHVZ010000028.1:0-26527 GCA_964536245.1 uncultured Rhodocyclaceae bacterium
TTCCTCGGCCTCTCGGCCGGCGGCGTGATGAAGCCGGAAATGGTCGCCAAGATGGCGGCCAGGCCGCTCATTCTGGCCCTCGCCAATCCGACTCCGGAAATCTCTCCGGAACTGGTGAAGAGCGTGCGCGACGATGCCATCATGTGTACCGGACGTTCCGATTATCCCAATCAGGTCAATAACGTCCTCTGCTTCCCCTTTATTTTCCGGGGCGCCCTCGATGTCGGCGCCACCACCATCACCGAGGAAATGAAGATGGCCGCAGTCAAGGCCATTGCCGAACTGGCTCGGGCCGAGCAGTCGGAAATCGTTGCTTCGGCTTACGGTGAAAAGGTTTCCGGTTTTGGTCCGGAATATCTCATTCCCCGTCCCTTCGATCCGCGCCTGATCGTCAAGATTGCTCCGGCGGTTGCCAAGGCGGGCATGGATTCCGGTGTCGCAACGCGTCCCATCAAGGACTGGCCGGCCTATTTGCAGAGCCTCAACGAATTCGTCTACCACTCCGGCTTCATCATGAAACCGGTATTCACCGAAGCCAAACGGGCGCCCAAGCGCATTGTCTTTGCCGAGGGCGAAGATGAGCGGGTGCTGCGCGCCGTGCAGGTGGCGCGGGATGAAGGCATCGTGCAGCCGATTCTTATCGGCCGGCCGGCGGAAATCAGCCGCCGCATCGAGGAAGCCGGGCTGCGCATCCGCGAGGGCCTGGACTACGAGGTGGTGCATTCGGAAAACAACACGTTCTTCGACCAGCATTTTGATGAGTTCTGGCAGACCTATCACCGCCTGACCGAACGCAAGGGCATTTCCCCGGAATATGCCCGTCGCGAAATCCGCCGCCGTGCGACCCTTTACGGCGCCCTGATGGTTCATCTCGGTTACGCCGACGGCCTCATCTGCGGCACCTCGGGGCGGCACGAACTGCACCGCCAGTATGTGCAGAGCGTCATCGGTACCCGCCAGGGGCTGGATCGCTACTACGCCATGAACCTGCTGATGCTGCCGGGCCGTACCGTGTTCATCGGCGATACCTACGTCAATTACGATCCGACCGCCGAACAGTTGTCAGACATGACCCTGCTGGCCGCAGAAGAAATCCGCAACTTCGGCATACAGCCCAAAGTGGCCCTGCTTTCCCACTCCACTTTCGGCACCGAAGACACCCCCACCTCGATCAAGATGCGCGATGTCCTGGCCCTCCTCAACGAGCGGGCGCCGGAACTCGAGGTGGAAGGTGAAATGCACGGTGATGCCGCGCTGGACGAGCAGATCCGTCTGGCGGCCTTCCCCAATGCGCGCCTGAAAGGGCCGGCCAATCTTCTGGTCATGCCGACCCTCGATGCCGCCAATATTTCCTTCAACCTGCTCAAGGTGGCGGCCGGGGACAACCTGACGATCGGCCCCATTCTGCTCGGAGCGGCGCGTCCGGTGAATATTCTGACTTCAACGGCGACCGTGCGGCGTATCGTCAATATGATCGCCTTGACCGTAGTGGATGCTCACTCGTAATGTTTAGCCTTAGATAGGGCGCCTATCTATATATTTTTATTGACGTTTTTGATGCCGCTGCTAAACTGGGGTAAAATCTTCCCAGTTTTGGCAGAGGGCAATCCATGAAGAAACGCATTCACACAGCCATCCTGGTTGTCTCCATGATGGGGTTCGGTTTTAGCCTGCCGGCGCAGGCAGAAACCGCCAAAAAATCAGCGCCCAAGCATACGGCGCCGGCCAAACCGGCCAAGAAAGCCAGCTCCAAAAAAACCGTTTCCCTGCCGGCCAAGCCGGTGCACGCAAGCAAGGCCGGCAAGCCGGTGATGGCGCAGAAAAGTATCCGCAAGCTGTCCATGAGCGACGTCGAGTCCGGCCGTCTGGCCCTGCATTCCGCCTCTGCTCTGGTGATTGACCAGTCTTCCGGTCAGCCCCTGATGGAAAAAAATCCCGATACCATCGTTCCCATCGCCTCCATTTCCAAGCTGATGACCGCCATGGTGGTGCTTGACGCCAAGCTGCCCATGCAGGATGTCATCGCCATCGGCGACGAGGATGTGGATGGTCTCAAGGGCACCCGTTCCCGCTTGCCGGTGGGCACCACCATGACCCGTGAAACGGCCATGCTGCTGGCCTTGATGTCTTCCGAAAACCGTGCCGCCCATGCTCTTGGCCGGCATTACCCGGGAGGGATGCAGGCCTTCGTGGTGGCCATGAACCGCAAGGCGCAATCCCTGGGTATGACCCATTCCCGCTTTGAGGAACCGACCGGTCTTTCCAGCAACAATGTGTCTACGGCCCACGATCTGGCCAAGATGGTTGCCGCCGCAGCCAACTACCAGGAAATCCGCAATTTCTCGACGACCGCCGAAGCCAAGGTCGAGTTGAATGGCCGCGTGCGCGATTTCGGCAATACCAATGCCCTGGTCCGCAGCGACCACTGGGAAATCGGCGTTTCCAAGACCGGCTACATTTCCGAAGCCGGGCGCTGCCTGGTGATGCAGGCCAAGGTGGCGGAAAAGCCGGTGGTCATCGTACTGCTCGACTCGGTAGGCAAGATGACCCGGGTCGGCGACGCCAACCGCATCAAGCGCTGGATGGAAAGCGCCAGCCTGACGCGGGAACTGCGCAAGACCTGACGGCCTGACCCGAACAAAAAAGCCGCGCTCGATTGCGCGGCTTTTTTTTGCCTGAAACAGTTCCTTCAGAAGCGGCTTTCCCGCCCTTTCCAGGTGGCATTGCAGGTCTTCCGGAGGTAGCGCAAGGCCCGCTCCATGTGACTATCCGGCATCTCCGGGTCGAGGTCGGCGAGGTGCACTTCGGCTTCCGGTTTGAGGTCTTCCAGCCAGGACTGTTTCAGTTCATTCTGGAGTTCGTGCGGAGCATGGGCGTCGATGAAAGCGAGGACTTTCCCGGAGTCGAAAGCCGATTTCCGGAAGGCGGCAATGAGCTCCTTGGCCTCCCGTTGCATGATCGCCGCCTTGGGATTCATGCCGGTCGCCAGAAAAAGGAAAATGGTGGCGATTACAGCCGGATCGTCGCCGTCGCCCCTGGTGATGCGTACCCACTCCCTGGCCACCAGGCGGTCGTATTCACCAAGGTTTTCGGCAATGTTCTCGTTGATGAAATAACCTCCTGCCTTGTCGCCGTGCAGGAGTTCGTCCTCGCTCTGACTGCTGGCCCGCAGTTCCGGGATGATGGTGCTGGCAAAGCGCTGCATTTCTTCCTGAACAAAGCGCTGATAGTCCTCGGGCTCTCCGGCAAGGAAGGCCGCCAGCCGGTTTTGATCCAGTTTGCCCGGTTTCTTCCTGGCTGCTTGCAGGAGCCGGACGAGGCCGGTCTGGCCGGGAAGTTCCAGTTTCGCATTCTTGACAAAAAGGACCAGCAGGGCAGAGCGGATGACCTCCTCGGCCGGGATGGATTCCAGTTCGGCCCGCTCGACCCCCATTTTTCCCGCCAGCCAGCAGGCCAGGCTGATGCTGCGCTGGTTGGACAAGCGAGCCGCCTGTTCCTGGCGATACTCGGCAACCGAGAGGGGGGCGGCGTAGGTGGCTTCGTTAAGAAAATTTTTCTGGGCTTCCGGGCCGCCGCTGAAACCCCCGATCAGAGTGCTTTCCGGCAGGGCCTGCAAGCGCTTGAGAAGATCGGAGCCGCCCTTGGAGTGGGACAGAAAGCTGTTGTCACGCAAGGAGCCGGCGGCAATCTGAAGGTCGCCCCCGGACATTTCCTCAAGATACAGGCTGACCAGATTGACCATGCGCTGGCGGGCGATCTCCAGGTCGGTGCGCAAATGGGCGGTACCGAAATGGTTGGCGATTTGCACGATGCCCTTGGCACCGTCGGCGAGGAGGGCTTCCAGCCGGAACGGGGAAAGTATTTGGCGCTCCAGGGCGAAGCGCAGGGTTTTTTCAAAAAACTGCCGCTGGTCAACCGGGGCCAGGGCGGTGGAGGGAGAGATCATGGTCTGCCGGGGATCAGATTGCCGACTCTTCGGCTTCGCCCTGCTCGTTGTGGCTTTCGCTCCGGATCGCCGTCGCCGGCTCTGCGGCTTCGGTCAGGCGGCGCATGCGATCGCTCAGGGAGATGATGACCTGCTCGAAAACATCCGGCAGTTCGTGCCGCAACAGCCAGGCGGTTTCCATCCAGTCGCCGTCGGAGGCTTCGGCCCGGGAAACACGGGGGCGGACGTCGTTGATGGAATCACCGAGGTGCAGCATGGCATCGATTTCATCCACTTTCTCGGCAAGCCAGGTGATGGAGCGGTTTTCCATCGCCGAGTCGGACTCCTGTTCGGCGCCGAAGGTACCTTTGGTGGCAAATTCTAGGACTTCCTCGAAACGGTCGGCAAAGTAATCGGCAAAGACTTCGTAACCCCCCTGAATTTCTCCCATGGCCTCGAGGTACTCGACGGCGCTGTCGGCATCCCGGTGAACCACGGCATTGATCATGCCGCGCAGGGGCTCATGGGAACGGTCGCGGTATTTGTCTTCGAGAATGATGGCGCGGGCAAACTGTTCCGGCGTGACCACCAGATTGACCACCGACTCCCGGGATGCATCAAATTCCCGCATGATGGCCAGCAGATCCTTGGCGGCCATTTCGCCGAGGATGCTGACCAGGGCATGATCGCCCTCGGCATCGGCCAGCGCGACCAGGGCCTGTTCCGCACCGGCCAGGTCGCCGGCCAGGATCAGCTGGGAGGTTTGTCGTACGACGGGGTGGGTCATCCTGCTTCCTTTTTTGTTGGTGTGGAGTCTGCCGCTCAGCCTTCCAGGGAATCGAAACCCTGTTCCGCCATCCAGTTGTTGCCGGCCTCGGCCAGGTCGCCGGCGTCCTCGTCATCGTCCCGGACATCTTCTTCGCGATCGGTGTCACTTGGAGCCGGAGCGGGCGAAGCGCTGTCGTGGGTGCGCAGGTACTCCAGGGTGGCGGTGGATACCAGAAAAGCATCGCCGTCCTCTTCTTCCAGCGTTGCCTTGATCAGAGGAGCCGACCAGTCGGCCAGAAGCAGCGATTTTTCCAACTCCCGCCAGGCGGGAAAGTCCGGATCCCCCGGTTCGCTGAGCGCGATGCGTCCCATCAGAGCGGCGTCCTTGAAAGTAAAGGCGCTGTAGAAGGCGACAGCGACCATTTCCGGGCTGAAGGCAATCATCGGCACAATGGCCTTGAAAGCGCCGCGTTTTTCCTTGAGGCGGGCCTGCAATACGGCCTTTCCTTCCGAGTCGCTCAGCAGATCGTCGATCTCGCTCTCGTAGGTATTGGCCAGTTCAGCAAAGTAGCGGGATTTTTTCAAGCAGCAACCTCGGTGATGTAGGCGTTCCAGATTTCCCGGGCGACCGTTTCCGGGTGGTCGATCAGGCTGCGCTGACGGTGCTCGTCATAGCCCTTGCGCCGGGCCGGGTCGCCAAGGGTTTCGTAGGCCTCCTGCACCTCCCGAAAGCGCTGGGCCGCATCGGCAGAGGGGTTGCGATCGGGGTGGTACTGATTGGCCTTGCGACGGTAGGAGGTCTTGATGGTTTCTGCCGTCGCGCCGGGAGAAACCCCCAGAATGGCGTAGTGGTCACTCACCGTGTACTCCTTGGACTGGATCGGAACTCGGGGGTTGCATTGCTTGGGTGCCGGGAAGTAAATGACCGGCTATTTGCGCTGACCGGTATACCCCAGTGCCCGGGAAATATCGTTTGCCGTCTGTTTGACCAGTGTCACCCACTCCGGATCATGGCGATCGGTTGGCGCCGAAACGGAGAGGCAGGCCAGCAGGCGTCCCTCGTCATCACGGATGGGAGCGGCGACGCACTTGAGGCCGATTTCCGCTTCCTCGTTGTCGAAGGCCACGTCATGGCGGCGGATGCGATCAAGTTCCTTTTCCAGGGCGGCCAGGGTGGTCAGGCTGTGCGGGGTTTTGCCGGGCAGGCCGGTACGCTTGGCGTATTCCCTGATTTTTCCGGCATCCTCGGTGGCCAGAAAGAGTTTGCCGACGGACGTCAGATGCAGGGGGGCGCGGCCGCCCACCAGATAGACCACTCTGACCAGGGAGCGCCCCGAAGAGGTGCGTTCCAGATAAATGATTTCGTCGTCGTGACGGATGCCCAGATTGACCGCTTCTCCCACCGTTTCGTGCAGGCGCTGCATGAAGGGCAGGGCAATTTCCCGGATATTGAAGCGGGATTTGACCAGGTTGCCCAGTTCCAGCAGACGGACGCCGAGGCGGTAGGTGGTCGGCTCCTGACGCTCCACCAGACGCGCATTGGTCATGGCGCCAAGAATTCGGTGGGCGGTCGACGGGTGCAGCTGGGTATCGTGGGCGAGCTGCTTGAGACTTGCGGCTTCCGGAGAGGCGGCAAGGGCATCGAGCAGGGACATCATGCGTTCGATGACCTGGATCGAATTGGTGTTTTTGCTGACTTCGGCCAAAGGTTTCCTCGGATCCTCGAGATTAAAGTACGATACGCGCCTTTCTAATGGTGCATGGGGGACGCTTCTTCGGGGGCGTTATTTGTGCGCCGCAATATATTAACATGCGCGTCGCACTCTTCATTACCTGTCTGGTGGATATCATGCGACCGGCAGTCGGCTTTGCCACCCTGCGCCTGCTCGAAGAGGCCGGCTGCGAGGTCAGTCTGCCGGCAGGGCAGACCTGCTGCGGGCAACCGGCGTGGAGCGCCGGTGATCGTCCGGCGGCCCAGGCCCTGGCCAGAAAAACCATTGCCGAACTGGAAGACTGCGATCAGGTGGTGATTCCCTCGGGCTCCTGCGCCGATCACCTGCGCCATGGCTATCCCGAATTGCTCAAGGACGATCCCCTCTGGTCGGACAGGGCCGTTGCCCTGGCGGCCAAAACCCACGAGCTGACCCGCTTTCTGGTCGATGTTCTCAAGCTTGAATCGGTGCCGGGCAGCTTTGCCGGAACGGTGACCTATCACGATTCCTGCAAAGGGCTGCGTGGGCTCGGCATCAAGGAGCAGCCCCGGCAACTGTTGCGCCAGGTGGCCGGCCTGCGTCTGGCGGAAATGCCCGACTGCGAGGAATGCTGCGGTTTTGGCGGCGCCTTTTCGATCAAGTTCGGGGAAATTTCCACCGCCATCGTGGACCGCAAGTGCGATGCCATTGCCGCCAGCGGGGCCGATGCCCTGGTCGGCGGTGACCTCGGCTGCCTGCTCAACATGGAAGGGCGCTTGCGCCGGCGGGGTGACCAACGGACGCGGGTGCTGCATATTGCCGAAGTGCTGGCCGGCGGCTCGGACGCTGACGAGGCCTCTGCCTGATGCGTTCGCAGGCCATGTTCTTTCAGCGGCGCGCTGGGGAAAAAGTGCGGGACCGTGTTTTGCAGAAAGCGCTGCAAAAGGCCAAACCCCTCTTTGTCGGCAAACGTGCCAAGGGCATTGCCGCCCTGGCCGAGGACGGCCTTGAATTCGAGCCGCTGCGTACGGCTTGTGCGGAGATCCGCAACCAGGTCGTGGGCAATCTTGATGTCTGGCTGGATATTTTCGAGGAAAAGGCCCGTTCCACCGGGGCCGAAGTGCTGTTCGCTCGGGATGGGCGGGAGATCGGTGACCTGGTGATTGACATCGCCCGCCGCCATGGCGTGACCAAGGCGGCCAAGTCCAAGTCCATGCTCTCCGAGGAAGCCGGGCTGAACGAAGCTCTCGCCGCAGCAGGAATCCAGCCGGTGGAAACCGACCTCGGCGAATACATTGTCCAGCTGGCCGGCGAAATGCCCTCCCATATCATCGCCCCGGCGGTGCACAAAACGCGGGACGAAATTTCCGACCTCTTCGAGAAACACCACGGCTTGCCCCGCCAGACCGATATCCCGGCCATGACCCGGGAAGCGCGGGGCATTTTGCGCCAGCACTTTCTCTCGGCAGAAATGGGCATCACCGGCGCCAATTTCCTGATTGCCGAGAGCGGCTCGGCCGCACTGGTCACCAATGAAGGGAATGGCCGCATGGTGACCACCCTGCCCAGGGTGCATGTGGTTATCACCGGCATCGAGAAAATCCTCCCCACCCTGGAGGATTTCGCCACCCTGATGCGCCTGCTGCCCCGCTCGGCAACCGGGCAAACCATCTCCAATTACGTTTCCCTGCTCACTGGCACCCGCCGTGCCGGGGAAAACGAAGGGCCGGAAAAAACGGTCTTTATCCTGGTCGATAACGGCCGCGCCAATCTGCTCGGGTCGGATTACCAGGACATGCTGCGCTGCATCCGCTGCGGCGCCTGCATGAATCATTGTCCGGTCTATTTTTCCCTGGGCGGCCACGCCTACGGCTGGGTGTATCCCGGCCCCATGGGTTCGGTGCTCACGCCCCTGCTCACCGGTCTTGATCAGGCCCTTGACCTGCCCCATGCCACCACCGGCTGCAATCAGTGCGGCGTGGTCTGTCCGGTTAAAATACCCCTGCCCGGCCTCATGCGCCGCCTGCGCGAGGCGCAGCAGGAAAGGGGGCTGACGCCCTGGCCGGAGCGCCTGGCCTTGCGCGCCTGGGCCTGGCTGGCGCAGCGACCGGCGCTGTATGGCTGGGTGATTCGCCGGGCCGCCCGCCATTTGCATCGTCTGGGCGGCGCCAGCGGACAGATCCGTCACCTCGGCATGGCAGCGGGATGGACCCGGGGGCGCGATCTGGCGGCACCGCCCGGTAAAACTTTTCAGGAACTTCTTGCAGAACGGAAACGATAAATGGAACTCAGTCCCGAAGGCCCGAAGGCCATTCCCCTGTGGGTTAACGGTCATGCTTTCCTGACCGTGACGGAATCCTTTTTTGATGTGACGGACCAGAAAACCGGTGCCGCCATCCGCCGGGTCCCGCTCTGCGGAGCGGACGAAGCGGCAGCGGCGGTGAGTGCCGCCGAGGCCGCCCAGGCGATCTGGGCGGAACGCGGCCTGGCCGGTCGGCAGGAGCTGTTGAACGCCCTGGCGGATGGGCTGGAGGGCTACACCGCGCACTTTGCCGGGCTCATCGTGCAGGAAACCGGCTGCTCCGAGGCGGCCGGGGAGAGCGAAGTGCAGCAAGCGGTGGCGGCGTTGCGTGCCGGCAGCGTCGGCATGACCGGCCTGTTCGGTGTGGTGACCGCTGCCGCGCAACCGCTTGCCGCGCTCGCCCGCCTTGCCGCGCCAGCCCTGATGGCAGGCGCCACGCTGGTCATCAAGCCCAGTCCGAGGGCGCCTTCAGCGGCCTTTGCCCTGTGCGAGCTGAGCAGCCGCGTCGGCTGGCCGGGCGGGGTGCTCAATCTCCTGCAGGGCGACACGGCTGCCGTCGAAGGCCTCTGTGCGGCTCCCATTGACCGCCTGCTCTATGCCGGCGACGCCAGCCTGGGAGAAAGCATCCGCCGTATTGCCGAGCAGCACGCCCTGCCGGTGGTCATTGAGGTGCTCTGATGCATCGCATCGTCTATCTGGAAAGCCAGTCGATCATTGCCAATGTAAGGCGGCCGTCTTTTCCCCACCAGTGGACGGAACATGGCAAAACAGCCCCCGGCCAGGTGCTGGAACGCCTGCACGGCTGCACCATCGCCATCACCAACAAGGCGCCTCTGACGGCGGAAGTGATTGCCGCCTTGCCCGCTTTGCGGATGGTTGCCGTGGCCGCCACCGGCACCAATGTGGTGGATCTGGAAGCCTGCCGGCAACGGGAAATCGTTGTTTCCAATATTCAGGGCTATGCCCGGCATACCGTTCCGGAGCATGTCTTTGCCCTGCTCCTCGCCCTCTCCCGCAACCTCCTGGCCTGGCGCGCGTCCTTGCTGGCCGGCAACTGGCAGCGCTCCGACCAGTTCTGCCTGTTCGACCATCCGATTGCCGATTTGCACGGCGCCACGCTCGGAGTCATCGGCGGCGGCAGTCTGGGGGGCGGCGTGATCCGCCTGGCCGAAGCCTTCGGCATGAAGATCCTGCTGGCCGAGAGAAAAGGCGCAACCCGTTCGAGGCCGGGCTACACGCCCTTCGAGACCGTGCTGCGGGAGGCCGATGCCATCACCCTGCATTGCCCCCTGACGCCGGAAACCAGGGGGCTGATTGGTGAGGCCGAGTTGCAGTCCATGCGCGCCACGGCCCTCCTCATCAATACCGCCCGGGGCGGCCTGGTGGATGAAGCGGCGCTCATTCGCGCCCTGCGCGAGGGCTGGATTGCCGGCGCCGGTTTTGACGTGATCACTGCCGAGCCGCCTCCCGAGGGACACCCCATGGTGGCGCCCGAGCTCCTGGCACTGCCCAATTTCCTCCTGACGCCCCATGTCGCCTGGGCCAGCCGCCCGGCCATGCAGGCTCTGGCAGATCAGTTGATCGACAATATTGAAGCCTTCGCCGCCGGCCAGCCGAGGAACCGGGTGGCATGAGCAGCCGCGACCATATTCTCGAGCGGGTCCGGGCGGGGCTTGGCCAGCCCGACTTCGTGAGCCGCCGGGCGGCGGCCCTGGCCCATCTGGCCAGCCGCCGGCGCGGGCCGCAGCCCGTTCTGGCCGGGGATCTGGTCGAGCGTTTTTGGGCCAAGGCGGTCCGCCTGTCGAGCAGCGTCGCCGTGGTGGGCGGGCGGGCGGCCATGCTCCTGGCGGTGCGGGACTCTCTCGATGGCGGTGAACTGGGCCGCAATGCCGTGGTGGCGCCCGAGGTGGCGGGTTTTGACTGGCCGGGGGCCGGTCTGAGCTGCGCGGCACGCAGTGCGGTCGATGCCGATACGGTCGGGATTACCAGCTGCTTTTGCGCCATTGCCGAAACCGGCACTCTGATGCTGCTCTCCGGGCCGGATACCCCGGCCACGGTCAGTCTCTTGCCGGAAACGCACATTGCTTTGGTGCCGACCGGTCGTATCGTCGCCACCATGGAAGACGCCTTTGCCCTGCTCCGGGCCGAGGGGGGGGGAGAACTGCCCAGAGCCGTTAATTTCATCTCCGGCCCGTCCCGTACCGGGGACATCGAGCAGACCATCGTTCTCGGCGCCCATGGTCCGTGCCGCGTGCACCTGGTGGTGTTCGGCGAGGGCTGATCTCCGGGGGCGGGCGTCAGTCCGCCACGACGGCCTGGTTACGGCCGCTTTCCTTGGCCTGGTACATCGCCTCGTCGGCACGGTTGACCAGGGAAGTGAGGGAGGCATGGTTTCTCGAGTGGGCGATGCCGATGCTGATTCCCAGGCAGTGATTTCCCTTGTCGGTCACAAAGGGGGCGGCGAAGGTTCCGATAATCCGGTTGGCCAGCCCGAGAACGTGGGCGGCATCCCAGGCGCCGTCCACGACCAGCAGGAACTCGTCACCACCGATACGGGCCATGAAGTCGCGGACAAAAAGGGTGCTTTTCATCCGCTCCACCGCCTGCCGCAGAACGGCGTCGCCAATGGCATGGCCGCAACGGTCGTTGACCTGCTTGAATCCGTCCAGATCGCAATAGAGCACCGAGCAGTCGGCAGGCTTGCCTCCGTTTTGGCCGAGGGCAAAACGTTCGGTCAGGTGTTTCCAGCAGGCGGCACGGTTGGGCAGGTCGGTCAGCGGATCGTGGGTGGCCTGGTATTCCACCTGGCTGCGCAGGCGCTCTTCCTCGGTCAGGTCGCGGACCAGTCCGATAAAAAATTTTTCTTCCGGAGTGGCGGCTTCGGTGACGCCAAGGTGCATGGGGAAAATGCTGCCATCCTTGCGCAGGCCGCTTACCTTGCGGCCGATTCCGATAATCTTCTTTTCCCCGGTTGCGACATAGTTGCCGATGTACTGGTCATGCTCTTCCTGAAAGGGGGCGGGCATGAGCATTTTGACATTCCTGCCCAGCACTTCTCCGGCGCTGTATCCGAAAATGCGCTCGGCTGCCTTGTTGAACGTGGTGATCCGGCCAACCCGGTCGATCCGGATCACCCCTTCAATGACATTTTCGATCACCGCGATGCTGGATCGCTGGATGGCGGCGATGCGCATCATGGTACGGATGCGCACATCGAGAAGCAGCGGATTGACGGGTTTGATCAGGTAATCGTCAGCGCCTGCCAGATGGCCGCTCAATAAATCGGACTCATCGTTGCTGCCGGTAATGATGATGATCGGTACCCAACTGGCGACCGGCAGCGAACGAATCTGCCGGATGGCTTCGAGGCCGCCGATGCCCGGCATTTCGAGATCCATGAGAACCAGTTCCGGGGGGGCGTCACGATAGGCCTGGACAGCCGCTTCACCGCTTTCAACGTGGCGGACGAGATGCCCGTTGCTGCGCAGGGTCTCGCTGAGAAATTGGCCGACCGCGAGACTGTCGTCGGCGAGCAGAATGTTAAGAGGTTTCATTGCGTCTGCCTGATTGCAGGACCCGGTACCATTCAGTGTCCGGATTCTGCCGCTTGGTTCAATATATCAAGGATGACGCGTTGGCCGGGCATTGGCAAGTCATTTGGCGTAATCGGACCGTGTCGCGGCGCATGGCATGGTGAAGGGGGTGGCGGCCATGGTACGCTGCGCCTCCTGTTCCCGATGGCGGGGTGGCTGCCGCTTGGGTCGACGGCCAGGATGTCGGTGAATTCAGGGGAGATCATCGCTGCGGACGGGTGCGGACCCCATCCCCGGCTTTTTTAGGCAATGTCCGCCAGGAGTCCGGCATGGCAGCCGCCAAGGCAACAATTTTTCCGGTACGGGGCGAGTTCATCCAGCTCGACCAGTTACTCAAGGCAACCGGCCTCTGCGAATCCGGCGGAGCAGCCCATGCCGCCATCAGCAGCGGGCTGGTGCGCGTCGATGGCGAGGTGGAAACGCGCAAACGGGCAAAATTGCGGCCCGGACAAAAGGTGCATTTTGCTGGCGAGGACTATGCGCTGGTCGATGAAGTGCAGGGATCTGAAGCACCCAATGACGGATGCTATCCATGAACGAAGCGGCCAATCCTGAGGCCGGCCCGGAGGAGAGGATCCGCCAGGTGTTGCGCCGGGTGGTGGACCCGGAGGTGGGGATCAATATTGTCGATCTCGGGCTGATTTACCGCATCGTCGTGGACGCCGGGGGCGTGCTTGTGGACATGACCATGACTTCTCCGGCTTGCCCGATGGGCGAGATGATCATGGACGAGGTGCGGGCAGAACTGGCGGCAGCCCTGCCGGCGGGGGCTGCGGTCACGGTCAATCTGGTCTGGGAGCCGCCCTGGGATTCCTCCATGATGAGCCGGCGCAGCAAGGCCCATTTCGGCTGGCAGGCCGTGGCAGACGAATAACCGGCATGTTCAGCGATTTACCGCCGACGGCGCGCCTGCCGATGCTGGTGCTGGGCATGCTCTCCCTGCTCGGCGGCACCCTGGCCGGGCTGGCCCGCCTTGGACTGGAGGTGCCGGCTCTGGCAGCCGCCCAGGCCGGCAGCCATGCCGCACTGATGATTTCGGCATTTTTCGGCACGGTCATCAGCCTTGAGCGGGCGGTGGCCCTGGGGCGCCGCTGGGCCTATCTGGCCCCGGCAGCGGCCGGTCTGAGCGGCATCCTGCTGCTGGCGGCGGGGCCGTCGTGGCTGGCCGGGGGATTCGCCGTGCTCGCCTCCGGCGTTCTGGTGGCCGCCAGCGGTCTGGTGCTGCGCCGTCAGCGGGCAGTGTTCACCCTGGTTCTCGCGCTTGCTGCCGGCGCGTGGAGCGTCGGCAATGTCCTCTGGCTGGTCAGTGGCGAAGTGCCCTCGGCCGTCCCCTGGTGGCTGGCTTTTCTGGTTCTGACCATTGCCGGTGAGCGCCTTGAGTTAACCCGTTTTTTGCCGACCCCGGCCAGGGCGCGGCAGCTGTTTTCAATTCTGGTGGCGGGCGTCCTGGCTGCTGCCTTGGTCAGTTTCTGGCTGCCGGAGGCCGGTCTCCGGATTTTTGCCGCCGCTCTGTTCGGTCTCGCCCTGTGGCTGCTGCGCTTTGATCTGGCCGGGCGCAATATCCGTCTCCAGGGGCTGACCCGCTTTATCGCCGTCTGTTTGATGTCCGGCTATGTCTGGCTGGCCCTGGCCGGGTTGCTCGGAATGGCCGGCGGTTTGGCGCCGGGGCACGCCTGGCGTGATGCGGCCTTGCATGGGGTGGGGCTGGGATTCGTTTTTGCCATGGTATTCGGTCATGCGCCAATGATTTTTCCGGCGGTGATGCGGGTGAAAATTCCCTACCATCCGTTTTTTTACTTTCCTCTGGCCGTCCTTCATTTCTCCGTTGCCGTCCGCATTGCCGGGGGCTTGAGCGGGCACGCTGCCGTGCAGCAAGCCGGCGCCCTGGCCAATGCCGCTGCCTTGCTGCTCTTTGTTCTGACCATTGCCGGCAGCGTTGTG
Source organism: uncultured Rhodocyclaceae bacterium (assembly GCA_964536245.1). Taxonomy (GTDB): domain Bacteria; phylum Pseudomonadota; class Gammaproteobacteria; order Burkholderiales; family Rhodocyclaceae; genus CAZHVZ01. The sequence goes on from CAZHVZ010000028.1 coordinate 14,221, forward strand.
CGCGGGCGTTTGGCGAGCAAACCCTGAGCCTGGCGCTTGAAGACTGGTTCTGACAATTTCAGGCACTTTTGGCAAAAAATGACCACCGCTCCATTCTCCTTGTAGGGACTGAAGCTCTCGCCAGAGGGACCTCTCCCGGCTTCCCCTCGCTTCTGAAATCCCCTTCTGCAGAGGGTTCGGCCTGGTGAGCGAGGGGGCGGTAACGATGGTCTGGCACGGATTGTGACTATCCGTTACCAAGGGGCCGCCGTTGGTACCGCTATCCGGCAGCCGGAGCTGTTCTTGAAACGCCGCAGGGTTTAGACGAGGAGATTGTCATGGGAACGGAAACCTACACCGCCGAAATTGATCGCCAATACCAGGCCGTTCTGGGCCGTCACGCCGATAGCGAGGGGGCCAATTACTTTCTCGGCAAGCTCTACAGCGGAACCATGGATCTCGCAGGCCTGGTCGCTGCCCTGAAAAATTCGGCGGAAGGGCAGCGCACCGCGCAGGCCCAGGGGGGCGGCACCAGCCCGGCGGCGACACCCGCCGCCAGCAGCACCGAGACGGCCATTGACCAGCTCTATCAGTCGATTCTCGGGCGCCATGCCGATGGCGACGGGTTGAACTATTTTCTCGGCAAGCTGAGCAACGGCAGCCTCACCCTGGCGTCGCTGACCGATGCCCTGAAGAACTCTGCCGAGGGGCAGCAGCATGCCCGGGCGCCAGGCTCCGGCTCCAGCACTGTGGGTACCGGCACTTCCGCCACCACCGAAACGGCCATTGATCAGCTCTATCAGTCGATTCTCGGGCGTCACGCCGATAATGAAGGGCTGAGCTATTTTCTCGGCAAGCTCGGCAACGGCAGCCTTAACCTGACTTCCCTGAGTGATGCCCTGAAAAACTCAACCGAGGGGCAGCAGCACGCCAAGGCGCTGTCCCAGCTCCCCGCCGCCACGACAAAGCCGGATACGGCCGGAAGCAGCGCCCCGGCCAGCGCTGCCGAGAAGTCGATTGATCAGCTTTACCTCTCGCTGCTTGGCCGCCATGTCGATGCCGACGCCTTGAAATATCTCCTGGCCAAACTGAGTGCCGGCACGCTGGATACCGCCGGTCTGGTGAATTCCCTGAAAAATTCCAGCGAGGGGCTGCACTATGCCCAGACCCATACGACCACGACCATCCATGCCACCGTGCAGAACGATCAGGTGGACCTGGTCGGGATTGCCCATTCCCCCGTGGATGTTTTCCTCTAGGCCGAAGTCAGCGGCTCCGCTTTGCCCGGCGCTTAACGGGAAGCGCTGCCGCCAATCGGCAGCGCTGTCTTGTCCACTACCCGGCGCAGGATGAAGCTGGAATGCACCCCGGTCACTCCGGGAATGCGGGTGATGCGGTTGAGGAGCAGGTCCTGGTAGGCATCCATGTCCTGTACCGCCACCTTCAGCTGGTAATCGGCATCCTGGCCGGTAATCAGCAGGCACTCCATGATCTCGGGAATGACCTTGACGGCCTGTTCGAAATGATCGAAGCGCTCCGGCGTGTGCTGGTCCATGGAGATATGGATCAGCGCCATGAGCGACAGCCCCAGTTTTCTGGCGTCGAGCAGGGCGCGGTAGCCGGTGACATAGCCGGCCTCCTCCAGGGCGCGCACCCGGCGCAAGCAGGGTGAAGGGGAGAGGCCGATGCGGTCGGCCAGGTCCTGGTTGCTGATCCGGCCATCCTGTTGAAGAGCCTGGAGGATCTGCTGGTCGTAACGGTCAAGTTCCATTTTGTTCTCTGGGAAGTCATGCGGTCGGATGAATGTGTTTATATTAGCCGGAATCTAGCAATTAAATTGTTCAATTTGTATTTCATACACCACAAAACGCAAGCACCTGCCGGGCGGATTTGCGTACTATTTCTCCTGTCGAAGTTGCTGAAATTTCCCAGGAGAACGCATCATGTTGAACCAGCCCGGTGACAAATACCGCCCTTTTCCCCCGGTCCACCTTGCCGACCGTCAATGGCCAGGCCGGGTCATTACCCAGCCGCCGGTCTGGATGAGCACCGATCTGCGGGATGGGAACCAGTCCCTCTTCGAGCCGATGAATGCGGAAAAGAAGATGCGCATGTTCCGCACTCTGTGCGACATCGGCTTCAAGGAAATCGAGGTGGCTTTTCCTTCCGCCTCGCAGACCGATTTTGATTTTGTGCGCAGCCTCATAGAAGGCCGGAACATTCCCGAGGATGTCACCATCGAAGTGCTCAGCCAGGCGCGGGAGCACCTCATCCGCCGCACCATGGAATCCCTGCGTGGCGCCCGGCGCGCCATCGTTCACCTCTACAACGCCACCTCCCGGCCTTTTCGCGACATGGTGTTCGGCATGAGCAAGGCCGAGGTGGTGGAAATGGCCGTTTCGGCGGTAAAACTGGTCAAGGAATTGGCCGCCGAGCAGCCGGAAACCGAGTTCGTTCTCGAATACAGCCCGGAAACCTTCACCGCCACCGAACTCGATTTTGCCCTTGAAGTCTGCAATGCCGTGACCGCCGCCTGGGGGGCGACTCCCGACAACAAGGTCATTCTCAATTTGCCGACGACGGTGGAAGTGGCCACTCCCAATATCTACGCCGACCAGATCGAGTGGATGCACCGCCACCTCGCCCGCCGCGACAGCATCCTCCTCAGCCTGCATCCTCACAATGACCGGGGCACCGCCGTAGCGGCTGCCGAACTCGGCCTGATGGCGGGGGCCGACCGGGTTGAAGGCTGTCTCTTCGGCAATGGTGAACGGACCGGCAATGTAGACCTCGTCACCCTCGCCCTCAACCTGTACACCCAGGGCGTACACCCCGGTCTCGACTTTTCCGACATCAATGCGGTTGCCCGTACCGTTGAGCACTGCAATCAGCTGCCTATCCATCCGCGCCATCCCTACGTCGGGGATCTCGTTTTCACGGCCTTCTCCGGCTCCCACCAGGAAAGCGAGCATGGCGTGGTCATGCCGCGTCGCTTGCAGGTCGAGTTTTCCGGAGTGGTGCAGGAGCACGCCGACGCCCACGGCGGTGAGCTCAGTGCCGCCGACATCTGGCATCTGTTTTCCGCCACCTACCTTGAAGGGGTTTCCCCGGTACGTTACCGGGAGCATCATCTGTTCGAGCACGCCGGGCGCCAGGGCATCCGCCTCAGCGTTGATTTTGACGGCAAGACCCATTTGCTGGCCGGCGAAGGCAATGGCCCCATCGACGCCGCTGTCCATGCCTTGCAGGCCGCCGGCATCGCTGTGCAGGTGCGCAGTTTTGAAGAGCGCTCCTTGAGCGCCAGCGGCGAGGGCGGGAATGCGGAAGCCTCGGCCTTCCTGGAAATCGCTCCGCCGGGAGGCGGTGCGGAATGCTACGGCGTGGGCATCGATGCCAACATTGTCACCGCATCCATCAAGGCCCTGATCAGCGGCGTCAACCGGCTGTCCGGGCCAGTGCGGGAAGCGTTGCGGGCGCGGGCCTGAGAAACCCGTGGGCAGCGCTGGCCGGGGGGGCTCAGCCCCCGGCGGCCCCTTCCAGTTCGGCCAGGCGCTGCTTCAGTTTCTTTTCGTCATGTACCCGCTGGTTTGCATCCCTGGCCATGGCGACCGAACCGGAAACGTTTCCGCTGGCATCCCGCACGATGGCGAAGCTCATTTCGACGTAAATTTTTTCCCCGGTCCGATTGACGGCCCGCGTGATGGTCGGGCGACTGCCCGGTTTGGTGCTGCCGGTCGCCAGGGCGTGATGGTAGCCCCGCCAGTGCGGCTGCCGCAGAGGCTCGGGAATGATGAGGTCGAGGCTTTGGCCGACGGCTTCCGTGGAGGTAAAACCGAGCAGGACTTCGGCAGCCTTGTTCCAGTGCCGGATGATGCCTTCACGGTCAGCATAGATCAGGGCATCGGCCAGGCAGTCGATAATGTCGCCGGGAAGGGAGGAATCGTGGTGGGGCATGGCAGCGTTCGAGGAAATTGGCAAAGCCCCAATTATGGCCGGCTCTTGCCGGATTTGGCCATTTTTCCGGCGGTTTTGCCGGGCGGTTTGTCCTTGCCTTTGGCTTTCTTCTGGCCGTTGGTCTTGCCCTTGGCCGCCATTCCGGCTGCTGCTGCGGCTGGTACTCCCAGGTCGGCGAAATATCCGTCGGCGCAGGCCTCGCAGTAGGCTCGCCAATCCTTGCCGGTGCTGGCCGCACAATCTTCTGCGGCATTGAGCAGATCCTTGCGCCAACCGGTTTTGCCGCCGAATTCGACGAGGGCGTCGGGGATGGCCGACCCCTGCCGCCCGGCGCCGCGCAAGTGCGACCAGGCGACAATCTGCCCCATGTTTTCGATCAGCTGCTCCAGTTGGCCGGGCTGTGTTTGCAGGGGATTGAGGGCAACCCGGTCTTCGCTGGGCAGCAGGCCGCGCAGGATGTAAGAACGGCCATGCACCGTGGCCGGCTCAAGAAAGGCCATGGAAACCGCCTGGGCGCGCCGTTGCAAGGTGACCACCCGTTCCGCCTCGGCCTTCCACAAAGCCGGCGCCTGTTTGAGGTAGGGGGCCAGGGAAGAGGGGGCCGCTTCCTTGAGGTCGAGCAGGTAATTGCTGTCGGGAGAACCGTTGCCTTCCACCAGGATAATGTAGCGGTCCAGCCCGAGGCTGCCGGTGCCGGCGATGCGGCGGGCGATGTCGATGACCCGGTAGAATTCCGGGTGACGCTGTCGGGCGGCAAAGGACTCCATGAAAGCGAGCACTTCCTTCCGCTGCTCCTTGCTGGCCGGCAGCGCCTTGCGACCATCAACCCGCAACAGACGTTGTTTGCCCTTGAGTTCCGAGCGGTTGTCGAGAAAAGCGGCGCGCTTGCGCTGCCCGACCGCCTCCAGCAACTGGCGGATCATGCCGCTGCTGGTTTCCCTTTCCACCCAGCGCGCCTTGCCCTCGGTCAGGGCGACGGCATAGGCATCGATAAAACGCTGGCAGAGGGCCAGGGACTGCGCCCGGTTGGCTCCCAGACTGTCGGCGCCGATCAGGACGCTGGTCAGGAAGCGCACGGTGTCCCAGGTGCAGGGGGCCAGGGTGGCTTCGTCGTAATCGTTGATGTCGAAGTAGGCCAGGCGGTTGTCGCCCTTGTAGCTGCCGAAATTTTCAAAATGCAGGTCACCGCAGACCCAGGCCGAGGGAGCCTTCCTGAAAATGCCGCTTTTCGGGAGTCGGTCGTAAAACAGATGGCAGGTGCCGCGCAGGAAAATGAACGGGCTTTGCTGCATCCTGGCCAGTTTCATGGCCAGCCGCTCCGGGTCGCGGCCTGCATTGAACCTGCGGATATCTGCGGCGGGGGTGGACACGAACGCTTCCTTTGTGTGTCTGCAAAAGGTGAACACTAGGGCAGGGGGCTGACCACAAAATGACGCAGTGATGGATGCCCGGCAGGGACAGTCTGTCCAGCCTGCCGGGACGAAGCCGGATCATGCCTGCTCGCGTCTTGTTCGGCTCCTGGCAGCCGAAGCCAGCGGGTGAATTGCTTTGGACGCCGGAATATATTCTTGGTCGAAGGAAAATGGTTGTTTTATGGGGAACGACGGATTAAGGATGCTTGCAAGGGGCTGTTATTCAGTTCTTGCTTATGGGAAGATCGTAGTAGTGCTTGCTCCTGATTGTTTTCGATTCGGCGGATGATCAGGAGTTGGAAATCAGTGCTGAGGAGTTAAGTTTTCCGGCTGAAGTACGACGTATCAGAGAGATGGATCCTTCCTGCAACATGCATTCCGGCGATCAGTTTTTCCCAGCCGCTGCAATAAAGGGCGAACAACACAGTAATGTGAAATTGCTGGTTTCTCTGCGCCTATGCCTTCATCGCCTTTGTTTTGTTCCAGACCGGTGCAGAGAAATTTGAACACCTGCATTTGATTCTGGATACCGCCAACGGCATCCTGTCCCTGTTGCTTGCCATGTTTCTTCTGGCAGAACAAAGCCGGATCGCATCCAATGTGCGGAAATATCTGGTCATCGGCTTCGGCGTTGCTGCAGCGACAGAGATTCTTCATGCCTTGGTGGGTATTGAATGGTCTGGCTGGATGGCTTGGGCGAGCGAGTCATCCAATGTCATTCGGCCGGCAACCTGGCCCCCCTCTGCCTATGTGCTACCGCTGGCCTTGGCATGGATCTACAGCCTAATCAGGAGGCGAGCGGCGCTACGCCCGGCCTTGTTCGCGGCAGGTGTGATGCTGATAACCCTGATCCTGTATTTTCTCTCCTTCAATCTGCCCAAGTATATGGATATCGGAATACTGGGCATTCAGCGACCGACTCAGATTCCGCTGTTGTTCCTGCTGCTCTGGGTGAGTGCGGGCTACTGGCGGGAACGCCGAACCCACCCGCTTTTTGAAGGAATTGCCTTGATGGGGGTAGTGCTGTTCCTGTCCGATTTGTGCATGCTCTTCTCCACGTCGCCCCACGAAAAATTTACCATGATGGCGCATTCGGGTAAGTTTTTCGCTTACACCCTGCTGCACACCATACAGATGCGCGTCGCCGCCACTGACAGCCGGGCGCGAAGTGCAGCGGAAGCTGCTTTGGTGAGGGAAGAGGAGCATCTCAGGCTGGCCCTGGATGAACTTCGGGGGCACCGCGACAACCTTGAAGGGCTTGTGCAACAGCGTACTGCCGCCTTGTTGGCCACCGAAGCCCGTGCCGGCCATATTCTTCAGTCATCGGCCGATGGCTTGGTCGGCATTGATAAAAATGGGCGCATCACCTTCATCAATCCGGCGGCGTGTTCAATTCTCGGTTATCGAGCCGACGAAATGGTCGGGAGCTTTGCTCATGCCATCTTTCACCACAGCAAGGCGGATGGCACTCCCTATGCTGCGGAGCAGTGCCCTGGCCACCTTGCCTTGAAAACCGGTCAGCAGGTTCGTGTTGACGATGAAGTGTATTGGCACAGGGATGGATATCCCATTCCTGTCATGTATGCCATGCATCCGCTTGTCGAGGAAGGTGAGGTCACGGGCGGGGTGATCAGTTTTGTCGATATTTCCGTACAAAAGTCCGCTGCACAGGCTCGTGAGCGGGCGCTTGTCGCCGCCGAAGATCTGGCCCGGATGCGTAGTGAATTCCTGTCCAATATGAGCCACGAAATTCGTACTCCCCTGAATGGCGTGATGGGTTTTGCTGAAATTGGATTTCGTCATTACCAAAACAGCGACAAAGCGCTCAACGCCTTTACAAAAATTCGCGAGTCCGGAACGCGTTTGCTGGGCGTGGTCAATGAAATTCTCGATTTCTCCAAGATTGAAGCGGGAAAAATGCGTATCGAGCAGGTACCCATCAATCTGCACGAAGTGCTTAACCAATCGGTCGATCTCCTCCGTGAGCAGGCGAAAGCCAGGCAAATTAACCTGTCTCTTGAAATGGCCCCCGATTTGCCGGTTGCCTGTATGGGTGATTCTCTCCGCTTGGGGCAGATTCTGCTCAATCTCTTGTCCAATGCCGTGAAGTTCACCGAGGCAGGGAGCGTCGTGCTTGCCGCTGAAGTGGCCGGGGATGAACTTGTCTTCCGGGTTAGCGATACCGGTATCGGCATGAGTCCAGAGCAAATGACCCATCTCTTCAATCCTTTTCAGCAGGTGGATAGCTCCGTTACCCGCCGCTTCGGAGGGACCGGCCTGGGGTTGGCAATCTGCAAGCGGCTTGTGGAATTGATGGCAGGCTCGATTCGGGTGGATAGCAAACCAGGAGTGGGGAGCGTGTTCGCTTTTCGCGTACCTTACAGGTCTTCCGAAATACAGCCTGCCCGGCAGGATCGGGGGCTTGCCTTGCTCAAGGAAGACTAGCGGCGCAATGTCGTTCTTGTTCTGATGGGGCTATCTCGGCCTGCCGCCAGGCAAGGATGGCAAACCTCCCTCCGGCAACGTCCGTTCCTTGACCCAGGCCCGATAAACCTTCAGCGCCACATGGGCGTCATTGGCAGCATAGAGCAGCTGGCGCTCTGTGAGGCGGGGGGCGGACCAGTTGCTGGTGCCGGTCTTTTTGGATTTTTGCAGTTTCTCGCCGAAAAAATGCGCGACGGCCACTTTGGCGCCGACGGTTCCCTTGTGCCCCGGCCCGCGCAGCGTTTCCCCGAGGTCGACGACCTGTTGCGTGGCGATGCCCAGTTTCTGGCGGAGGGCGGCGAGGTCGTTGCCCAGGCCAAAGCCGACTTTCAGCAGGCGGGGCGATTCGAGGAGGGTCTTCAGGGCTCCGCATTCGTGCTGGCGGGAAATCGGAAAAAGATAGGCGTGCTGGTCGGTGGCCAGTTGCACCAGGTGCGGGCCGGTGGACACCTCACCCTTGAGGAAGGTGGGCTTGGATTCGGTATCGAAGCCGATGGCGTCGCTTGCCATCAGGGCTTCCAGGGCGGCAGCTGCCTGGCTGTCGGCAAGCACCAGGGTAATGTCGGCAAGGAGAATGCCGCTGTAGGCGGGCAGTTCGGCAGCGCCGAGGGCGGCGCGGTTGAACACGACATCGCGCATTTCAGCGAGCCGCCATTCTGTCCCGGAGCCAGCGGCCGACGGCGTGGATCTCCTCCAGGCAAACCGAGTGGGGAATCGGGTATTCGTGCCAGTCCGGGCTGTAGCCCCGTTCGATCAGGAAATCCCGAGCGCGCTGGCCGAGATCCGGGGACACCACGTCATCCTGCGTGCCGTGGGCGGAAAAGATGGGCAGGCTGCGGGGGGCGGCCAGTCCTTCCTCATCGAGCAGCCGGGGGGAGGGCAGGTAGGTGGATAGGGCAATGACCCCGGCCAGAGGCTCGGGATGGGTGAGGGCGGTGGTGTAGGCGACGGCGCCGCCCTGGGAAAATCCGGCGAGAAAGATTTGCCGGCTGGGGATGCCGCGCTGCTTCTCCCGCTCGATCAGCTGACGCAGGGTCTGCCGGGAGCGCAGGAGGCCGGCTTCGTCCACCTGGCGGCTGGAGGGGGCCAGGGAAATGATGTCGTACCAGGCCCGCATGACATAGCCGCCGTTACAGGTGACCGGAATGTAGGGGGCGTGAGGGAAAATGAAGCGCAGGCCGGGGGCTTCCGGCAGCCCCAGTTCCGGCACCACCGGAACAAAATCGGAGCCGTCGGCACCCAGGCCGTGCAGCCAGATGACGGAAAACTGCGGGTCGGCACTGCTGTCTAGCTCGATGACGGCTGACGGATCTTGCACGGTAATTTCCTCTTTCGGTTCCAGGGGGGGGCAGCTTGGTGCAGTATCCTTGGGCTTTCGACTGTGAGCAAGGGCTATGGCGGCAAGCAAGGAAAGAGGATTGATGGCCTGGTTTTCCCGGTTTTTTCCTGCCGGGAAGGCGGCGGCTCCGGAAATCGGACAGGCTCAGCGCCTGATTGCCGCTGTCGATAAGGGGGGCATTCCCCTTAATCCGGCCAAGGTGAATGCCATCGCTCGCGATCTCGGGCTGGAGGTTTCCCGCAAGGCGCCGGTGGAGGAAACGATTCAGCGCATCCGGGATGCCCTGAATCGTTTGTGATGCTCGGCTAATGGTGCATATGTCACTTGTCTTTTTGTGATGACCCGTTACACTTTTGAACCTGTCTGACGCCGAGCCCAATCTTTCGGATTGTGAAATTGATCAAACACGAATGCGATATCCGTTATTGCTAACTACTCCTTGGGACGATCATGGCAGCAAGATCCGCTAAATCAAAAAAAATATCCGTGACGGAAGTGACTGCCAAGTTGAATGGAGGGGCGCTGGGAGAGGTGGTCAAGCCGCTCAGGCCGTACATGGTGGGGATTGGTTCTTCGGCAGGCGGGCTGGAAGCCCTTTCCACCCTGATTGCCGCCCTGCCTACGGATCTCGGGATCTCCTATGTCGTTCTCCAGCATCTCTCACCCACCCATCGCAGCATGATGGTGCAGTTGCTCGGGCGGGAAACGGAAATGGCAGTGAAGGAGGCTGAAAATGGTGTTCAGCCCGAGCCGGATACCATCTATGTGGCGCCGGCCAGCCGCAATCTGATTCTCAAGGACGGTTGTTTTGTTCTCATCGAAGGGCCGAGGGAAATCATGCCCCGGCCTTCAGTCAATGTATTTCTCACTTCCCTTGCGGCGGAAAAGATAGAGGATGCCATCGGCGTCATCCTTTCCGGCACGGGGAGCGATGGAGCGGCCGGCCTGCGGGACGTCAAGGCCGGGGGCGGCTACACTTTTGCCCAGGATCCCCAGAGTGCGAAATATGCGGGGATGCCCCAGTCAGCCATTGATACCGGTTGCGTGGATTGGGTGTTGCCACCGGATGGAATTGCCGCCGAGATTGCCATCATCGCCCGCTCCCATGGCACGGTAACCGTCGCCAATCGGCCGCCAGTCGTGACCGCCACGGCCCTCAAACGGCTTCTCATCAAGGTCAAGCAGCAGACCCGCATCGATTTTTCCGGCTACAAGGAAGGGACGTTATGGCGGCGTATTGAGCGACGCATGGCGGCCAAGCATGTGACCAGCCTGGAGGATTATCAAACCCTGGTGGACGCCAATCCGGAAGAGCTGGAGCATCTGGGCAAGGATATTCTCATTTCGGTAACGGCGTTTTTCCGCGACCCGGAATCCTTTGCTGCCTTGCGCACTGTTTTTCGGGACCTCATTCAGACCAAGCTTCCGGGGGACGAAATTCGGGTTTGGGTGCCGGGTTGTGCGACCGGTGAAGAGGCTTACACCATCGCTATCCTGATTGCCGAAACACTGGGGCCGAATGCCGCCCAGTTCCGCATCCAGATATTTGCCACTGACCTCGATCTCAATGCCTTGGCAGTTGCCCGCAAAGGGTCCTACGCCGAAAGTGCCTTGGCGGACCTTGATCCGGTACTGGTTCAGCGCTATTTCCTGAAGGTGGGCAACCGCCTGGAGATCTCGCGCAATTTGCGGGATATGGTGGTCCTGGCTCGTCAAGACATTATTCAGGATCCTCCTTTTCTCCGGCTTGACCTGGTCAGTTGCCGGAATCTTCTGATCTATCTGCAAAATGAGCCCCAGGCAAAGGTTCTGGCCACTTTCCACTACGGGCTGAATACGGGGGGCTTGCTCTTTCTCGGCAAGTCGGAAGGGATTTTTCAGCAGGAAAATCTCTACGAAGTCATCGACAAGGGGGCGCGCCTCTATCGTCGACGGGATGGGGACTCGCGGCTTAATGTGCCTTCCTTCCGGCTGCCGGACACCGCCGAGCGTGTTCCACCCAAAGTCGCCCAGGATGCCGAACGCCGCCTGATTGATGCGGCTGTGCAGCGTTATGTTCCGGCGTCCGTGCTGATCAACAGCACTTTTGACATCCTCCAGATGCACGGTGAAATCAACCAGTATCTGACAGTGATGGCGGGTAAACCGAATTTCAATCTCCAGCATTTGTTGCGGCGTGAAATGCGTGCCGACCTGCAACTCTTGCAGCATCAAGCCGAACACAAGCAGCAATCGGCCTTTGGCCGTCCCCATGACATCAAGACGACTGACGGGGTTGCCCGGGTCCGTCTGGCGGTCCACCCGCTTGATCGGGGAGTGGCAACGCCGTTTTTCCTGGTCTGTTTTGAAAAACTGCCGCCCCTCGAACCGGTCGAGACGGACAGCACGGAGCGCCTGCCCAACGAAGAGGGGCGCAACGTTCGCGACCTGGAAGATGAGTTGGTCTCTACCAGGGAGCGCCTGCAAACGGTCATTGAGGAACTGGAAACCTCGAATGAGGAAATGCAGGCCCTCAATGAGGAAGTGATTGCCGCCAATGAGGAGCTACAGTCTTCCAACGAGGAGCTGGAAGCCTCGAATGAAGAGTTGCAGTCCACCAACGAAGAGCTGACTACCGTTAACGAAGAGTTGCAGGTCCGGACTGGCGAACTGGCCGACACCCTGAACGACCTGGAAAACATCCAGAATAGTGTCGGTTTTCCCATCATGGCGTGTAACGAAAGTCTCGCCATTTTGCGCTTCAACAGTCCTGCTGCGGCCTTGTTTTCCCTCTCCGTGGCCTCTCTCAAGCAGCCCATGACCCTGTTCCGCATGCCTCCCGGAATGCAGGATTTCTCAGGGCTGGTCAGGCAGGCCATCGATAGCAATCAACCGGTCGAGGCTCCGGTGTTTTCCAACGAGCGGCACTACTTGCTTCATGTCTCGCCCTACGAAACCAAGGTGCGTGGCAACCGGGGAGCGATTGTGGTGCTTCTTGACCACACCGAGAGGCTGACTGCGGAGCGCGAGGTACGCAAAAATCGGGAGATGCTGCTCTCGATCATGAACAACTCCACCTCTTTGATCACGCTGAAGGACCTCTCCGGGCGCTACGAATTCGTAAACCGGCAGTTTGAGACCTTCTTCGATGTCAAGGCCG
>CAZHVZ010000028.1:26537-30461 GCA_964536245.1 uncultured Rhodocyclaceae bacterium
CTTGCCGAGAAAAATCGCCGAGAATTTCCGCGCCAAGGAGCTTGAGGTCGCCCGCGTGCGTATGCCCATGGAGCACGAGGACCATCTGGTCTTTGCCTCGGAGAATGACCGTTTTCTTCACTCCATCCGCTTTCCTTTGCTGACCGAGGATGGGGTGGTTTACAGCATCTGCACCCAGTCTACTGACGTGACCGACCACAAACATGCCGAAGATCAGCTTCGCCTGGCTGCCAGGGTCTTTGACCGGGCAGGTGAAGGGATTGTCGTGACTGATCCGAAGCAGAATATCCTGACTGTTAACGATGCCTTCTCTCAAGTCACCGGCTATACCCAGGAGGAGGTGCTGGGTAAAACGCCTGCGCTTCTTGCTTCCGGCCGGCACGACAAGGAGTTCTATCTGGAGTTGTGGTCCAGCCTGCAAACACAGGGGTGGTGGCAGGGAGAGATCTGGAATCAGCGCAAAAATGGCGAGGTGTATCCGGAATGGCTCACCATCAACACCGTGAAGGACCCGGAAGGCAAGGTGATCAACTATGTGGGCATTTTCAGCGACATTACGATCATCAAGGAATCCCAGCGCCGAGTCGAATTTCTGGCGACCCACGACGAACTGACCAGCTTGCCCAACCGCGCCCTGTTTCTCGACCGGGTGCGTCAGGCCGTTGCCCGGACCAGTCGCACTGAATCGACCTTCGCGGTCCTTTTTATTGATCTCGATAACTTCAAAGTGGTCAATGATTCCATGGGACATGCCGCTGGTGATGACTTGCTGATGGAGGTTGCCCGTCGCCTGCGCGAGTGTATTCGCGCGTCTGACTCGGTGGCTCGCTTTGGTGGGGATGAATTCGCCGTGCTGGTCGAAAATGCTTCGGTCGACGATGCGGAAATGACGGCTATCCGCATTGCCGAAGCGATGAAGCGGCCCCACCCGATTGGTCGTCAGAGCATCTATCCTGGAGCCAGTATCGGCATCTGTCTTTATCCGGACGATGGGCATGATGCGGAAACCCTGCTGAAGAATGCGGATACCGCCATGTACCAAGCCAAGGATGGCGGCAAGGGGACGCATCACTTCTTTACCGAGTCCCTGCGTCATGCGGCTGACGAACGTCTGCGCATCGAGACCGGGTTGCGGATGGCGGTGGAAAAAAACGAGCTGTTTCTGGTGTTTCAGGCACAACTGGAGATCGTTAGCGGTCGCTTGCTCGGGGTTGAGGCTCTGCTACGCTGGAAACATCCGGAATACGGATTGATTCCTCCCCTCAAGTTCATCCCCCTGGCTGAAAAGAGCGGCCTCATCGATCAGGTGGGCGAGTGGGTGGGGGCTGCGGCCTGCCGGCAGATGGCTTCCTGGATTGCTCAGGGTTACGCTGTTCCTCGCATATCGATCAATGTCTCCCCGGAGCAGCTACGGCGTACCAATCTCCCGGCGCTGATGCGTCGCCAGCTCAGCCATTACCGCCTGGACGCCAGCAAAGTGGTCCTCGAATTTACCGAGGGGGCCTTGATGGAAGACGTGGAAAGAGTCCAGCACATGCTGCGGGAGCTCAAAGCCCTGGGCGTGCAACTGAGCATTGACGATTTTGGTACGGGTTATTCATCCCTGGCTTTCCTGCGGAGATTCCCTCTGGATGAACTGAAAATTGACAAATCCTTTGTCGAGGATATCGGTACCAACGTGGATGACCGTACCATCGCTCAGACTATTCTGGCCATGGCCCAAACCCTTGGCTTTTCCGTGGTGGCCGAGGGCATCGAAACGCAAGAGCAACTCGAGGTCCTGCGTGAAATCGGCTGCGATACGGGCCAGGGCTATTTGTTTGCTGCGCCCCTCTTGCCTGCTGATCTGATCGATCGGTTTTTCAAGGGCTAACCGTCCAGACGTTGTTGTCTGCCGGCTTACTCTGCCGCAATGGCCGCCTGACATCCGGCAGTCAGTTCGACGACGTCTTCCGGGCTGAGGGAGAGGGTGGCCAGGCTGGCGGCGCCCATTTTTGCCCATTCGTTGGTCTGGGTTAATCCGGTGCTGATCTGGATCAGGTGCTCGGCAAGATGGGAAATGGCGATCAGCTTGCAGGCCGATGGTGAAACGGGGTTTTCCGGGTTGGCTTCGAGAACCGAGCGGTCATGGTGGGCGCGTATGGCCTGGCAGATGTCTTCCGGGAGCAACCAGTCTTCCGTCAATTCGGAGCCGACAATGGCGTGGTTGATGGACAGCAGTTCATCCTCAATGTCGGTGAAACTTTTTTTATTTTCGCTATTGGCTTTGCCGAGGATAGCCCGGTATTCCGGGAAGGGGATCATCAGCACCGGAATGCCGCAGTCGCGGAAGAGGGCAAAGGTATAGGCGTCTTCCGGGCGGATGCGGCAGTTTGTGCCAAGCTGCCTGGCCAGCCAGCTGGAAACCCGGGCGATGCTGGCCGAGGCATCCCAGAAGCGTTCCATGTTGGGGACGTGCTTGAAGGTATTTTGCAGGGAAAGCCCGGCCACGGTCTGCACGATCAGTTTCAGGCCAAGGAGCAGCATGGCTTCCTGAATGCTGCGAACTTTTTTTCCAATGCCAAAAAAGGGCGAGTTGGCGGTCTTGATGAGCGCTGCCGAGAGCCCGACATCGGCGCCGATGGTGGCAGCAAGACGCAGGAAATCCGGTTCGTTTTTGGCGACTTCCTGCTCGATTTTTTGCAGGATGGTCGGTCGCGGCGGAATTCCGATGCCGCGAAGCTCAATCTTCATCCGGCTTTCGATAGTGTCCGGATTCTTGAAATGGCCTTGTCCGGCCTTCGGGTCAAGCGTGGGAGTCATTTGCAGAGGCTTAAATGGGGTGGTGTCCGGTGTCGCCGGGAGGCTTTTCCGCCATTGTAGTCCCTCCTTGACCGAGGAGGGTGATGGGCGAAGCGAACTGCGGGATGCGCCCGGTGCACCCGGCGTAAGCACTGGCAATGGCCGCCATGTCGGCGTCCGGGTCACCGCTGGGGTGGAGGACGGCGATGATGCCCACCTCCCGGCGGGCATAGTCGGAACAGGCCAGGGCGAGAGGGACTTTGGCTGCCAGGGCGATGCGGTAGAAGCCGCTTTTCCAGCCTTCGGTGCGCTTGCGCGTTCCTTCCGGAGCAATGGCCAGATGGAATTGCGGGTGACGGGCAAATTCCTCTGCCATGTGCTCTACGAAACCGCTGCGTTGGCGGCGGTTGACCGGGATGCCGCCCATTGACCGCAAGAGGCCGGCCACCGGCCAGCAAAACAGGCTGTCCTTGCCGACCCAGTGGGCGTGCAGCCCGAGAGCGCTCTTGCCGAGCATGGTGAACAGAAAATCCCAGTTCGAGGTGTGCGGATAGGCGATGAGAACTGCCTTGGGGGGGATGTCCACCTGGCAGATGGTTTTCCAGCCGAGCAGGCGAAGGATGGCGCGGCTGATGCGCGGGAGAATGCCGGGAGCTGGAGTTAGCACATTTTCACCACGATGTCATGCAGTGTGTTGGCGCAATTGGCCATGCGGTCTGCGGCGTTGGAGAGATGGCGATAGATTTC
This sequence comes from uncultured Rhodocyclaceae bacterium, assembly GCA_964536245.1. Classification (GTDB taxonomy): domain Bacteria; phylum Pseudomonadota; class Gammaproteobacteria; order Burkholderiales; family Rhodocyclaceae; genus CAZHVZ01. The sequence goes on from CAZHVZ010000028.1 coordinate 30,066, forward strand.
GCGGCGCTTGAACATGTTGATGTATTCGTCCCCCTGAAACAAGTCGGCAATGGCCCGGCGGTAGGCTTTTTCCACCTTGCGTTCGGCCTTGCGGCCGGCATCGGCATCGGCGGCCGCAGCAGCCGGGGATTTGGCGAGGCGGGAAAAACCGAGAGCCAGGGCATCCGTTCCCAGTTTGATATGCATGGCCATTTCCAGGGTGTGCTTGTCGGGGGTGACGCCGAGAACATCCATTTCGCTGACCGTGGTCTTGCAGTAATTGACCACCTCATCGAGGTCGACAATGGCCCGGTAAAGGTCTTCCCGGTCGATGGGGGTGGAGAAAGCTTCGTTCAGGGTGTGCAGGTTGCGCACCTTGATGCGGTGTTCGCCGTCCACCCCATCCACGCGCAACTC
>CAZHVZ010000029.1:0-8688 GCA_964536245.1 uncultured Rhodocyclaceae bacterium
CCGAAGTCGGCGTCATTTCCCTGGGCGGCATGGTCTATGCCGGTTCCGTGCGGGTGGGCGGCGACAAGCTTGACGAAGCCATCATCAACTACATCAGCCGCAACTACGGAATGATGATCGGCGAAAACACCGCTGAAAACATCAATAAAAAAATCGGCTCCGCCTTCCCCGGCGCTGAAGTGCGTGAAATGGAAGTTTCCGGCATCAACAAGGCCGAAGGCATCCCTCGCAAGTTCACCATTTCTTCCAATGAAATCCTGGAAGCCCTGACCGATCCGCTCAACCAGATCGTTTCCGCCGTCAAGTCCGCCTTGGAAAAAACGCCGCCGGAACTGGGCGCCGACATTGCCGAAAAGGGCATGGTGCTGACCGGTGGCGGCGCGTTACTGCGTGACCTGGACCGTCTGCTCATGGAAGAAACCGGCTTGCCGGTGATCGTCGCCGACGAGCCGCTGACCTGTGTGGCAAGAGGCTCCGGCCTGGCGCTGGAAAAAATGGACAAACTGGGCAGTATTTTTGCCTCCGAGTAAGCGATAGGAAAACCGTGGCCGGCATCGACCACGCCCCACCGCCGTTTTTCAAGCGAGGGCCAGCACCGCTGGCCCTCCTGACTTTCTACGTGGCGGTTTCCCTGGCGATCTTCGTGGTCGATTACCGCTTTCGCGGCCTCGATCTCATTCGCCAGAGTCTGGCCCTGGTGGTTGATCCCGTTCAGCGGGTGGCACAGGCACCGGGCAGCCTGGTCGACGTCGGACGGGATTATCTGGATGGCATTGATGTCCTGCGCCAGGAGAATGCCCAGCTCAAGCATAACCAGCTCAATACGGCTCCCGACTTGCAGCGCCTGGCCCAGATGGAGGCCGAAAATACCCGGCTGCGCAAGCTGCTTGGCGTCAAGGAGCGGGAAAGGGCCAAGGGGCAAGTGGCGCAGATTCTCTATACGGCGCGGGACCCCTTTTCGCGCAAGATCATCGTTGATCGCGGCCAGCAGTCCGGGGTCACTGCCGGGCAGCCGGCCATTGATGAATCCGGCGTCGTGGGGCAGGTTACCCGGGTTTTTCCCTTCAGTTCGGAAATTACCCTGATTACCGACAAGGATCAGGCGGTTCCGGTGCAGATTGTGCGCAGCGGCCAGCGCTCGGTGGTCTTCGGCCTCGGCAACGGCCAGCTGGAGTTGAAGTACATGCCGGCCAATGCCGACGTGCAGGTCGGCGATGTACTGGTCACTTCCGGGCTGGATGGCATTTACCTGCCGGGCTTTCCGGTGGCCAAGGTAGTCAATATCGAGCGTGACAGCGCCTATTCCTTTGCCCGTATTTACTGCGCTCCGCTGGCCGGGGTGGAAAATTTCGGCGAAGTGATGGTTCTCGACGCCCGTCAGCCCTTGCCGGATAAGCCGGTGGAAGCTGCCGGACGGGGGGGCTCCGGGGACGAGAAAGGTCCTCTGCGGCCAAAGAAGAAAAAAGCGGCAAAGGGACATTAAGGCGCACCATGCAACCGACCTACACCTCTTCGCGCATTCTTCAGCCGGTTCAGCCGTGGTTTATATTTGCCAGCCTGTTTGTCGCCCTCGGCTTCAATTTTTTGCCGACCGCCCACTGGCCGGGGGTGCCCGATTGGGTGGCGCTGGTCCTGTGTTTCTGGAGTGTGCGGGAATTTCGCCGGGTTGGCATGGGGACTGCGTTTGTTCTCGGCTTGCTGATGGATGTGGCGGACGGTGCGGTACTCGGACAGCATTGCCTGGCCTATATCCTGGTGGTTTACGGGGCGTCTTCCCTGGCCCGCCGGATCCTCTGGTTTCCGCTTCTCCAGCAGGCTTTGCAGATCATGCCGCTGCTTTTTCTGGGGCAGCTTGTCCAGGCCTTGATGCGTCTGGTCACCGGGGCAGAGTTTCCCGGCTGGGGCTACTTCATCGGACCCCTGATTGCCACGGCGCTATGGGTTCCGGCCAATTTCATCCTGCTCCTGCCCCAGTATCGGCCAGTCGAGCAGGATCCCCATCGTCCGATTTGATCCGGCGAGAGAACAGGGCTGACTGATGGCGGATTTCGATAACCCGGAAAGCGATCTCGAGCGCTTTCGTTTTCGCCTCGGGTTTGCCGCAACCGCTGTGTTGCTGGCCTTTTGCCTGCTGCTCGGCCGCTTTGTTTTCCTGCAGATCGTCCAGCACGACTATTACCGGACCCGGGCCGAAGATAACCGCATTTCGCTCATCCCCATTGTCCCCAACCGGGGGGTCATCACTGACCGCAACGGCATCATCCTGGCCCGCAATTATTCGGCCTTCACTCTGGAAATTACACCGTCGCGAGTGGGTGATCTGGAGGAAAGCATTGCCAGCCTTGGCCAGATCATCGATATCCAGCCCAAGGATCGCAAGCGTTTCAAGCGCCTGATGGACGAAGCGAAGAATTTTGAATCCATCCCCATTCGTACCCGGCTGTCCGACGAAGAGGTGGCCAAGTTTGCCGCCAACCGCTATCGCTTCCCCGGCGTCGAGGTCAAGGCCCGCCTCTTCCGCCAGTACCCGCTGGGCACCGTGGGTTCCCACGCCCTGGGCTACATCGGACGGATTACCGACCGTGATCTGGAGTGGATCGGCGACAAGGAGCAGGAAGCCAATTACAAGGGCACCGACCATATCGGCAAGACCGGACTGGAGCAGCATTACGAGTTCGAGCTGCACGGCGAGACCGGTTATGAAGAGGTGGAAGTGGATTCCGGCGGGCGGGCGCTGCGCAGCCTGAAGCGCATCCCGCCGGTGTCCGGCAACAACCTGGCCCTGACTCTCGACATCAAGTTGCAGCAGATTACCGAAAAAGCTTTCGGTGACCGCAAGGGATCGCTGGTGGCGATTGACCCGGCAACCGGCGGTATTCTGGCCCTGGTGTCTACGCCGACCTATGACCCCAATCTTTTCGTCGACGGCATTACCCCGGACAACTGGAAAGAGCTCAACGAAGATCCCTCCAAACCCATGGTCAACCGTGCCATCAACGGCGCCTATCCGCCGGGTTCCACCTTCAAGCCGTTCATGGCCCTGGCCGCGCTGGAGTATGGCAAACGGACGCCGGGCCAGGCCATACACGACCCCGGATTTTTCAACTTCGGCAATCATCAGTTCCGGGACGACAAAAAAGGCGGGCATGGCAGCGTGGATATGTACAAGTCCATCGTCCATTCCTGCGACACCTATTACTACATGCTGGCCAACGACATGGGGATCGACAATATCGCCCGTTTCATGGGACAGTTGGGACTCGGGGAACGAGTGGGCGTCGACCTGGGAAAAGACGATGGCGGCGAGTCAAAAGGTGTGCTGCCCTCCCAGGAATGGAAAAAGAAGCGCTTCAAGAAGCCGGAACAGCAGAAGTGGTATGCCGGGGAAACCATTTCCATCGGTATCGGCCAGGGCTATAACGCCTATACCCCGATCCAGCTGGCGCGGGCGGTGGCCACCGTGGCCAACAATGGCGTCATGTTCCGTCCCCATCTGGTGCAGCATATTACCGATGCCCGGAGCGGCCAGAAGCGCTTGATCGAGGCTGAACCCATGCGCGACCTCAAGCTCAAGCCGCAGAACGTCGAAGTCATCAAACGCGCCATGGTTGGCGTGAACAAGGAGGGAACCGGGACTCGAGCCTTTGCCGGAGCCGGCTACGAAGCTGCCGGCAAAACCGGAACGGCGCAGGTTTTTTCCTTGAAAGGCGCCCAGTACAAGGAGAGCGGAGTCAAAAAGGAGCTGCGTGACCACGCCTTGTTCATCGCTTTTGCCCCGGCGGACAAACCGAAAATTGCCTTGGCCGTGCTCGTTGAAAACGGCGGTTTTGGCGCACAGTCAGCCGCGCCGATTGCCCGCATGGTGCTGGATTACTATCTCCTAGGCAAAATGCCGGCCGGTGCCGCCAGCGAAGACCCCGCCGCCATTGAAGCCGACAACGACGAATAAGCGCCCATGATCGATCTCACCGGAACCCTCAAGCGCTGGTGGCTGCAAGGCGTGGCCCACATTGACTGGCCCTTGTTGCTGATCGCTCTGGCGATCATGGCGCTTGGTCTGGTGACGGTCAATTCGGCAACTTTTGACGGCAATAACCGGACTGTTTCCCAAGGGATCAATATGGGAGTGGCGCTGGTCATCATGTGGTTTGTCTCCCGCTTGCCACCGCAGAAATTGATGCGTTTCGCCGTTCCCCTCTATGTGCTGGGGGTCATTTTGCTGATTGGCGTCTTTCTTTTCGGGATCAAGGTGAATGGTGCCAAGCGCTGGCTCCCTCTGGGCTTTACCCGCATCCAGCCGTCCGAGATCATGAAAATTGCGATGCCCCTGATGCTGGCCTGGTACTTTCAGAAATACGAAGCGACCCTGCGCTGGAAGCATTATGCCGGGGCAGCGCTGATTCTGATGCTGCCTTTTGCCCTGATTGCCAAACAGCCCGATCTGGGAACCGCCATTCTGGTCGGTGCTGCCGGGTTTTACGTCATTTTTCTGGCCGGCCTGCCCTGGAAAGTGATTTTTGGATTGGCGGCGGCAGGCGCCAGCGCGGCACCCATTTTGTGGGGGATGTTGCACGACTACCAGCGCAAGCGCATTCTCACCCTGCTTGATCCCACCACCGACCCTCTGGGGGCCGGTTATCACATCATTCAGGCGACGATTGCCATCGGCTCCGGCGGCGTTTTTGGCAAAGGCTACCTCAATGGCACCCAGACTCACCTTGAGTTCATTCCGGAGAAGCATACCGATTTCATTTTTGCCGTCTATTCCGAAGAATGGGGCCTGCTCGGCAACAGTCTGCTGGTTTTCCTTTATGTATTGCTGGTCGGGCGTGGCCTGATGATTGCCTCGGCGGCGCCCACCCTGTTTACCCGCCTGCTGGCGGGGGCGATTACCCTCATTTTCTTCACCTATGCGTTTGTGAACATGGGGATGGTGAGCGGCATCCTGCCGGTGGTCGGCGTTCCCTTGCCTTTTGTCAGCTATGGAGGAACAGCGCTGGTCACGCTTTTCCTCGGGGTGGGCATTCTCATGTCGATTCATACCCATCGCATGCTGGTGAAAAAATGAAATTTTCCCGTTTGCAGCCTCTCCTCTGGTCCTCTGCGCTGTTACTGGCGGCCTGCGGAGGAGCCCACAAACCGGTTGAGCCAAGCGGGCCGGAAAGCAAACCGACGACCAAAACGCCAACCAAGAAACCCTCCGTGGTGCTCAAGCGCGGGGGCGGTTTTTACAAGGATGACGGACCGGGAGACGAAATTCCGGACGGGCTGGATGATATTCCGGATGCCGAGCCGAAATGGGAGCCGATCCATCGTCCCGCCACCAAGCCCTATGTCGTGCTGGGCAAGGAATATGTCCCCAATACCAGTGTTCGTCCCTACAAGGCGCGGGGCATTGCCAGTTGGTACGGCAAGAAATTTCACGGCCAGAAAACCTCCATCGGCGAACCTTACGACATGTTCTCCATGACGGCCGCCCATACCACCCTGGCCATTCCCTCCTACGTCCGGGTGAGCAATGTGCAGAGCGGCAAGTCGGTGGTGGTGCGGGTGACGGATCGCGGTCCGTTTCATGCCGATCGGGTGATTGACCTGTCCTACACCGCCGCCTACAAGTTGGGGCTGATCAACGGCGGCAGTGGTCAGGTGGAAGTCGAAGCCATCATTCCCGGGGAAATGACCGGGACCACTTATGCCCAGGTTGCTCCGGCAGCGGCCAGGCCGGTGCCGCCGACTCCGGCGGAACAGGATGAAATCGCCCTGCTCGCCAAAAAACTGTCCGCCGAAGAAGCGCCGCTACAGAGCGCTGCCATGGCCGGCGAGCGCGGTGACGCAGGCAAGCCGGGAGTCTATCTTCAGCTGGGGGCGTTTTCCAACGCCGACAATGCGGAAAACCTGCGTAGCCACCTGGCGCGAGACCTTGACTGGGTGAGCGAGCCGATCCGCATCAACTATAGCGGCGGCATCCACCGCCTGCATCTCGGTCCTTACGCCACGCGTGGGGAGGCGGACAAGATCGGGGAGCGCATCCGCCAAACCCTGGGCGCCAAGCCGACGATCATTTTGCGGTAAGAGTCGTGGCGACGACAATATTGCCCTTGCCCTGAAAATCCAGGCTGGCAAAACTGGTCAGTTTGGCCATGGCGATGCCCCGCCCGTTGGGATCAAAGGCCCGCTCCGGATCAAAGGCGAGATAAGGTAGCCAGTCAAAGCCGTCGCCCTGGTCGGTGATGGTGTAGATGACCCGGTCAGGCAGGCGTTCGGCACGAACCGTGGCGACCCGGTTCATGAACTGGGGAAGATGCAGTCGGCGTTCAATCTCCGCTTCCCAGTCGCCCTCCCATTTGAGCAAGGCTTTTTCCTGGTAGCTAATGCCCAGGTTGCCGTGTTCGACTGCATTGATCAGCAAATCGGCCAGCCCCGGAGCGACAACGTCGGGCGAGGGAGAGAGGGTGGCAAGAACCGGAATCAGATGGTTGATATCTTCCAGGGTGCGGAAATGGTATTCCGCCTGAGTGACCAGCCTTTGCGAGCCATCAACCTTGCCGGCCTGGCTGCGCAGCTGATTCCGGCACCGTTGATCTTCCAGTGCGCTACGGACAATGGCGGTCAGGGCTTCCGGCTCGTAGGGTTTGGTCAGATAGTAGTAAGCGCCGGCTTCCAGTCCCTGGCGTACCTGTTCGGGTGCGGAGGCGGCTGTCTGCATGATGACCGGAACATTGCGATAGCGGGCATCTGTTTTCAGCCGGCGGAGCAGTTCCAGGCCATCCAGATCCGGCATGATGCGATCGAGAATGACAAGGGAATAGCTGCTGTCGGCGGCCTGAAGCCTTTCCCAGGCCTGTACCGGGTCGCTAAGGGTCTCAAGCTGAAGATCCTCCTTGCCCAGAAACTCGGTGATGATGAAAAGATTCAACTCTTCGTCGTCGACAACCAGAACGCGATCGGCATTCCCAAGCATGTCTTTCCTTTCCGATACCAGGTAAGCAGTGGGCAAATCATACCGTAGCTGGCTGACATTGTGGCCTGCTCGTGTTTGACCAGGATCAATGGCGAGCAAGGTCAATTCGCTATACTGAGCGGCTTAGTTTCCGAAAATGTACCCATGACCACCCTGCCTGACCTGATTTGCCCGGCCGGAAGCTTGCCGGCTTTGCGCGCTGCAGTAGACAACGGTGCTGACGCCGTTTATCTCGGCTTTAAAAATGATACCAATGCCCGCAATTTTGCCGGCTTGAATTTTGATCAGAAAACCATGCTCGAGGGGATTCGTTACGCTCATGGCAAGGGATGCGAGATTCTGCTGGCGATCAATACTTTTCCCCAGGCCGGACGGGTTGCAGAATGGCGCTCGGCAGTCGATGCAGCGGTCGATCTCGGAGTTGATGCCATCATTTTGGCCGATATCGGGCTGCTCGATTACGCCAGCAGCAAATACCCGCAGCAGCGTCTGCATCTGTCCGTGCAGGGGTCGGCTACCAGTTACGAGGCGATCAATTTTGCCCACCGGGAATTCGGCGTCCGTCGGGCAGTCCTGCCCCGCGTTCTGACTCTGCCCCAGGTCGAGCATGTCATCAAGAATACGCCGGTGGAAATCGAGGTTTTCGGTTTTGGCAGCCTTTGCGTCATGAACGAAGGGCGCTGCTGGCTTTCCTCCTACGCCTGCGGTGAGTCGCCCAATACGGTGGGGGCCTGTTCGCCGGCCAAGTACGTCAAGTGGGAAAAGCAGGCCGGACAGATGGAAACCCGCCTTAATGGCATTCTCATTGACCGCTTCGGCGACGATGAGCCGGCCGGCTACCCGACTCTGTGCAAGGGCCGTTTCGAGGTGCAGGGGGAAACCTATTACGCGCTCGAGGAGCCGACCAGTCTGAACGTCCTCTCCATCCTGCCGGAAATCGTCAAGATCGGCGTCCGGGCGATCAAGGTTGAAGGCCGCCAGCGTAGTCCGGCCTATGTCACCCAAGTCACCCGTACCCTGCGTGCGGCACTCGATGCGGTGGCCGACGGGGCTGAACGGTTTCACGTGAAACCGACCTGGCAGGCTGAACTGGCCAAGGTGTCGGAAGGAAACCAGGCTACCCTGGGTGCCTACGACCGGCCCTGGCGCTGAGGAATCGACAATGAAAATTGCTCTCGGACCCCTGCTCTATTTTTGGCCCAAGGCCGAAGTCATGGAGTTCTATGCCGAAATGGCCGAGAACCCGGCCATTCACACCCTGTACGTCGGCGAAGTGGTCTGTTCCCGTCGCCAGCAACTACGCACCAATGACTGGATCGGTCTGGCCCGCGACCTGACCGACGCCGGCAAGGAGGTCGTGGTTTCTGCCCAGGCCCTGCTTGAGTCGGAAAGCGACCTCAAGGCCATCCGCCGCCTCATCGACGAAGCGGGCTGCGTGGTTGAAGCCAACGACCTCGGCGCGGTGAACGTCGCTCAGGGAAAGCCCTTCGTCGCCGGCCCGCATCTCAATCTCTACAACGAGGCAACCCTGGCCACCTTTGCGCGCTACGGCATGAAACGCTGGGTGCCGCCCCTTGAAGCGCCTCGCACCCTGATCGAAACGCTGCACCAGAGCCGCCCTGCCGGAGTGGAAACCGAAGTCTTCGTGTTCGGCAAGATTCCCCTGGCCTTTTCGGCCCGCTGTTTTACCGCCCGGCATTACAACCTCACCAAGGATGACTGCCAGT
>CAZHVZ010000029.1:8698-15208 GCA_964536245.1 uncultured Rhodocyclaceae bacterium
GGCATTTCTAGCCATCAACGGCATCCAGACGATGTCGGCGCAGAGCTACAATCTGCTGCACGAGGTGCCGGACATGCTGGATGTGGGGATCGAAGCGATCCGCATCAGCCCGCAGCCGCACTATACCGCTGCCATTGTCGCCGCCTTTGATGCTGCACGTAAGGGGCAGCCCGCCAGCCCGGCAAATCCGCAGTGGAACGAACATGGTATGGTGGACGGTTACTGGTTTGGTGATGCCGGGATAGTCCAGCGTCACAGTGCTGCGCTTGCCCAACTGGGAGAATGAAGATGACTCAGGGTTTTACCATCCCCAAATTTCAACTGCCGGGTTTTGTCGCTGCTCTCGGCCAGAAGCTGCCGCAATGGCCCCACGCCGTCGCGCTGGTGGCCGGACTCAACGCCGCCCTGAAAATGCGCCTGCTGCCCGAGGATTCTCTGGCTGCCCTGGAGGACAAGGTCTTTCGGGTGCGGGTCAATGATACGGGCGGCGAGGCCTGTTTCACCTACCGTGGAGGCTTGTTCCGCCCCGTTTTCAAGGCCGATCGGGAACCGGACCTGGCTTTTGCCGCCAATCTGTCGGCTTTTCTTCAGCTGCTGGCTCGCCAGGAAGACCCGGACACGTTGTTTTTCAACCGGGATTTGTCGATCGAAGGGGATACCGAGCTCGGTTTGATGGTAAAGAACATGCTTGATGCCGTGGAATGGCCGACTCTTCCCCAGTTGCCATTGGTCAGACGCTGACCGATACGCCGGTTTTCTCTCCCGGTCGCGCCGCCATGCCGGCATAAGGAGTATGCTGGAGGGAACAGTGATCGGCCAAGGAGCTAGTCATGCGTATCGGCGTCCCAAGAGAAATCAAGGCCCACGAATACCGCGTCGGGTTGACTCCTGCTTCAGTTCGCGAGGCGGTTCACCTGGGCCATCAAGTGTGGGTCGAATGCGGCGCCGGGCGGGGAGCGGGATACTCCGACAGTGATTATCAAAGAGCTGGCGGACACATTGCGGCCGATGCTTCCGAGGTCTTTTCCAGGGCCGAGCTGATTGTCAAGGTGAAGGAGCCGCAGGCTGGTGAGCGCCTTCTGCTGGGGCCGCAGCATACCCTGTTTACCTATCTTCATTTGGCGCCGGATCCCCTCCAGGCCGAAGAGTTGCGGGCGGGCGGAGCAACCTGTATTGCTTACGAAACAGTCACCGCCAGCGATGGCAGCCTGCCCTTGTTGGCTCCCATGTCTGAAGTGGCTGGCCGACTGGCGCCGCAAATGGGGGCTGCTGCCTTGCAACGTCCAAATGGCGGGTGTGGCGTGCTGCTCGGTGGCGTTCCGGGGGTTGAGCCGGGTCGCGTACTCATCCTGGGCGGCGGAGTGGTTGGCCGCAACGCTGCGCTCATTGCCTGCGGGATGGGGGCCGAGGTGGTTGTTCTCGATCGCAATATGGCCGCTTTGCGGCGTGTGTCAGAGTTGTTCGGCCATCGCGTGCGCACTTGCCGGTCAACACGGGAAGCCATTGAACAACACTTGCAGTGGGCGCACCTGGTCATTGGTGGCGTGCTGATTCCCGGTGCCGCAGCCCCCAAATTGGTCACAACCGCTGATCTTGCCCTGATGCCGGAAGGGGCGGTGATCGTCGATGTGGCCATCGACCAGGGGGGATGCTTCGCAAGCTCGCATCCGACAACCCACGCCGCACCGACTTATTGCCAGGATGGTATCGTCCACTATTGCGTCGCCAACATGCCGGGCGCTGTTCCCAGAACCTCCACCCAAGCCCTGAACAACGTCACCTTGCCCTTTGTTTTGACGCTTGCCAACAAGGGGGTCGAAGCGGCCCTAAGGGAGGATGTTCACTTCCGGAATGGCCTCAACGTGATGGCCGGCCACATCACCTCCCGGGCGGTTGCCGAGGCGCTCGGTCTGCCCTGGAAAACTCCGGAAGAGTTATTGTCCGTTTCATAAAAACACGGCGGCGTCGGCCACGATGCTGACCAATTCCTCCAGCCTGACCGGCGTCGCCAAGCCATCCAGATCCCGTACGCAGTTTGCCCCGAGGTAGATACTCAGGCCCGGGCGCAGAGTGCCCTCGGCGGACATCAGATGAGCAAGAACGGACGGGTATTCGTTGCCGACCGAAGCGAGTATCTCGGCAACCGTTTCGCCGCTGGCCATGATTTCTTCGTGCCCCCCGGTCCACGGACGGAGGCTGGGGGGAATGTGAACGGAGACAACCGGGGATTCAAGCATGGCACACCTCCTATCGTCCTGATGTTGCTAGGACAAGAATAGCCGCTTCCGGTTCGTTCAACTTCCTAGTAGCGCTCCTTGAGCATGCGCAGGGAAATCGAATAGGTGTGGCGCAATTGTTCCTCGCTATAGCGGTGGGCTGCGCCCACCGGGCAGCTGAGCCGTGCCAGGCAGGTTTCTCGGCAGGGCGACGCTATTTTTTTGCGAAAAGTAATGCATCGGTCCAACGAAAAATTGCCGCCGGCCAGCGCACCAGCCGGGCAATGGCTGATGCACGGCTTGTTCCGGCAAGCATCGCAGGGAGAGGGAAGTTCCTGTTGCCGGGTGGGCGCAAAAAATGTGTCGGCGAGAAGGACGACGCGATAGGCGAACCAGCTTCCCCATTCAGGATGAAGTCCGATCATCATCGGCGACGGGTGATGCCAACCGGCCAATTTTCCGAGCCCTTGCAAACTGATCGGGGTGTTTCCCGGATAAACCCGTTGATAGGTGTGGCCGGGGTGGGCTTCGGCCATCCATTGGCTGGCGGCCAGGCTGCTGAAGTCATCAATGGGGTCGTGCGAAGTCAGGCCGGAAGCGGTAAGGGCAGACCACAGCTGCCTTCCGGCGTGGCCGAGCAGGATCAACTGACGGTAGCTTCCCGGGGCCACGAAAGGTTCCAGCTGGGACACAAGGGCCGTGGGCAGTTCGTCCAGATTGAAGACGGCGTGCAGGTTCAGCCCTGACCGCTCAAGCAGGGAGGGAGAAAAAGGCTGGAAACTTGGCATGGAGTGGTTTGCAGAGAGGGCAGGAAAAATGAAAAAGGGGAGGCCGCAGCCTCCCCTCGGTCACCGTTCGAAAAAAATCAGGCCTTTTTCTGGGCATCCAGACGGAACTTGACGTAGGCACCGGGAGCGTCCTCGATCACCTTGAGAGTGCCATCTTCCGGCTTGCGGGCTTTGACCTTGGCATTGCCGCCGGGCAGGGCATTGACCCAGGCGTCCCAGTGGGTCCACCACGAGCCGGCATTCTGCGTGGCGCCAGCCAGGAAATCTTCCGGGCTTTCCGGCAGATTGCCGTCGGTCGCATCATTGGTCCAGAAACCGTACTTGTTGGCTACCGGCGGATTGACGATGCCGGCAATGTGGCCGGAGCCGCCCAACACGAACTTGGTGTTGCCGGAAGGCAGGCGGGCACCCATGTAGGTGCTCTTCCACGGGGCAATGTGGTCTTCGATGGTGGAGACGAAGTAGCACGGGGTCTTGACCTTGCTGATGTCGATCTTGACGCCATCCAGGGATCCTTGCCCATCAGGTAGTTATTCACGACGAAGGACCAGATCAGGTCGTTGGCACGCAGCATGTTGAAGGTGCCGGCCATTTCGGAGCCTTCCAGGAAGCCACGTTCGGCCATTTTCTTTTCCAGGCCGGCGACCGCGCCTTCATCGAGGAAGACGCCCAGCTCGCCCGGCTCGGAGAAATCGAGCATGGTGGTGAAGAAGGTGGCGGAATTGACCCGCTTGTCCTTCTTGCCAGTCAGGTAGGCCAGGGTCGTCATGAGCAGCGTGCCGCCCAGACAATAACCGGCAGTGTTGACGCTGGTCTCGCCGGTGTGGGCACAAACCTGGTTGATGGCCTCGACCGACCCTTCAAGCAGGTAGTTTTCGAAAGACTTCTTGGACAGTTTTTCGTCGGGGTTGATCCACGACATGATGAAGGTGGTGTGGCCCTGATCGGTGGCCCACTTGACCATGGAGTTCTTCTCCCGCAGGTCAAGGATGTAGTACTTGTTGATCCACGGGGGAACAATCAGGAAGGGCTTCTTGTTCTGATCCGGAGTGGTCGGGTTGTACTGGATGAGCTGGAACAATTCGTTCTGGAAGACGACCTTGCCCGGCGTGGTGGCAACATTCCGGCCCATCTCGAAGGCAGAGGTGTCGGTCATGCGGATGCGCAACTGGCCGTCACCGGATTCCACGTCATGGAGCAGGTTGTTGAGACCCTTGATCAGGTTCTGACCATGGCTCTTGACCGTTTCGCGGAAAACTTCCGGGTTGGTCAGGGCAAAGTTGGAGGGCGACAGCGCGTCAATGTACTGGCGGGTGAAGAAATTGACCTTCTGCTGGGTCGCTTCGTCCAGGCCTTCGGTGCCGGCCACGGTGTCATGCAGGTGGCGGGCGGTAATGAGGTAGGACTGCTTGACGAAATCGAACAGGAAATGCTGTTCCCACTCCTCATCCTTGAAACGGTTATCCCCCTTTTTCGGGGAAGCGATCGGGGCCTGTACCTGGACGCCCATCATCTTCATGGAGGTGTTCTGCCACAGGGAGAAGTAGTCCCACATCATGTTCATCTGGGTCTGGGCCATCTTGTAGGGATTGGCCATCAGACGGGCGGACAGGTCCATGAAGGCTTTCGCTACGCCGAGTTCGTCAGTGGGCGCGTTGACGCCATCCTTGGCCTTTTTTTCCATGAACTGGGTAATCAGCCGGGAGGCGCGCTGGGCGACTTCGGCATAAGTCTTGGCCATTTCAGCCGGATTGGGCAGATTGCCCTTATTTTCGCTTGGTTGAGACATTGCTTAATTCCCTCCGTCAGGTACTGCGACTGGACCGGTCAGGCCCAAAATAACGAATAATGCCTGCCTTGTCGGTTTGTCGCGACAATCGGCCGGCTTGTTCAAGAAAGTTCAGGTGAGCGATGGCCTCGCCCATGGCAAACATGGTTTGATGCGTATCGAGCGCCCGCCCAAACAGGGTGGCAAGCAACTCGGCTGCGCTCTTTGGCGCTTTTTGACATGTCTCCTCCAACGCGCGCAAGCGATCCTCATGGTGCTCGCACAACGCCTCCACCCGTTCCTGAACCCCAATGAAGGGCAGTCCGTGTGAGGGTAATACCAAGGTCTTTTGCGGCATTTTTCCGGCCAGGGATTTCAGGGAGTCGAGAAACCAGCCCAGAGCATTGGCTTGCGGCGTCGCGGCAAAAACACTGATATTGGTAGAAATCTTTGGCAAAAGCATGTCGCCGGAAATTAACACGTCAAGCTCTGCACAGTAAAGGGCTACATGCTCGGGAGAGTGGCCATGGCCGACCATGATTTCCCAGGAGCGGCCGCCAATGCGCAAGCGGTCGCCGGCCATCAGCCGCTGGTATTGGTCGGGGAGCGCTGGTACGGCCTTGCGATAACCGGAGCCACGGGTGGCGAATTTGGCAAGTTGTTCGGTATCCAGCCCGTGCTGGCGAAACTGTTCGGTCATGAAGCGGGCGCCGTGACCTCCAACGTCGTTGAACACGGCATGGGCCGTCAGGAATTCGCCGGTGCTCATGGAAAGCGGGGCTCCGGTTCTTTCCATCAGCCAGGTCGCGAGGCCGAGATGATCGGGATGAAAGTGCGTGGAAATCAGCCGGGTGACCGGCCCCTTCAGATCGGCCAGAATGGCTTCCCAAGCCTGGCGGGCTTCGTCGTTGGCAAAGCCGGTATCGACAATGGTCCAGCCGGCGCCATCCTCAAGAAGCCAGAGATTGATGTGGTCGAGCTGGAAGGGAAGCGGCATGCGCAGCCAGTGCACGCCGGGCGCTACGCAAGACAGTTGCCCGCCGGATGGTGGCTGCGGGTGGGGGAAAAGCAGTGGCATCGAAAAGGGCATCCAATACGGCACCGTACTTTATCACGCTGCGCCTGGGAAAATTGTCACGAGGCTGACAGTTGCCGCGTCTTGAGCAGGGCAAAAAGAGCCGGAATCACTGCCAGAGTGAGTACGCTGGAGGAAATCATGCCACCGACCATGGGCGCAGCGATGCGGCTCATGACTTCCGACCCGCTGCCGCTTCCCCACAGGATCGGCAACAGGCCGGCCATGATGGCGGTAACGGTCATCATCTTGGGGCGGACCCGTTCGACGGCGCCTTCCATCACGGCGGCGTAGAGATCGCCGGTGCTTGGGATGGTGCCGGACGCCAGGCAGTGAGCCTTCGTGTTCTCCCAGGCATGGTCGAGGTAAATCAGCATGATGACGCCGGTTTCCGCTGCCACGCCGGCCAGAGCGATAAAACCGACGGCTGCTGCGACCGACAGGTTGTAGCCGAGCAGCCACATCAGCCATACCCCGCCGACCAGGGCAAAGGGAACAGAAAGCATGACGATGAGGGTTTCGGTGATGCGCCGGAAGTTGAGATAGAGGAGCAGGAAAATGATGAGCAGGGTGAGGGGAACCACAACCTTGAGCTTCTCCGTGGCCCGTTCCATGTATTCGAACTGGCCGCTCCAGGTGGCGTAGGTGCCGGCGCTGAATGTC
>CAZHVZ010000029.1:15218-15905 GCA_964536245.1 uncultured Rhodocyclaceae bacterium
GCCTTGCGGGCTTCGGCCACGTAAGAACCGATATCACGGTCGCGGATATCGACGTAGATGTAGGCCGAGAGCAGGGCGTTTTCGGTGCGGATGGCCGGAGCGCCGGTGGTGATCTTCACTTCCGCCAATTGTCCGAGGGGGACCATGGCAGCCGGCCCCCCCATTTCCCCTGCCACCGGCACCAACACTTCGCGGGCGATGGTCTGCGGGTCGCTGCGCAGATCGCGGGGGTAGCGCACGGTGACGCCGAAGCGCTCGCGGCCCTCAACGGTGGTGGTGACCAGTTCGCCACCCAGGGCGCTGGCGATGATGTCCTGTACTTCGCCCACAGTCAGACCGTAGCGGGCCAGGGCAGTACGATCGGGAACGATGTCGAGATAAAAGCCGCCGGTCAGGCGTTCGGCAAAGGCGCTGCTGGTGCCGGGGACGGCCTTGACGACGGTTTCGATTTCCTTGGCCAGGCGCTCCATTCCGGCCAGGTCCGTGCCAAAGATCTTGATGCCGACGGGCGTGCGGATGCCGGTGGAGAGCATGTCGATGCGGGCCTTGATCGGCATGGTCCAAGAATTGGCAACACCGGGAAATTGCAGGGCCTTGTCCATCTCGGCAATCAGCTTGTCGATGGTCAATCCGGGCCGCCATTCGCTTTCCGGCTTGAGATTGATGACGGTCTCGAACATCTCCAGC
>CAZHVZ010000029.1:15915-17842 GCA_964536245.1 uncultured Rhodocyclaceae bacterium
GGCGCGGCCGGCCTTGCCATAGACCGACGCCACCTCGGGGAAGGTCTTGATGATCTTGTTCTGGGTTTGCAGCAGTTCCGCCGCCTTGGTTACCGATAGGCCGGGCAGGGTGGTGGGCATGTAGAACAGAGTGCCTTCGTTGAGGGTGGGCATGAACTCGCTGCCCAGGCGGCTGGCGGGAAAGATCGTGACGCCCAGGGCCAGCACCGCGATGGCGATGGTCGCCTTCTTCCAGTGCATGACTCCGGCAATGATCGGGCGATAGAGGCGAATGAGGGCGCGGTTCACCGGATTTTCCGCTTCCGGCCGGATGCGACCCCGGATGAGGAGCAGCATCAGGACGGGAACCAGGGTCACCGAGAGAAAGGCCGCAGCGGCCATGGCAAAGGTCTTGGTCCACGCCAGGGGAGCAAACAGGCGGCCTTCCTGGGCTTCCAGGGTAAATACCGGGAGAAAGGAAACGGTGATGATGAGCAGGCTGAAGAACAGCGCCGGCCCCACTTCCCGGCAAGCGGCAATCATCGCCTCGCTGCGGGAGGCACCGGGTTGCAGGCGCTCGAGATGTTTGTGGGCATTCTCGATCATGACAATGGCCGCGTCGATCATGGCTCCGATGGCGATGGCGATGCCACCCAGACTCATCAGGTTGGAGTTGATACCGATGGCCCGCATGCCAATGAAGGCGGCGAGAATGCCGACCGGCAGCATGATGATGGCGACCAGTGCAGAACGAACGTGGAGCAGGAAGACGATGCAGACGGCGGCGACGATCAGGCTTTCCTCGATGAGGGTTCTTTTGAGGGTGTCGATGGCGCGGTGGATCAGTTCAGACCGGTCATAAACGGCCTCAATACTGACTCCGACGGGGAGCCCGGCGCTGATTTCGGCAACTTTCCGTTTCAGGTTGTGGATCACCTCCAGGGCGTTCTGGCCGTAGCGGGCCATGGCAATGCCGGACACCACTTCACCTTGGCCATTGAGCTCGGTCAGGCCGCGTCGTTCGTCGGCCACCGTTTCGACCCGGCCGATATCTCGGACCAGAACCGGGGTGCCGGATTGGGCCTTGAGCACCAGATTCTCGATATCGCTCTTGCCGGTCAGGTAGCCCCGACCGCGCACCATGTATTCGGTTTCCGTCATCTCCAAAGTGCGTCCGCCGACATCCCGGTTGGAGTTGCGGATCGTCTCGCTCACCCGCATCAGGGGGATGCCGTAGGCCCGCAGTTTGACCGGATCAACAGTGACCTGGTACTGCTGGACAAAACCGCCGATGGAAGCCACTTCGGCGACGCCCGGCGCCTTGGTCAACTGGTAGCGGATATACCAGTCCTGCAAGGTGCGCAACTCCGCCAAGGTCTTGTCCTTGGCCAGTACGGCGTACTGATAGACCCAGCCGACGCCGGTTGCGTCCGGCCCGAGGCTGGGAGTGACGCCCTTGGGCAGTCTGCCGGAGGCGGCACTGAGGTATTCCAGCACGCGGGAGCGGGCCCAGTAAATATCGGTGCCGTCTTCAAAAATGACATAGACAAAGGAAGCGCCGAAAAAGGAAAATCCCCGCACCACCTTTGACTTGGGCACCGAAAGCAGGGCCGTGGTCAGCGGGTAGGTGACCTGGTCCTCGACCACTTGGGGTGCCTGGCCGGGATATTCGGTGTACAGGATGACCTGCACGTCGGAGAGATCGGGAATGGCGTCGAGGGGTGTGCGCAGCACCGACCACAGCCCGGCGATGACGACGAACAGGGTGGCCAGGAGAACCAGAAAGCGGTTGCGGGCCGACCAGTTGATCAGTGAATTGAGCATGGGTCAGTGCCGGTGAGCGCTTGCGTCAGTTGTGATTTTCATCGAAGTGATGACCCACTCGCCCGGCTTGCGGGCGATGATGCTGTCCATCATCGCCACGGCCTCCAGCGGATAGTCGCCGGCC
>CAZHVZ010000029.1:17852-27642 GCA_964536245.1 uncultured Rhodocyclaceae bacterium
GTTCGACGAACTCGATGTCCACATGGCTTCCCGTCGGCAGGCCTTGGGCAAGGGCGGCATGGGCCAGGGAAAACTCCATTTTCATGGCCGGCCAGTTGAGGCTGGCAACCGGGCCGTGGCTGACGGTAACCGTGCCGCCGGCAGTATCGATTGCATTCAACACGCCGTGGGCCTGGTGCCCGACGGGTGCAGGTTTTGCGTCACCGGCTGCCTGCAATCCGGACAATGCGGCTTTCAGGTTGCTCTCTGCATCGATCAGGAAATTGGCGGAAACCACCACCATTTCGCCTTCCCGGATGCCGGAAAGAATGTGCACATAATCGCTGCCCCGGCTTCCTGTCTTCACCTCCCGTGGCTCGAAGCGGCCTTCTTCCCGTTGCACCAGAACCACCTGGCGATGGCCGCTATCGATGAGGGCAGAAGCCGGCACGGTAAGTACCGGCTCTTTGTTCGCTACGGGAATGTCTACCTCGGCGTACATGGCCGGCTTGAGTTTGCCTGCCGGGTTGGGCAGCTCGATGCGTACCGGCACGGTACGGGTTTCCGCCTTGAGGGTCGGGTAAACGTAGGCGATGCTGCCGGTGAACACCTCGCCGGGGTAGGCATTGACTCGTACCGTGGCCGTCTGGCCGGGGCGTACGGCTCCGATGTCCTGCTCGAAGACATCGGCCTGCACCCACACCGTGGCGGTGTCGGCAACCTGGTACAGGGTTTCGCCGGGCATGAATCGCATACCTTGGGTGGCTTTTTTCTCGGTCACCACGCCATTTGCCGGCGAGCGAAAAGTGAGCGTCCGCTTTGCCTCGCCGGATTTGGCCAAAGCCCGTAGCTGTTCTTCGGAAATATCCCAGTTTTTGAGGCGCAGCAGGCTGGAATCAGCCAGTTGCTTCATCGCTCCCTGGGCTTCCGGTCCGCTGTCCTTGAGGCTGACCATGCCCTGCGCAGCAATGGCGTATTCCCGCTGGGCGGAAACCAGCTCCGGACTATAAACCTCGAACAGAGCCTGTCCCCGGCTGACCGGCTGGCCGGTGGTATTGACGTACAGGCGTTCAACATAACCTTCAAACTTGGCGGTCACGGCATAGGTACGGCGTTCGTCAATCTCGACCCGGCCACTGGCATGCACCTTCTGGTCGAGAACCTGCCGTTTCGCCGGCGCGGTTTTGACCCCCAGTTTCTGCACCTTTTCCGGGCTGATTTTCAGGCCGCCGGCAGTGGCCTCCTCTTCTCCCTCAAATACGGCAATGTAATCCATTCCCATGGGATCCTTTTTGGGGACCGGAGAGGTATCGGGAAGCCCCATCGGGTTGCGGTAATAGAGCAGCTTTCGCTGGGAGGCGCCGGCTTGGCTGGCTGGCTGACCGGCTGTCGGGTGATTTTGGAGCGGAGCAAAATGGTAGCCGGCCGCACCGCCCAGAGCCAGGGCAATGATCAGCGCAACAAGGGTGGTGCCGGTTTTCACAAATCTTCCCCGATCAGGCGTTCGATTTCCGCCAGACGCACCTGCTGGGTGGCCTGGGCACGAATAAGGTTTAGTTTGGCATTTCGGATTTGCCGTTGGGCGTCAAGCAGGGTGGTGAAATCCACCTTGCCGTTTTCGTAGGCGGAAAGCGCCGCCTTGAAGGTCAACTCGGCCTGGGGCAACAGGCGATTGGCGGTCAGTCTTTCCGTTTCCCGAGCCGTTTCAAGATTGGAGAGAGCGGCGCTGACTTCCCCGAGCAGGCGATGGCCAAGGGCTTCCTTGCGGGCCTGGGCAGCTTCCAGCAGGCGTTCTGCTTCCCGTTCCTGACTGCGCCGGCTGCCTTGTTGCAGGGGGATATTCATTTCCAGCATGACGCTCCAGCTCTCCACCCGGTTTTGCACCTGCATGGGAACGATGCCGACGGTCAGGTCGGGGTAGCGATTGCGGTAGGTGAGGTCGCGGGTCTTTTCGGCCATATCAAGACGGGCCGCTTCAATGGTGACCTGCGAATTATTTGCCTGCAAACGTTGCGCCAGGGGAGCGGTCTCGAGTTTTGCGGGGGCAGGCAGAGGGCGCAACCGCTCTGGTTCGGCCAGGGGGGAATTGGCCGGCCGGGCCAGCATGGTGTTGAGGAAGACCATCAAATGGTGGCGTTCACTGTCCAGCGCCAGCAACTCGCTTTCCAGATTGGTACGTTCCACCTGGGCGCGGATGGCGTCCTGCTGTGCGGCCAGCCCTCCCGCATAGCGGATTTGGGCAACCTGTTCGAGGCGGACGGAAAGATCAATGATCTGGCGCGTCAGCCTTGCCGACTGACAGGCTTGCCAATACTGCGCATAGAGGGTTTTGATGCGGCTGGCCAGTTCGGACCAGGTGTCACCGGCCTTGCCCCGGGCGGCATCGGCTTCGGCGGCGGCGACAGCCTGTTTCAGGTCGCGCTTGCCCCAGAACGGCAGCGGCTGGAGCAGGGTGTACTTGGTATCACCGACCCGGTTGGGAGAAAAATTGGCATTCTGGCTGCCGTTTTTGGTGATGTTTTCCAGTTCCATCCGCAGCGTCGGGTCGGGCAGGGCGCCCGCCGGCCCGATGCGTTCGCTGGCGGCTTCGGCTTCCAGTCTGGCCATGCGCAAATCAGGGCTGCCCTCCCGGGCGGCTTGCAAAAGGCTTTCCAGGCTGGAGCCGGGGAGAGGTTCCGCGCCGTGAGCAAGGCTTGTGGCCATCACCACCAGGGAAACAAGCAGACGGCGCCCAGGCGAGATCATTTTGCCAACTCGTAGCGGCTGATTATCGGGTTACCCTTTTTCAATTCGGCGGAAAAGCGGATCTTGTCGCCAGTCTTGAGCTTGTCCAGCCAAGCTTTATCCGCCACACCGAAGGCCATGGTCATCGGGGGCATGCCGATACTATCCAGCTGACCATGCTGGATCACCACTTCGCCGGCAGCCTTGTCCACCTTTTTCACCACCCCGTCGGCAAGCGGTGCGCCCTGGCTGGCGGTTGCCCTGTGGCTATCGTGGTTGTGACCCTCGGCGGCAAACGCCGGGGCAAGGAGGAACGCGGAAATGAGGGCAAGAATCAGGCGCATGAGGGTTCCGGAAGGAAATGAACGATGCCGGAATCATGCACCGTCGCGAGCGACGGGAGGCTGACAGCCAGATTACATTTTTGTAAACCAGGGGCGGCGGAAGCGCTAAATCAGCGGGTATTGCCGCATCCACTTGGTGGCAATCCACTTTTCACCGCTGATGACAGGGCCTCCGGCATGCAGGGTGAGGGGATCGACCTGATTCTGGCTGTTGCAGTATTCGAAATAGGCGGCGGCGCCTTTTTTCGGAAGAATGCTCAGGCCGATATCGGGAAAAATCGTTTCACCGCCTTCTTCCACGTCGTTCAGATAGATGACCAGAGTGCTCACCCGCTGTCCTCCACGAGCCAGGTGTACTGCGCTGCCGGGATCGCTGGCCGGGAAGTAGTCAAAATGGGGCGTGTACTGCTCCCCCTCCTGATAATGCAGGATCTGTATTCCCTCGCCGTTTTCCAGAGGCCAGTGCATGAGGGCAGCAATCCGGGCATCGAGACGGGCGATGAAGGCGTCTTCGTTGATCGGGAAAAAGCATCCGTGGCTGCTCCGGTCCTGAATGATCGCTTCCTGCCCGGTTGCCGGGTCCACAATGGTGGAACGTTTGAGCTTGAGGCGGGCGCGCCGGATCAACTCATCGCATTCCTCCGCCGACAGCAGGTTGTCAAAAACTG
The DNA here is from genome assembly GCA_964536245.1 of uncultured Rhodocyclaceae bacterium. Classification (GTDB taxonomy): domain Bacteria; phylum Pseudomonadota; class Gammaproteobacteria; order Burkholderiales; family Rhodocyclaceae; genus CAZHVZ01. The sequence continues at coordinate 21,568 of CAZHVZ010000029.1, forward strand.
CCACGACTGGTCGCGTCATGCGCAGGGCGACGCGCACTTGCCGATCCGGAGTCCGGATGACATTGCCTGATTGGGGGAGACGGGGCGTTTCGTAACGATAGCGGCTGTCGTCCCGGATCGGCGGGGCCGGGTTGCGCTCCTCGCCGTTGTCTCCGGCGAGCCGATAGACCGAACTGGCAGCGAATTCGGGGTCGAAGTTTTGCTCGACCATCTTTTCGATCAAGGATTCTGCCGGGCAACGGCGGGCCAGATTGTTTTGTATCCAGCGATGCCATTCCGGGGCGAGATGAGTGATTCTTTTGGAAGGATCGCTAGGCGGCTGCATTGGTGTCTCCTGGCCCCGGATTTTTCAGTTCGATGACGGCAATTGTAGGCCAGCCTCATCGTGCCAGGTAAGGGGCCGGTGGTCTTTCCCTTTCTTTTCTCATTAGGCCAAAATGTCGTCATGAAAATTCTGATCGTTGAAGACGAGGCGAAAACCGGCGATTACCTCAAGCAAGGCATGACGGAAGCCGGCTTTGTTGCCGATCTGGTCCGCGATGGCGTGGACGGCATGCACCATGGCCTGACGGGCGGTTACGACCTGCTTATCCTTGATGTGAATCTGCCTGGACTGGATGGCTGGAATATCCTCAAAACCTTGCGGGCTGCCGGGAGGGAAATGCCGGTTTTGTTTCTCACGGCCCGAGACCGGGTCGAAGACCGGGTCAAGGGGCTGGAACTGGGAGCCGATGACTATCTGGTCAAACCCTTCGCATTTTCCGAACTGCTGGCCCGGGTGCGCACCCTGTTACGCCGGGGCAAGAGCAAGGAGTCGGAGGCTCTGGCCCTGGCCGATCTTGAGCTGGATGTCCTGAAGCGCCGGGCCAGCCGCGCCGGTCAGCGCATCGACCTGACGGCCAAGGAGTTTGCCTTGCTCGAACTGTTCCTGCGCCGGCAGGGAGAGGTGCTATCGCGCAGTTTCATTGCTTCCCAGGTGTGGGACATGAATTTTGATTCCGACACCAATGTCGTGGAAGTGGCGATCCGCCGCCTGCGGGGCAAGGTGGATGACAGCTTCTCCCCCAAACTGATCCACACCCTGCGCGGCATGGGTTACGTGCTGGAAATCCGGTGAGCGTGCTGCCCCGTTCCCTTACCCTGCGTCTTTCCCTGGCCTTCGTCGTGCTGGCCGCCATGGTTTTTGCTGCCCTCGGCTGGTACCTCAGTCGGGCCGCTGATGCCCATATGGCCGAGCTGGACCAGCACGAACTACTTGGCAAACTCGCCCTGGTCCGTCATGTGGCGGCGCGCTCCGGCGACCGGGAAACCCTGGAGGCCCGGCTGGATGACGCTCTGGTGGGGCACGGCTTGGCGTTGAGCATCGATGCTGCCGGGCAGGCGCTCTATCGTTGGCCGGCAAATGCTGCGGCACAAGCCCTGGCCGGGGCGGATGGCTTGTCGGAAACGATCCCCCGCCTGCTCGAAGCTGGCAACGTCCGGTTGCGGGCGGTGGCCGGAGATGCCCAAACCGGCTGGGGGCAAACCGTGCAGGTCCGGGTTGCCCGTGACATCGCCCACCACACCAGTTTTCTCGACCAGATGCAGCGGGATTTCTGGCTGGCGGTGTTCGCTGCGGCGGTGTTGACTGCACTCGTCGGCGTGGTCATTGCCCGCCATGGCATGACCCCGCTTCGCACCATGGCGCATACCGCCGGCCGCATTTCCGCCGGCAGTCTCGGGGAGCGTCTGCCGGAAGCCGGAGTGCCCTCCGAACTGCTGGAACTGGTCGGTGCTTTCAACGCCATGCTGGGCCGGCTGGAAGAGTCCTTCACCCGGCTGTCCGATTTTTCGGCAGACCTCGCCCACGAACTGCGTACGCCCATTCACAGCCTGCGCATGCAAACTGAAGTCTCCCTTTCGCGCAGCCGCAGTGCCGACGAATACCGGGAACTGCTGGCGTCCAGCCTGGAGCAGTATGATCGTCTGGCGCGCATGATTGCCGACATGCTCTTTCTGGCCAAGGCGGATCACGGCTTGGTGACCCCGCAACAGGAAGCCGTTCCCCTGCTCGCCCTTGGCCGGCAGTTGGCGGAGTATTACGAAGTTCTTGCCGAAAACCGGGAACTGACGATCAGCGGCGATGAAATCATCGTTTCCGCTGACCGGGGCATGTTGCAGCGGGCGGTCGGCAATCTTCTGAGCAACGCCCTGCGCCACACGCCGGCGGGCGGCTGGATTGAGCTGGCAGTGGGACGGGCGGAGAGCATGGCGACGGTAAGCGTCGCCAACAGCGGTGCCGTCATCTCCCCGGAGCAGCTCCCTCGTGTTTTTCAGCGTTTTGTTCGCCTGGACGAAAGGGGCGAGGGGAGCGGACTGGGACTGGCGATCACCCGCTCCATCCTTGAGGCCCATGGCGGGCGGGTTGATGTTGCCTCGGATGAATCGTCCACCCGGTTCACGCTGTTTATTCCGGCGCTCCACGAACCCCCCGGATAATTGCTTGTCCACCCTTCCCGGGTACCGAATCGAGGAGGGCGTGATGAACAGTTTCCTCAACTGGCTTCCCATCAACGACAATGTGGAAGCCGAGTTTTTCTATTGGGCAGGGGAGTTGCGGGCTGCCGTGATCAAGGCGCTCACCTTTGCCCTCGCGAGCGGACTTGCCATTGCCCTGTGTCCCGGTGTGGCGGGCGGCACGGACGGTTTTGCCTTTGTCAAAAATTACTGGCCACACCTTGTGGAGATTTCTTTCTGGCTCGGCTTGCTGACCGGACTACTCTGGTCGGCGGGCAAGCGCTTCGGCTCGGCCGTGGCAGGCAGCCCGCCCTGGCGGGAAGAGGTGCAGTGCACCGATCAGGAAAACGGCGCCCGTTTTTTTGGCCAATGGGGAATGTTTTGTGCGATGGCTGGAACGGCCCTGTGGATGGCTCATGAAATCACGGCCATTGCCACCGCTGGCGGGCCGGCAGCGGTATTGACCAGTTCCCTGGCGCCGCTCTGGATGGCATGTTTCCTGACGGCGGCGGTGTTTCTCGCCTATGCTCACCTGCGGCGCCGGCCGATGGAGAAAAGGCCGGTTTTGATCAGGCGGCGTTAAGGATCGCCCGTGCCGGGTAAGGGTGCGGCTTCACCGCCCCTTCACACATGCCGGACGGACTTCATGGTGGCTTCGCCGGGTTTGGCGATAGTGAAGGCACTTCAATCAGGAGGTCGCCACCATGAACCAAGCCGTGCCCAAAATCTTGTTGCTCAATCCGCCCCACACCGCCATCGGCAGTCGCGTTCCGGACGACCATCTGCCACCGCTGGGACTGCTCAGCATTGGCGGTCCCCTGCTGGATGCCGGCTTTACCGTGGAATTGCTGGATGCCGATATCGATCCGTTGTCCGAAGAGGAAATTGTCCGCCAGGTCATTGCCGCAGCACCCCGTGTGGTGATGATCGGCCATGCCGGATCATCCACTGCCCACCCGACCATTGCCGACCTGGCTTGCCGTATGAAAGCGGTTCTTCCGGAAATGCACATCGTCTATGGCGGGGTGTTTCCCACCTACCACTGGCGGGATATTCTGGAGCACTGTCCGGCCATTGATTTCATTGTGCGCGGCGAGGGAGAACACACCGCCGTTCTCCTCGCCCGGGCAATTGCCGGCCACGGGCTGTGGGCAACGGTTCCCGGTATCGCCTACCGGGAAGATGGCCAGCCCCGGGCGACCCGCCAGGCCAAACCGATTGAAAACCTGGACGACTATCGGGTGGGCTGGGAACTCATCGATCACGGCCGGTATTCCTATTGGGGCGGGCGCAAGGCAGTGGTGGTGCAGTTTTCCCGAGGCTGCCCCTATCTGTGCAGTTATTGTGGTCAGCGCGGGTTCTGGAAGACCTGGCGGCACCGGGATCCGGTGCTCTTTGCCAGGGAACTTGCCCGTTTGTACCGGGAACACGGTGTGGAAGTCATCAATTTTGCCGACGAACTGCCTACCGGTTCCCGTGCCGCCTGGCAGGCGTTTCTCGAAGCCCTGATTGGCGAAGACGTAAAGCTGGTTCTGGTGGGGTCCACCCGGGCCGGCGACATTGTGCGGGATGCCGATATTCTCCACCTCTACAAGCAGGCCGGAGTGGTGCGCTTTCTTCTCGGCATCGAAAGCTATGATCCGGATACCCTGCAAACCATCAGGAAGGACGCCACTCCCCGGGAAGACCGGGAAGCCATTCGCCTGCTGCGCCAGCATGGCATCATCTCGATGGCCACCTACGTGCTTGGTTTCGAGGACGAAACCGACCGTCACTATTGGCGCTCCCTCCAGCAGTTACTACGCTACGATCCGGACCAGATTCAATTGCTCTACGCCACGCCCCATCGCTGGACCGGCTATTTTGCCAGTGTCGCCCACCGCGAGGTGGTGCAGTCCGATCGGCGCCTGTGGGATTACAAGCATCAAGTGTTGGCCACTCCCGGTGTCCCATCCTGGCGCGTCCTGCTCTGGGTCAAGGCTATCGAAGTGGCCATGCAGATGCGGCCCCGGGCGCTTGTACGCACCTTTTTGCATGGCGACCGGGCGTTCCGTCAGGGCATGCAATGGTATGTGCGCATGGGGCGGCGGGTGTGGTTCCGGGAAGTGGGGGAGTATCTTTTTGCCTCAAGGCCCAGTCCCACCGGGGTCAGCCTGGGAGAGTTCTGGGGCAGGCCGGAGCTTTCCCGGGCTCGGCAGCCGACTGTTGCCGTCGCCAAAGACGACTCGTCCATGCAGGCGATGGCCGTGACGGGATAAGCGCTGGCGCTGTCGGGCAATGTCAGGCAGAACCCGACGTGCCAAGCGGACAGGCTTGTGCGGCGCACAACTTGCCGGGCCGTGTTTTTGCTAGACTAGCGGGGTTGGGGGAGAAAAAGCGGCAGGGGGCAATCCCAGTGCAGGATTAGATGCCCCCTGAGTCGCGGCAGGGCCGCGAACTCCTAAGACCTTAAAAGGAGAACAGCGGGTGCAGGATATTACTGCAGGCTTACAAAATTCTTACGCCAGCGCGGGTTTTGACTGATGCGAATTCTCATTGCCGAAGACGACACCATCATTTCCGATGGCCTGGCTCGCGCCTTGAAGCGGGGAGGGTACGCGGTGGACTGTGCCTATCAGGGTGAGGATGCCGACACCGCCTTGCTGACCACCGCTTACGATTTGCTCATTCTTGACCTCGGGCTGCCCCGATTGTCCGGGCTGGAGGTGTTGAAGCGTCTGCGGGCACGCAATTCCCAGTTACCGGTGCTCATTCTTACTGCTCTCGATGGCACCGGAGACCGAGTCAAGGGGCTGGATCTGGGGGCTGACGACTACATGGCCAAACCTTTCGAGCTGGCCGAGCTGGAGGCTCGGGTGCGCGCCCTGACTCGCCGCTCGGCAGGCACTACCCCGACCATACAATGCGGCGCCTTGAGCTATGACCAGGTGGGACGGGTGGCACAGATCAACGGTCAGAGCATTGATCTTTCGGCGCGTGAGCTTGGCCTGCTGGAGGTTTTGCTGACCCGGGCCGGGCGTCTGGTGAGCAAGGATCAGCTGGTGGATCACCTTTGTGGCTGGGGCGAAGAAGTGAGCCACAACGCGATCGAAGTCTATGTCCACCGTTTGCGCAAGAAACTTGAGACCGGGGGTGTCCACATCGCCACCGTCCGTGGGCTGGGCTATTGCCTTGAGCGACCCGAAGAAGAACGCGCCGCCCCCGCCGGAGAGTGAACGCTCGCTCTTCGGCGAGATTCTCGACTGGATGCTGGCGCCATTGCTGTTTGTCTGGCCGCTGAGCATTGCGTTTACGCATTTCTTTGCCAGCAATGTGGCGAATTTTCCTTACGACCAGTCCCTGCGCGAACATGTCGCTACCGTTGCCCGGCAGGTCAAAATTGTCGCCGGCAAACCGGTGGTCAATCTGCCCGGTTCGGCACGGGCGTTTCTGCGTGCCGACGAGACGGACAATGTGTATTTTCATGTCATCACCCGTGATGGCAGGCTGCTGGCGGGCGACAGCGACCTGCCGCCGCCGAACGCCGGCGGCGACCCGGCGGCGCTGCCAGGGGAAATCTACTTTCGCGACGTCGAACTC
>CAZHVZ010000029.1:27652-30412 GCA_964536245.1 uncultured Rhodocyclaceae bacterium
GTGAGTTGCCCATGCCTGCTGAACACGAGCTCGATAGTGAGGAGGCCGGCAATGTCTATTTCCGGGAAACCGAGTTCAAGGGACAGGACCTGCGGATTGCCTACACCTTCGTCAGCGATGCCCGCTTGCCAAAACACCGCTGGATTCTGGTTGAGGTGGCTGAAACAACCGAAAAACGCACCCAATTGGCCAACAAGATCGTCGCCAGCGTCATCCTGCCCCAATTCATCATCATTCCGCTGGCGGTACTGCTGGTCTGGTTCGGCCTCTCCCGTGGCCTGAGGCCGCTGACCCGTCTGCGTAAAACCATTGACAACCGCGACCCGGCGGACTTGTCACCGATTGCCACCCACCGTGTGCCGGAGGAACTGGAGCCTCTGGTCGAGGCATTCAATGACATGCTGGAACGCATGAAAAAGAATGTTGATGCCCAACAGCGGTTTGTCGCCGATGCCGCACACCAGATGCGTACCCCCCTGACCGGCCTGAAAACCCAAGCCCAGTTCGCCATCCGGGAAACAGATCCGGAGGCTCTGCGCCATGCCCTGCGCCAGATCGCCACCGGCGTGGACCGGGCCGGCCGGCTGATCAATCAGTTGCTGACCCTGGCGCGGGCCGAAGGCAGCGAAACCGGCGAGCAAGCCAACCCGCCCCTTGATCTGGCCGACCACCTGCGGGAAACCGTTGAGGATTGGGTGGTGCGCGCCCTTGATCGTTCCATAGACATCGGTTTCGAAAGCAGCGGGGAGACCATGGTGCTGGGCAATGCCTTCCTGCTCCGGGAGCTGGCCAATAACCTGATCGACAATGCCCTGCGCTATACCCCGCCCGGCGGGCATGTCACCGTTCGTGTCCTGCAACTGCGCCAGCAGGTGATTCTCGAAGTGGAGGACGATGGTATTGGTATCAGCGAAGAGCAGGCAGAACTGGTATTTGAACGCTTCTACCGGGTGGATGACGCCACGACCGAGGGCAGCGGGCTGGGCCTCGCCATTGTCCGGGAAATCGCCCAGCAACACGATGCCAGCGCAGTATTGCGCAGCAATCCACGGGGCAAAGGGGCGATCGCTCAGGTTGTCTTCCCTCTCTGGGAGCCGCCGCCGCCACCGCCGCCACCGCCGGATGATTTTTCCGAACTCTATCGGCAATCTCCCCCTATCGGCACCTGAGTCGGGTAAAATGGAACCGTGTCGTCGTACATCGGTCAAACCGGTGTCGTTCTTATGGGGCCGACATGGCTTCGACGTGGGTTGCGAAGCAGGACAGGGCATACCGAGGACCAGTCACCTCGTAAATCCATCTGGAAATTCACAAACGCCAACGACGAGCGTTTCGCACTAGCCGCTTAAGCGGCTGGCGCTGCACCGGTTCTCTGATGGGCCGGGCCGGGTAACCGGCAGCAGTGTCATTTACATCAGATAAGGGTCGGCAGTGCCGCGTGGCAGACCTCGAAAATTCAGCGGATCGCCTGACGCGAGCCTGTTCGGCCGGCGCGCCAGGGTTAAAACCCAATTGACCGGCCTACGTATGTAGAACTGCCTGGGTAGGCCTTGCGGCCGGGGGTGCGATCCCCCCCGGCTCCACCAATACCCAAAATCCCAACCCTCATCGGTTGGGATTTTTTTTGCCCGTTCCCCCAGTGTTGGCGCGGTTTCCGGGCCTGGCCTCGCGAGCGCCCCCCCTGCGAAGTCGGCGTTTTTGCCCCCACCGACGCATCTCTGTTCTCCGTTTTCTCTGCTGGTCTCTTGAGCATTCAAGGCTCGAAGTCGTGTGTTGGCGCGGGTTTGCGGGCCATCGGTTTGCTTCTTCGCTTGCTCTAGCGGGCGCGACCGAGACGGCGCATGGCGCAAAAAAGCCGCCTTGCGGCGGCGGGTCGGTGCGGCACGGATATCAGCGCCAGCCTGCCACCAACGCCTCACGTTGGGCCAGCCAGGACGCCGACAACCTGCCGCGCAGCAACTGGCTGGCGCCCACATCGAGGCGTCCCAGGGCGATGGCTTCGATCAAGTCGGGGGCCAGTTGTGCCAGTCGGCTCATCTTGCTCGCTTGGCCGAGGTCAATGCCTTCGGCCGCCGCGATCTCGGTCATCGAACTGAACCGTCCTTCGTCCAGCAGGCGCTGCCAGTGGTGCGCGAGGCCGAGCGCCCGCATCAAGGGAGTGTCCTGCGCCATCTCGCGCACCTGCCGCTCACGGATGGCCTCGTCCAGGAACTCCTGCGGTGCGTCCAGCGGCGTAATGACCTGCTTCTTCAGGCCCCGGCGCACCAGTGTCCAGGGCAGGAAGGTTTCCATCTGCACGCCGCCAGCGGGCAGCGGCGTCTGATAGGTCACCGGGTCGCCCTTGGGGTGGCCGCGATGCTTCTTGCTCATGCCTCCTCCTCAAAACTGGCCATGAGCTGGCGCTGGGCGTGCCAGTCGACCATCAGGCGGTTTCGCTGAAACCACATCAGCGTCAGCCGCCGTGGCTGCTTGCCCGCCATGAACTGCTCGATGATGTCGGGGGCCAGCAGGGTCAGGCGCAGCAGTTCGTTGACCACCGAGTGGTGCAGCTTCTCGGCGCGGGCGATGGCCGACCCGCTCTGCATCGCGCCGGTGTCCAGCATGTGCTGCCAGTAGAAGGCGCGTGCCACACCGTCGAGCAGGGTCACGTCGTGGACGCTGCGCTCGTCGGCAGCCACGCGTTGAACGCCCCGGCGGCGAAACGTCAGGGGCACAAAGGTTTCCATAGATTCGTCCATCAGGCTTCGACCTCCAGCAGTT
>CAZHVZ010000030.1:0-8911 GCA_964536245.1 uncultured Rhodocyclaceae bacterium
CCGGGGCGATTTTGACAATCAGGCGCGGGTCGAAGGGCTTGGGAATGAGGTATTCCGGGCCAAAGGAAAGGTCGTGGCCGGGGTAGGCCATGGCCACTTCGTCGGTCACTTCCGCTTCCGCCAGTTCGGCAATGGCCATGACGCTGGCCATTTTCATTTCCTCGGTGATGCGGGTGGCTCCCACATCCAGGGCGCCCCGGAAAATGAAGGGGAAACAGAGAACGTTATTGACCTGGTTCACATAGTCGGAACGCCCGGTCGCGATGATCGCCTCGGGGCAAACCTCCTTGACCAGTTCCGGCATGATTTCGGGAGTCGGATTGGCCAGGGCGAAAATCATCGGCCCGGCAGCCATGGTCTTGATCATTTCCTGCTTGACCACGCCAGCGGTGGACAAGCCGAGGAAAACATCGGCCCCGACCATCGCGTCGCCCAATGTCCGATCGGTGGTTTCGCGGGCGTAGCGGGCCTTGGTGGCTTCCATGCCGGCTTCACGGCCGCGGTAGATGACGCCCTTGGAGTCGCAAACGGTAATATTCTCGCGCTTGACGCCCAGTTCGCACCACAGATTCAGGCAGGAAATGGCCGCCGCACCAGCGCCGGAACACACCACCTTGATCTCGGCAATCTTCTTGTTCACCACCTTCAAGCCGTTGAGCATGGCGGCGGCGGAAATAATCGCCGTACCGTGCTGATCGTCGTGGAAGACGGGAATGCTCATCCGTTCCTTGAGTTTTTCTTCAATATAGAAGCACTCCGGCGCCTTGATGTCCTCCAGATTGATACCGCCCAGGGTTGGTTCCATGGCGGCGATCATGTCGATCAGTTTGTCCGGGTCGTTCTCGGCCAGCTCGATATCGAAAACATCGATGCCGGCAAATTTCTTGAACAGGCAGCCCTTGCCTTCCATGACCGGCTTGGCGGCGAGGGGGCCGATATTGCCCAGACCAAGCACCGCCGTACCGTTGGTAATGACCCCCACCAGATTGGCGCGAGAGGTGTAATCGGCAGCCGTCGCCGGGTCCTCGACGATCGCATCGCACGCCGCCGCCACGCCCGGCGAATAAGCCAGGGCAAGATCCCGCTGGTTGGTCAGGCCCTTGGTCGGGCGAACAGAAATCTTGCCGGGGGTAGGCCAGCGATGATATTCGAGAGCGGCTTCGCGCAAATCTTTTTCCATCGAAATTCCTTGGGCTTTGTTATGGGGGAAAACCCTGAAGGGTACCGCAAAGTTCAAGCTGGCGCCACGACGAGAAAGAGCGGGCAGACATCGATTTCAGGTGACTTTGCCGCCCATTGGCCTATGATGGCAGACGGAGTTCAACCTCCGGTTCGGACACCCCCGGCGGGTTAACCGGAACCCCCCCCCCCGATGACAACCTGCCTTGGCCGTGTTGCCACCCCGCCAAACAACTTGGCTCTTGCGCAGGAATCCCCCCATGCAATGCTTTGAATACCTCGTCCGCAGCGATTTTCACGCCCGTGCCGAAGATATCGCCCGCCCCTTCGGAAGCCGGGAGCGGGAACGCCTGGCGGCCTACACCCAATCCATCCTGACCGATCTGAATCTCCTCGGCAGCGAGGGCTGGGAGCTGATCCAGGGGCCAGACGCGCAAACCAACCGCAACTGGATTTTCAAGCGCCCGCTGGCCTGAGTCCTGCTGCCAGGCTTGGCTCAAAATCGGTAGGTAAACGTCAGGCGCAAGCTTCGCGGTTCGGTGGGGTGAATGTGGCGATCAAATTGAGGTGCCGCTTCGCCGGACAGGCGGGAGTCGTACCAGTATTCAATATCGTTGGCCTTGCGGTTGAACAGGTTGTACACGTCCAGAGTCAGACGAGTCTGGGCGTCCATTTTGTAGCCCAGGCGCAAATTGGTGAGGGCCGACGAAGCCGAGCGCAGCGAATTGTCTTCAACCAGCGGACGCGGCCCGAAGTAACGCAGGCGCAGGGCGCCAAACCACGGCCCCAGATTATCCACCGTCACCCCCAGATTGGCGGTGGTCGTGACCGCACCGGGAATGTGGTTACCGGCCGGGTCGAACTCGCGAAAGCGGGCACGGGACCAGGCCAGATCGGCATCCACCGCCAGCCAGCGGGAAAAGGTGTAGAGATTGCTCCACTCCACGCCCTGGCGACGACTGGGGCGGGAAGGCTCGGTCGTTCCGGCATCGCCGACAAAGAGCAGTTCGGAAGCCAGGGTCAGCTGCCACAGGGACAGCGTGCTTTGCCAGCCGGCCAGGGGTTCGCTGCGCACGCCCGCCTCCAAGCCACGGGTTCGCGCCAGGGGTTTGACCTTGTCCTGGGGCGTCGCGCCATCCGCCGGATCAACGCTGACGGTGGTTCCTCGGGCGTCGTTGGAGTGAAAGCCATGGCCCGAGTTGAGGTAAACCTCGGTTTTTTCCCAAGGGCTGAAAATAAGCGCCGCCTTGGGCGTCAGCATGCGGTCGGAAGCATGGCCGGAATTGGCGGCCAGATTGCTCTCCACCTGAAAGCCGTAGGCATCGCCCCGCAGCCCGAGTACCGAACGCAACCAGGGCGTCCACCGGATTTCATTCTGGTACCACAGGGAAATACTCTTCTGGACTACGGCATCCTCGCGCACCGTATTCCAGACCTGGCGCTGAACCGTGTTGTACAGTGCCAGGCTCGGAATACGGTCCACCCGGCCTTGCAGACCGAAGGCGTTGCTGACCTCCAGACCGCTCCAGTTGCCGAAGAAGGTCTGCGCGGCGGCCATTCCGGCGGCCCGCCGCCGCTCTCCCTGCTTGAACTGATCGCCCCGCTCACAGCTGCCGTTGGTCGCCATGTCGTTGAGGCAATACTGGAAGTTGGACCACAGATCGAGTCCGGATCGCAGCCACCAGGCGTTGGCTGTGCTCTGGCTGTTCTCGCCGCGCCGCGCCCATTCTCCGGACAGACTGTAGCGGTGAGTTTCACCTCCCGTCGTCGCATCAAGCGTGCCAAAACGCCCGACCAGACCGCGATCCACGGCCCGCTGCGCCACCTGGTCGGTGGACGTCCACTGCCCCCGGTAGGCCATGGCCGTTACCGAGAAGCCGTCGCGACGCGTTCCCTGGCTGTAACTCAGCACACCGTTCAGCTTGCGGTAATTCTCGGGCACCTGCCATGGCCCGTCGTTGTGGAACCATTCCAGCCCGTAAAGCAAGCGCCCGCTTGCCAACTCGGGAGACCCGGCGACCAGGCTGCGGGCATAGCCGTGTTGACCGAGGGTGATTGCGGCTAGGTTGCCGTCCAGTGTGCGGAAGTAATCGATATGCGCGGCACCCGCCGAAGCAAAATCTCCTTCGTCGGCATAGTATGGCCCCTTGCGATAGCGCACCTGTTCGACCAGCTCCGGAATCAGGAAGTTGAGGTCGCTATAGCCCTGACCATGGGCATGTGTCGGCATATTGACCGGTACGCCGCCCACCGTGGTGGCAAAATCTGTGCCGTGATCCAGATTGAAACCGCGCAGAAAATACTGGTTCGCCTTGCCGTCTCCGGCATGCTGGGTGACGATCAGCCCCGGCACCATTTCCAGCGCCTCACCGGGGCGCAGAAGTGGAACCGCCGCCAGGCGCTGGCCGGAAACCACCCCTTGACTGCCGGCAGCCGCCACGCCAAGGAGATTTTCGTTTTGAGCGCGGACCTCCACCGGCGAGAGCAATACCGCCTCCTGGGCAGCCAGTGCGCCTGCCAGCAACAGCCAGTATGAACAAAACAGATTTCTTCTTATCAACATCTCAAAAAAAAGCCGGGCATCCCGGCCTCCTCACGGGCAAAGGTCTATCCAGCAACAACCGCCCGACGGGTCAGCCGTACGGCGAGAAGAAAACTGAAGGCGATAATCGCCACCAGGGCAAAACCGAAAGCCAGCTCCTTGCCTTCGCTCCACGCTTCAATCGCCGGGGAATTGAGCTTGGCCAGGCCGAAAGCCGCCACCAGCAGGCTGACTCCGGAAACGACCAGGGCCATGACGCGGGAGGCGACCAGCGCCACCTGGTCGGCCCGGGCGATCAGATGCGAGATCCAGAAACCGTTGATACCATCTGTCAGCAACATGCCGAGCAAAAAGAGGAGCGCAAGAACCAGGGCGTGCTGCCAGCCGCCGAACTGGGTGGCGGAGAGGGCGAAAAAAGCGGCCTGCGACAGGGTATCGAATGACAGGGCAAACAGTGCGCCAACCAGGGCAATCAAGGCCGGATGCGCAACCTGCCCGAGCCGCCCGAGAAGCTTTCCCTTGAGACCGATGGGGCGGACAATCTGGTCCGGTTCGGTTCGCAATACGGCGGCCAGATTGAGGCTGCCCAGGGTAAAAAGAAAGGCAATGGAAATCACGGCTCCGAGGGTGGCAAACCACTCCGGCACTTCCCAGTGGCCGGCAATGGCCGAAACGCTGAGCGCAATCACCACCACCACCCCGCCATGACCAATGGAAAAAAGCACTCCGCAGTAACGCGCCAGGCGCGGGTTGGCGGCATTGTTGTAACGGGTCAGCCCGTCAATGGTGGCGAGATGGTCGGCATCAAAACCGTGCTTCATGCCAAGCACGAAGGTCAGGATAAGCAAGGACAACCAGTCGGTGGATAGATTTTCCATGGTGCAGTATGAACTTTAATGGCATTGTTCATACAAGGAGCGTGCCAGAAAGACAAGCCTTTGTCGATAAAGACCTTTCCCTCCAGCCGGCAACCTGGCCAAGCGCTCCTGGTGGCAACCAGGCCTTACAAACTGATCAGCCGCTTACCACCGGCAAACTGAGGGTGAAGACGGCTCCGGTCGGCACACCGTTGGCCACCACCAGCCGCCCGCCATGCCGTTCGATGATGCCGTAACTGATCGACAAGCCCAGCCCGGTTCCCTGACCAACCGGCTTGGTGGTGAAAAAGGGCTCAAACAGGCGGGGTAGATGGGCCTCTGAAATCCCCGGACCGTTATCGGCAAACGTGAGAACTACCGTTTCCCCCTCCCGCCGTCCGCCGATTTTCAGCCGGGGTTCGGGCTGCGCGGCGGTGGCATCGCAGGCGTTCTGCACGAGGTTCATGACCACCTGCTGCAACTGCCCCGACGAACCGGAACAGGACAGATCAGGAGCCAGATCCAGCTCCGCCGAGAAGCGGGCCGGTGCGCTTTGCACCACCCAGCGCACGGAACGCTCCACGACTTCGTTGAGGCTGACGCGTTCCGGGGTCGATTTATCGACTGCCGAAAAGCGTTTCAGGGCATCAACAATATCCCGCGTGCGTTCTGCCCCTTCGATCATGCCGTCGATCAGCGGATGCATGTCGTGCAGGATGCGGTCTATTTTCAACTCGCCGCGCAGCGTCTTGAGCGCCTCGTCATCCGCCGCCCCCGAGGCGTGCACGGCATTGAGGTAGCTTTCCATGCGCCGGGCGTAACGTTGCAGGGACAGCACGTTGCCGAGCACGAAGCTGATCGGGTTGTTCAGTTCATGGGCGACACCCGCCACCAGGCGGCCAAGAGAAACCATCTTTTCGGCGTGGAGCAGCTGGCCCTGGGTCCGCTTGAGATCGTCATGGGCCTGCCGCAAGGCCTGATAGGCCCGGCGCAATTCGCCAACCGGACGCCCGGTTACAACCATGCCCATCAATTTGCCGGTTTGCGAAACCCGTGGCGTACAGTTGATCGATACCGGCACCGTCGAGCCGTCGCCGGCCCGCAGATGGAATTCGCAGTCGTGGGTGCCTTGGCGACCATGGGCGGCAAACAATTCCCGCGCCCTTGCCCGCCCCGCATCGTCGGCAAAAAGATCAAAAATCGGGGTACCCACCAGCATTTCCGAGGTTTTCCCAGAGAAATGCTGGAGCGATGAATTGACCTCGTCGATGGTGCCATGCCGATTGCACACGATGAGAATATCCGACATGGAGGCCAGCACGCTCTCGATGAACTGGTGCGACTCCTCCAGGGCGGCATTCTTTTCTTCGAGGGCCACTTCGTACTGGAGCAGGTCGTTGTACACCTCGTCCATCTTGCGGATGACCTCGATCCATGCCTGCTCGCCGATTTCATCACCGGCGGCATGGAGGAGGGATTCAACGGGCGGGACGGAAGTGGACATGGGCTTCTCCATGTTCGTCGTGGGCGTGGTGGTGCTCCGCTTCGAGCGCAATGAGGTTGAGTTTGCCGTGACGCACGCCGCGCTCGGCAACGAGGGCGTCGGCAAAGGCCCGCACGTCCCTGGTCGGCCCTTTGAGAATGACTGACTCCAGGCAGTTATCGTGGTCGAGGTGGCTATGCATGGCCGCCACGGTGAGGTCGTGGTGGTCGTGCTGCAAGCCTGTCAGCCGCTCGGCCAGCTCCCTTTCATGATGGTTGTATACGTAGGACAAATTGGCGACGCAATGTCCGGCCGGCGCCTGCCGTTGCCGGTCGCCTTCGATGGCCGAGCGGATGAGGTCGCGCACCGCCTCGGACCGATTACCGTAGGCGCGGGCCGCAATCAGCTGGTCAAACTGGCTGGCCAGGGATTCATCAAGTGAAATGGTGAAACGTTCCATGCTGTCCTTTCCTGCTGTGTTGGATGCCTTGCCCGCCGCTTATCCGAAAAGCCGCTGACGAACGAAAGCGGGCAGTTCGGCTGCCGGGAGCGGACGGCTGAAAAGATACCCCTGAAAGATGTCACACTGGTGAGCCGCAAGCAACAAGCGCTGCGCCTCGCTTTCCACCCCTTCCGCCACCACCGTCAGCCCAAGGTTATGGGCCAGGGTGATGGTGGCCGTGCAGATGGTGACATCATTGGCGTCAGTTTCAATATCCATGACGAAGGAACGGTCAAGCTTCAGGGCATGGATCGGCAACAGCTTGAGATAGCTGAGGGACGAATAGCCGGTGCCGAAGTCGTCAATCGACAAGCGCACGCCGAGGTCGCGCAGGGCCATAAGTTTGCTGATGCTGGCATCGGGATCGTCCATGACCACCGACTCGGTTATTTCCAGTTCCAGATCGCTGCCTTGCAAGCCATGGCTCTTCAGGGTCGCCTCGACGTAGTCAATCAGTGTCGGGGAGCGCAACTGGAGGGCCGACAAATTGACCGCCACGGTCAAGGTTTTCAGCCCCTGCTCACGCCAGAGGGCAAGCTGGCGGCAGGCCTCATCAAGCACCCAGTCCCCGAGTGCGAGAATCAGGCCGGTTTCCTCGGCAACGGGAATAAACTGGTTCGGAGGCACCAGTCCGGAATCCGGATGGCGCCAGCGAACCAGTGCTTCCACCCCGATTACGCGACCGCTGCGACCGTCCAGCTTGGGCTGGTAGTGCAGCTCGAACTGCTTTTCGTTCAACCCCCGGCGCAAATCCCGCTCCAGCCGCAGGCGTTCCATGGCCACTTGATTGATTTTTTCGGTGAAGAACTGGATATTGTTTCGCCCCTGGGACTTGGCGTGGTACATCGCCGTGTCGGCGTTTTTCATCAGCGTCTCGCCGTCGCCACCGTCCGACGGGAAAAGCGCCACGCCCAGACTGGGGGTTGTCCGCAGTTCATTGTTCGCCACCAGATAGGGGGCACGCAGGGCGTCAACCATTTTCTCGGCCACCCTTGCGCTGCCGGTGACCCCCTCCACGGCAGTCAAGACCACCACAAATTCGTCACCGCCGAGACGCGCGACAATGTCGCTTTCCCTGACATCGGCGCGCAGCCGTCGAGCGACCTCGACCAGAAGGGCATCGCCCACGGCATGGCCCAGCGTGTCATTGATCGTTTTGAAACGGTCCAGGTCGATGAACATGACCGCCAGCTCGCCCCCTTCCCGCTTGGCCGTAGACAGGGCCTGATCGAGCTGGCTTTGCAAACTGAAGCGATTGAGCAGACCGGTCAGGCTATCGTGATGGGCGAGATGGGAAATCTGGGCTTCCACTGCCTTGCGTTCGGTAATGTCGGTAAAGCCCGCAATGTAATGGGTCAGCTGACCGGCGGGATCACGAACCACCGACACCGACATCCATTTCGGGTAAATACTGCCATCCTTGCGACGATCCCAGATCTCGCCCTGCCAGAAACCTTCTTCCGCCAGCGCCGCCCACAGGGCCTGATAGGTACTGCGAGGCGTATGCCCGGAAGAAAACATGCGGGGATTGGCGCCACGAACATCTTCGAGTTCATAACCGGTAATTGCCGTAAAGGCTGCATTGACAGCGAGAATGTGGTTTTCCCGGTCAGAAATCAGAATCGCCTCGCCGCTCTGTTCAAACACGCTGGCATATAGCCGCAGCGCCGACTCGGCCTGCCGCTGTTCGGTACAGTCTTCCCCCAGGCCGATCAGATACAGTCGGCCATTAAGCTGGCAACGGCGCCCGGTAAAATGATAGGGCGTAGACTGTCCCGCCCGGTTCAACAGTCGGGCATCGACAGCGGCAACGCCCGACTCGAAGGCATTTCGTATCCGCTCGGCAACGGCCTCCCGGTCTTCTTCGGCAATGATATCCAGCGCGCTCCTGCCGAGCATTTCCCCGGCGGAATAGCCCGAAATCGTCTCGAAAAGAGTATCCCAGCGCACGAAACATCCCTGCTCATCGAGAATATAGAAAACCCCGGGCAGGCTCTTGATGATGTCGTCGGAAAACTGTTTTTCCTGGGCCAGGGCATCATTGGCCGATGCAGCCTCCCGCAGCTGCCGCAGCTGCCGAAAATACAGCCTGGTCAAGACCCCGGCAAAGAGCGCCACAAACAGGACCACCAAAGCGACGCGCCGTTGCCAGGAAGCGTAGATATCTTCCGGCTCGGCACCGACCACCAGCGCCAGGGGCCAGCCCTTGACCCAGCGAAAAGCTGAAATACGTTCCGTGTTGTCCACCATGGAACGGTAACGCAAGAGCCCTTCATCGGCTTTGGCAAGACCAAGATTGAATACCTGCCCGGAGGCCAAGGACTTCCCCATGCGCTCCTCGACATGGG
>CAZHVZ010000030.1:8921-15969 GCA_964536245.1 uncultured Rhodocyclaceae bacterium
TGGGGATTCCGGGCAAGCAGGATGCCATCCTCGCGGATCACCGATATCTGGGCTTTCTGCTCGATCTTGATCGCCCCATACACCCGGGAAAAGTAGAAAGGATCGATGGTCGCCAGGGCAACCCCGACAAGCTCTCCGCCTGCCCCGAGAATCGGCGTACTGAAAGTCAGCACCCACTCCCCTTCTTTCTGGCTGGACACCCTTGCCTTGACCGGCACGCCGACAAACAAGCGGGAGGTCTGGGTGCCGTCCAGCCAGGCCCGAACATAATCCCGATCATTGACCAAGGTGGGTGACTTCAGCTCCTGATGGCTGGCGGCAACCAGTTCTCCGCGCAAATTGATCAGGGAAATGGAGCGCAAATGCTGCAATTCCGGCACCTCTTCCGCCAGCAAACCCCGCAGGAATGCCTGCCTGGCAAACAGCGGTTCTCCGTCGCGGCCCACCCGGCGAGCCACTTGTTTGAGGACAAGATTGGTTTCCGAAATGGTCTTGGACAAATGCTCGTCCACCAGGCGAGCAATGCTGGCAAGGGACTCCTCGCTTTTCGCCCGCACCGCCGTATAGTCGTAATAGACATAAAGCAGCGCGCAGCAGATGCCGACTATCAGCGTCAGCCAGTGACGCAAGGCCAGCTGCTGCCGCAGGTGGGCATAGTTGTCCGCAGGGGAGTTCTGTTCGCTCGTTTTCATCATCTGCTCGGCGCTCCCGGCCTCTTCGCCTCCCTGCTCCACCGGCAGTCGGCAGCGCGGTGCAGTGGGCGGATCATCAGGCAGAACGCTGAAGTCACGGCGCGGCTTCCTCCGTCAATGCACCGTGCACACCATGCACGGATCAAACGAACGCACCACGTGCTGCACCGTCGGCAGCGTCCCCTCCCCGGCCGGCAGGCCGACCAGGGCGGTTTCCAGCGGGCCGGGCAGCCCCTGGCGGTCACGGGGAGAAAAGTTCCAGGTGGTCGGGGCAATGATCTGGTAGCGCTCGATGCGTCCCTGCTTGATGCTCAGCCAGTGCCCCAGGCTGCCCCGGGCAGCTTCCACCAGACCGACGCCTTGCGCCGTATCGGGCATGGCGCCTTGCAGGCAATAGGGCTCGCCCGGTTCCAGCGCCCTGACCCAGCCTTCCATTACCGGCAGGATACGGGCAATTTCGAGTAGCCGCGCCACGACGCGAGCGGTGACGCTGGCGCCATGCCGGGCGACCAGGTCGACAAGCAAGGGATGTCCATCCACCACCTGCCGGGCCAGGGCGCCGACTTCAACGGTGGCGCCCGCGTAGCGGGGCGCCTTGCACCAGGTATACCCGGCAGCCTTGTCGGCGGCGACCAGCGTTTCACCCTGGGCCGGATGCCGGGGCACGCCATCGGCCAGCCAGGCATGTGAAGTATCTTCGGCAATGGCCGCCGGGTCGACCGGCTGACGGTCGCCGAGCCCTTGCCGGAGACCTGCCGCCAAAACTCCGTAGGCCCCGTAGGAGAGAAAGCGATCGGTGGCGCTCCCAAGCTTTTCCAGACCGAGGTCGTTGGCCGCTGCGAGAAAAGCGGGGAAATCCCCTGGCCGCCCGGCTGCCCAGGCCTGCAGGGAATCTTCACCGGACAGCCCGGAGACCGCTTCCAGGGTGTCGCCAAACAGGCGTTTTTCGAGAAAAAACCGAAACTGGCGCAGCACCGCCAGAACCCGGATGCGCTCGGCATCCCCCAGGGCGTGGGTGCAGCCCCCCGGCTGCAGGGCCAGGGAATGGGGCCACTTGCCCGCCAGATAACCCATCAGGGAAAGAAAAGCGGAGCGGACCGGCAAAAACTCTCCGGCAGCAGAACCGCTGACGGCGGCAAAGCGCTCGGCCACCGCCGGATACCAGGTTCGCCCGGCATAGGCGGGGCGGGCAAAATCCGGCATGAAGAAGAGGTAAAAATGGGTCAGGTGATCCGCCAGATTTTCCGTGGCCTGCACCAGATGACGCATGCGCAGCCCGTTGGCTGTCGGCGCCAGGCCCATGGCGTCCGCCAGGGCAGTCGCTGCCGCCGCTGACTGGGCAACCGAGCAGATGCCGCAAATGCGCGGCACCATGACCAAGGCATCGAGGGGAGCTCGACCAAGGAGCATCTGCTCAAAGCCGCGAAAAAGGGGGGAATTGACCCGCGCTGCGGCAATCAGTCCCGCCTCAAGATCGAGGTGCACTTCGAGATCGCCCTCGACCCGGTTGAACGGACCAATGGTGATGCGGCGGCTCATTTCACCCCCGTTTTGCGCACGGCCGGGCGCACCACCGGATGGTCGGCATGGGCGTTCTGGCGCACCCGCCTGGGCGTAGCCGACTTGGAGAGGGCGGCCAGGGCGACGAACCAGGCTTTCGGCATATCGATCGGCAGGCCGATGGGGATTCCCGCCACCTTGGGGGTTTCCTGAAAGGGATGGCCGGGCTGCTCAAAACCCGGCTCGGTGCAGGAGATGCAGGCGAAGCCGCCGCGCAGGCAGGAGCCGTTGCCATTCCACGGGCGGACATTGCAATCGGCGTGGGCCTGGGTCCCCTTGCAACCGAGGTTTTCCATCAGGCAGCCGAGGTCGGCCTGCTTGGCCGCACTGGCCTTGAACTCGTAATACTCGTTGCGCGGGCAACCGTGGTGGACCAGCTGGTCCGCGTACAGCCTGGGCCTTCCGAATTCATCCATATCGTCGGCTTGCACCCCTTCCAGAGCCAGCTTTTCCAGAGTATCCACCACCCAGCCGGGATGAACCGGGCAACCGGCGATATTGATCACCGGCAAACCGCCGGCGCCCCGGAATTGCTCGCCCAGCAAACCGCCTGCTTCGTCTCCGTCGTATTGCAGGCCGCAGGCTTCCAGGGGATTTTCCGCCATGGCCGCCGAAAAGCCGCCAAAGGAAGAGCAGGAGCCCACCGCCACCACCCAGCGTGCCCGCGCTGCCAAGCGCTGGACCCAGTCGGTGAGCGGACGTCCGTCGCCGGACATCAGGTGGAAGCGCCCACTTCCCTGCGGACCCCGCAACATGGCACCCTCGATACACAGCACATCAAAAGAGCGGTGTCCTTTGGAGGCCTCTTCCAGAATGGTCAGGGCCTCCCCGTCGCTTTCCTGGGCGAAGGCCGGATGCCAGAGAAACTCAATGCCGGCGCCCTGCAATTCGGCAAACAGGGAACGCGGCTCGGAACAGAGCAGCGACTGGGTGCAGCCGCCGCAGCCGCCGCTTTGCAGCCAGAGGATTTTCAGTTTGTTGTTCACTTAGCCTTGTTCCAGTCCGTAACGCACCAGCTTGGCCCGCAGGCCAACCCGGGAGAGGCCCAGTTCCCTTGCCGCCTTCGATTTGTTCCAGCGCAGACGGATCATGGCTTCCTTGAGGACCTGCATTTCCAGCTGATCCATGCGCTCCTTGAGGCCGCCGGACAGACTCCCCAGCCAGGCAGTGTCCTCGCCCGCCGAATCGCCCACCGGGGTACGCAAAACGCGGGTAGACAGGAGGTCGGCCCCCAATCGTTTTTCATCGGAGAGGGCCAGCATGCGCAGGATTTCGTTCTGCAGCTCGCGCACATTGCCCGGCCAGCGATAGGCCGCAATGCAGGCGAGGGCTTCATTGGTGAACCCGTCGGCGGGCTTGCCCAGGGCTTTGCAGCTTTTCTCCAGCAGGTTCTGGGCAAGCAGGGGAATATCCATGGGCCGTTCGCGCAACGGCGGAACATGGATGGCGATGGTGGCCAGCCGGTAGAACAAGTCTTCCCGAAAACGGCCGGCCCTGACCTCCTCCTCCAGGTCGCGGTTGGTGGCGGCGATCACCCGCACATCCACCTGCACCGGCCGGGCGCTGCCGAGGGGACGGAATTCCCCTTCCTGCAGGACGCGCAGCAGTTTGACCTGAAAGGCCGGGCTGGTCTCGCCCACCTCATCGAGGAACAGGGTGCCGCCGTCGGCTTGCTGGAAAAGACCGACCCGGTCCTCCACGGCGCCGGTGAACGCGCCCCGCTTGTGGCCGAAGAGTTCGGCTTCGAGCAGGGTGTCCGGTACGGCACCGCAGTTTTCGGTAATGAAGGGCTTGCTCGCCCGGCGACTTTCGTAGTGCATGGCGCGGGCGACCATTTCCTTGCCGGTGCCGGATTCGCCGGTGATCATCACCGACAGGTCAAAAGGTGCGATGCGCTCGACCATTTCGCACACCGCATTGAGGGAACTGTTGCCGGTCCGGGTCAGGGCGCCCAAACCGCAGGCATGGCGGACCTTGTCGCGCTTTGATTCAACCTGCTTCTTGAGCACCGGCTCGGCAGTACGCAGTTCCAGGGAGAGACGCTGGTTATCCTGCTGCATGCGCCAGACCTCGGCCGCCCGCTGCAAGGTCAGCAGCATCTGGTCCGGCTGCCAGGGCTTGAGCAGATACTGCCAGATCCCCGCTTCATTCACCCCGGTGATGATGTCTTCCGCATCGGTGTAGCCGGAGAGGATGATGCGCACGGCATCCGGCCACTGGCCACGGGCCTGCTTGAGAAATTCGACACCGGTCATGTCCGGCATGCGCTGATCGCAGAGGATGATCTGGATGCCGCCGCTGACCGTCTGCCGTTGCAGGATTTCCAGGCCTTCGCTGGCGCTGGACGCACAGAACACCTCAAAATCCTCTTCCAGGGTACGGCGCAGGGCTTCCTGGGAGCGGACCTCGTCGTCGATGACGAGGACGCTGGGCAGTTTGAGGGTATCCGGTGCATTCATGCTTTCCATCCCAGATCACGATGTTTGGCCAGATGGCGCGGCGTCCACGAATGGGGCGTTCGGGAAACAAAATGATAGCGCGCCACGTGATAGGACGGATCAAAACCGTAGAAGTTGCGGCGCATTTCGTCCAACTCTTCGGCCCGATAACTCGCCAGGGGCTTCTCTGCTTCATCCGCCGCCCGCTTTTCCCCCTTGGCCGTCAACACCTCGCCAAGGTCCGGAGCCTTGGCCAGCTCCACCGCCCGCCGCGCCACATCGATCCGGAAAGCCGCCGCCGGTCCGGGCAGGCAGGCATCGTAGAAACCGAGAGCCACCGCTTCGGCGGCTGTCATCGGCAAGCGGTGGCGCATGATGGCCCGGGCGCCCTCCGCGCCGACCCGGGGCGGCAGCAGATAGGTCCAGAATTCCGACCCGTAGAGATTGCCCATATTCTTGTAGTGCGGATTGAGCATGATGCCCTGGCGCGCCCACACCACGTCCGCCGCCCGGGCCAGAAAGCAGCCGCCGGCTCCGGTGTTGCCGCGCAGGGCGGCGATGGTCAGGTGGCTCTGGCAACGCAGGATGGCTTCGGCGAGGTCGTCGATGGCGTTGATATTGGCCCAGGATTCATCCGACGGCGTGCTGCCGAAATCATCCGCCGCTTCAATGACATTGAGATGCACTCCGTTCGACCAGAAATCCTCGCCGCCAAGGAGGACGATAATCCGCGTCGGCCTCTGTGCTGCCCAGCCGAAGGCTGCGGTCAGGCGCTGACATTGAACGGTACTCATGGCACCGTTGTAGAAATCGAAGGACAGGAAACCCACGTCTTCGATCTCTTCGTAGGCAATATCCTGCCAGGTGGCCGTGGCCGATTTCCACCACCCTTCCAGGGGCAGTTCCGGCAGGGAGGCAGCCTCGGGGAAAGCCATGGTCGCCGGCAACTTGAACTGCCCTTCGCGCTTGACGTGGCCGATCCACACCGCGCCATCTGCCGTAGCCCGGAGAATCGCCGTTTCCCGGCGGCCAAGCAGGCGGCCCGGCTCTCCGCGCAAGTTGGCCTCGGGCCAGGCGTCGAACAGGCGGCAAGTTTGTCCGAACAGCTCATCCGCCACGCCGGGAAAGCCATCGGCTGCATTGAGCCTGGCCAGGACGCCGGCAGTGGATTCCCGGCTCCAGTCGATGCGTCGATCCCCTTGCTTCATCAGCGGGCGCAGCCGCCCCGCCGCATCGCCCCCCGGCCGCTGCGCCGCAAAGCCCCCGCGCTCGACTCGGGCAACCGCCTGCTTGACGGCGAGCACAGCCGCTTCGGTCACCTCATTGCGATAGACCGACGCCTTTTTCGCCCCTCGTAGCGGGAAAGTCGCCGCCGCCCAGACCGGACCGGCATCCATCTCCGCCTCGGCCTGCAAAACAGTCACGCCCCATTCCTTTTCCCCTTCCTGGATGGCCCAATCCAGCGCCGAAGGCCCTTTGTCGCCGACAATACCGGGATGCACGACCAGGCACAGATGCCTTTCGTAGATGGCTGGCGGAATGGCGCGCTTGAGAAAGGGTGCCAGGATGAGGTCCGGCCTAAACAGGGCAACAGCTTCTTCAGTGACCGAATCGGCAATATCGAATTCGATGCTGATTTCGTGGCCGAGCGCGGTCAATTCGCAGAACAGGCGCTGGGCCAGGCTGTTGAAGGAATGGGTGAGAAAGAGGATACGCATGGCCGGGTTCCGTTTCAGCAAATTCTCGGCAATTGCTCGCCGGTGAGCCAGTCCACAATGCGCTTGCCGCCGAAGCCGGTAGTCATCTGCACGAAATGGTGGGCATCTTCACGCACCTCCCCGATCAGGGCGGCCTCCTGGCCAAGGGGATGGGCGCGCAGAACGGTGAGAAGCTTTTCGCCATCGCCGGCCGCGCAAATGACGATCACCTTGCCTTCGTTGGCCACGTAGAGGGGGTCCAGGCCGAGAAATTCGCAGGCGGCGGCAACCGCCGGTTTCACCGGCAGGGCCTTTTCCTGCAACATCATGCCGACGCCGGACTGGCGGGCGATTTCGTTGAGGGTGGTGGCCAGGCCACCGCGTGTCGGGTCGCGCAGGACGTGAATGTCGGCACCGCTGCCCAGCATCGCTTCAATCAGGCCGTGCAGGGCGGCGGTATCGGAAACGATGGGCGATTCAAATCCGAGGCTTTCCCGCTCGGCCATGATGGCCATGCCGTGATCTCCGAGGGAGCCGGAAACGAGAATGGCATCGCCGGGCCGGGCCAGCCGTCCGGACAGTTCGCGATCCGGCGGAACGACACCGACGGCGGTGGTGGTGATGAAGATGGCGATGGACGCGGCGACGGTGGCAGCGACGC
>CAZHVZ010000030.1:15979-18112 GCA_964536245.1 uncultured Rhodocyclaceae bacterium
GATGAAGACCCCGTCGCCCTTGCCGCGCTCGACCACCTTGGTGTCACCGGTCACAATCGGCACCCCGGCCTCCTTTGCCGCTGCCGCCATGCTCTGCACAATGCGGGCGAGGTCGGCGAGGGGAAAGCCCTCTTCGAGAATGAAGGCAGCGGATAACCACAGGGGCCTGGCCCCCATCACCGCCACGTCATTGATGGTGCCATGCACCGACAGACAACCGATGTCGCCGCCAGGAAAGAACAGGGGCGACACGACATGGCTGTCAGTGGCCATGACCAGCCGCCCCTGTCCGGGATGGGGCAGCACCGCTCCGTCGTCCCCCTGGGCCAGCCATTCGTTGCCCAGATGCCTGGCGAACAATTCCTCGATCAGCTGCGCCATGGCACGGCCACCGGAACCATGGGCCATGTCCACTTGCCCGTGTTTGACATCCAGAGGGCGTACATAGCCCGTCCTTACCTTGCCTTCATTCATGCCTGATCCCTCGATTCTTTTCTTTATTGTTTTCCGGCCTGCCCTGCCGGAGCGGAAAACGCCTGATCACTCACACCACATCCTTGTAGCGACCATAGGTGTAATGGGCGGCACAGGCACCTTCCGAGCTGACCATGCAGCTTCCCACCGGATTCTCCGGCGTGCACACCGTACCGAACAGCTTGCAGTCCTGGGGCCGCCTGACGCCGCGCAGGATGGCGCCGCAATCGCAGGCCTTGTGGTCGGGCACCGGCCGGTAGTCGAGAGCAAACCGCTGTTCCGTATCAAATCCGGCAAAGGCCCGGCGCATACGGAGAGCGGAGTAGGGCACGATATTGAGGCCGCGCCACTCGAAAGCCCGGCGCAGCTCGAAGACTTCGGCCACCAGGTTCTGTGCCTTGACATTGCCTTCCCGGGAAACGGCGCGGGAAAATTCGTTTTCGACCTCGGCCCGCCCTTCATTCACCTGGCGGATAAGCATACGGATGGCCTGCATCACGTCGAGCGGCTCGAAGCCGGCGATGACCACCGGCTTGCGGTATTCCTCGGCAAAGAACTCGTAGGGCCGGCTGCCGATGATGGTGGAGACGTGGGCCGGGCCGATAAAGCCATCCAGCGGCACGGTTCCCCACTGGCGCACTTCCGGCGATTCGAGAATGCTGGAAATGGCCGAAGGGGTCAGGACGTGGCAGCACAGCACCGAGAAATTGGTCAGCCCGAGCGCCTGCGCCTGCTTGATGGCGACCGCCGTGGGGGGCGTCGTCGTCTCGAAACCGATGGCGAAAAAGACCACCTGTTTTTCCGGATATTTCTGCGCCAGCGCCACGGCATCGGCACTCGAATAGACCATGCGGATATCGCCGCCCCGGGCCTTGGCCTTGAGCAGGGACAAGCCGTTGGAAGCCGGCACCCGCAGGCAGTCGCCGTAGGTGCACAAGGTGACGCCTTCTTCCAGGGCCAGGCGGATGGCCTGATCGACACGGCCAATGGGCAGCACGCACACCGGGCAGCCGGGGCCGTGGATCATGCGCACGTTGTCCGGCAGCAGGTCGGAAACGCCATAGCGGGAAATGGCGTGGGTATGGCCGCCGCAGAACTCCATGAAGTGGTAGCGGCGATTCGGGTCAGCTTCCCGGCGAATGGCCTCGGCCAGCCCCTGGGCAACGTCGCCGTCGCGGAATTCGTCGATGTATTTCATTCGTTAACCGTCGCCGTTTCGCCGAGTTCCCGGAAAAGGGCCAGGGTTTTGGCCGCTTCCTCCGGGTCGAGCTTGTTCAGGGCGTAACCGACATGGACGATGACGTAGTCGCCGACCGCGACTCCCTCCACCAGCGACAGGGAAATTTCCTTGCGGACCCCGGCCAGATCGACCACGGCGTTATCGTTGTCGCGCAGTTCAACGACTTGCGCGGGAATAGCCAGACACATTTCTATTTGCCTCCAAGACTCATTCTTGCCACCCAGGCCTGCCCCAGCGCCAGCCCGCCATCGTTCGGCGGCACCCGCCGGGCTTCCCACCATTCCAATCCAGCCGCCGTCAGGCGCTGGCGCAAGCCGTCCATGAGGATGGCGTTCATGGCGCAACCGCCGGCACAAGCCACCCGCCGCAAGCCGGACTGGGCTGCCGCTTGCAGCAGCCAGCCAGCCAGTCCGTCGACC
>CAZHVZ010000030.1:18122-27597 GCA_964536245.1 uncultured Rhodocyclaceae bacterium
AAAAAGGGCTGCGCCGTAGGCCGCGTCCTCGCAGCCGGCAAGAAAGGATAACAGGGCCGTGAAATCCGGCCCACTCTCCCTTTGCCCGACCTCCAAGGCATCCACCGGGCCATGCCGAGCCGCCAGCCCTTCCAGTTCCATGGCTGCCTGCCCCTCGTAGCGGGCCTCGGCGCGCAAGCCCAGCAAGCCGGCAGCGGCGTCGAACAAACGCCCCAGACTGGAGGTGGTCGGGCAGTTGATTCCGCGCTCCAGTTGCAGCAGGATCTGCCGGCCATTTTTGTCCGGGTAACGGCGGGCCAGAAAAGCCGCAATATCCTTCTGCCGGCCAGCGGCAAAGAGGGCGCTGGCGGCCATCCGCCACGGCTCCCGCGCCGCCCGGTCGCCGCCCGGCAAAGGAAGGAGGGCAAGGTGTCCGAGGCGCACACAGTCAGCGCCCTCCACCCGCAGCAGCTCGCCGCCCCACAGCCCGCCATCCGGCCCGAGGCCGACGCCGTCAATGGCCAGACCGAGCAGCGGCCCGGCCAGACCATGTTCGGCACACACGGCGGCGATATGGGCGTGGTGATGTCCGACGGCCAACGCCGGAATACCGCGCTCGGCAGCATACGCCGCCGCCAGACGGCTGGAAGCGTAATCCGGGTGCAGGTCGTGCACCACGGCAGCCGGCGTCACATCGAGAATGCTCAGCAGATGGCTGACGGATTCTTCGAGAAAGGCGATGGCGGCGGCATTGTCGAGACCGCCGATATGCTGGGAAAGAAAGGCTTGGCGCCCACGGGTCAGGCACACTGTATTTTTCAGGTTGGCGCCGAAGGCCAGCACATCGGGGCCGTCTTCCGTCAAAGGAACAGGCAAGGGGGTATAACCCCGCGCCCGCCGAACCAAGGCCGGTTTGCGGCCAACAGGGCGGACCAGGGAATCATCGCAACGCACCACGATGTCACGGTTGTGCAAGAGGAAGGCATCGGCAATGCCGGCCAGCCGCTCCCGCGCTTCGTCGTTGCCGGTCACCAAGGGTTCGCCGTGCGGGTTGGCACTGGTCATCACCAGCAGCAGCGGATGCGGCGCCTGCCGCCAGTCGCTGCCGGCGGGACGCCCGGCAGCTTCGTGCCAGAGCAGAAGGTGCAGCGGTGTCGCCGGCAGCATTGCGCCGAGCCAGGCCAGTCCCGGCGCAATGCCGGCCAGCTCGTCGCCGCCCTTGGCGCACAGGACGATGGGCGCCTCCCGGCTGGACAACTGTTTGGCCTGATCCGGCCCGATCCGGGCAAAGGCGCTCAGGGAAGCGGCATTCAGCCCCATGACGGCAAAAGGCTTTTCTTCCCGCTGCTTGCGCCGCCGCAGTTCGGCGACGGCCTCGACATTACGCGCATCGCAGGCCAGATGAAAACCGCCGAGACCCTTGATGGCAAGGATCTTGCCGGCTTGCAGCGAGCCCACCGCCGCCGCCAGCGGGTCACCGGGCACGGCCCGCCCCCCGGCATCAAGCAAAGTCAGAACCGGGCCGCAAAGGGGGCAACAGGTGGTTTCGGCATGAAAACGACGGTCCGCCGGGTTGGTGTATTCAGCCGAGCATTGCGGACACAGGGGAAAACCGGCCAGACTGGTCCGGCTGCGGTCATAGGGAATGCCCCGGCTCACCGTGTAGCGCGGACCGCAATGGGTGCAGGTGGTCAAGGCGTAACGCCAGCGGCGGTTGGCCGGATCGCACAGATCGGCGACGCACTCGGGACAGACGGCGGCATCCGGCCCGATGGCCGTGGAGGCTGCGCCGCCCAGGCTGTCCTCAATGACGAACCCGCCTGCCGGCAGCGTGTCAATGCCTTGTGATTCGACGGCATCAACCCGCGCCAGGGGCGGCGCCTCCAGCGGCAAGCGGTGAAGCAGCGCGGCGAGGGATGCGGGCAAGCCGCCGGCCTCGATCAACACCCCTTCGGCATCATTGCGCACCCAGCCCGACAGGCCCAGATCATTGGCCAGACGCCAGACGTAGGGCCGAAATCCGACCCCCTGCACAAGGCCGCGTATGCGGATGCGGCAAGCCGCCATGCTCCGGATGACTCAGCGATGACCGAGTTGCCGCTCCAGTTCGGCAATGCGCCGCTTGAGCGCATCCACCGTTTCGCTGTGCTTGCCGCGCTGCGCTTCCAGCCCTGCTTCGATCCAGTTGTACCAGGCGGACATGCCTTCACCGCTGCTGGCCGAAACCCGGAATACGGTGAGATGGGGATTGACCCGGCGGGCATTGGCCTCGGCCAGATCGGCATTGAACTCCAGATAGGGCAGCAGATCGCACTTGTTGAGGAGCATCACATCGGCAGCCCGGAACATGTCCGGATACTTGAGGGGCTTATCCTCGCCTTCCGTCACCGAGAGGATGGCCACCTTGTGGTGTTCGCCCAGATCGAAGGCTGCCGGGCAGACCAGGTTGCCGACATTTTCGATGAGAAAAAGCGATTCATCCGCCGGAGCCAGGCGCTCCAGGGCATGGCCGACCATGTGGGCATCCAGGTGGCAGCCCTTGCCGGTATTGATCTGCAAGGCCTTGACGCCGGTCGCACGAATGCGCTCGGCGT
The DNA here is from genome assembly GCA_964536245.1 of uncultured Rhodocyclaceae bacterium. GTDB lineage: Bacteria > Pseudomonadota > Gammaproteobacteria > Burkholderiales > Rhodocyclaceae > CAZHVZ01. Next base: position 20,696 of record CAZHVZ010000030.1, read on the forward strand.
CATTGGAAGTCTGCTGATCGCCTTCCACCACGTTGATGACCAGACGGTCCTTGAGGGCTTCGATGGTCTGGCAGAGCAGGGTGGTTTTGCCGGAACCGGGGCTGGAAACAAGATTGAGGGCAAAGATTCCCCGCTCGTCGAACCAGGCACGGTTGGCGGTTGCATAGGCGTTGTTCTTGGACAGGATATCCTGCTCGATCTGCACCATGCGCGACTGGCTCATCCCCGGCACATGGGCGCGGGCCGGACCGGCGCCGAAGTCGATATCGCCGGCCACTCCGTACTCGTGATGATGGGGCTCGTGATCATGCACATGCTCCCCGCCATGCACATGAGGGTGGGCGTGCTCGCTGCCATCGGCATGGTGGTGAACGTGTTCGTGGGCGCCATTCAGCGCCTGGCCGGCCGCCGGATCATGGCTGTGGGCATGGGCACCGTCATGGCCGTGATCGTGGCTATGCACCGTCCCGTCTGCATGAACATGGGGGTGGTCATGCCCGCCGTGGACGTCGTCATGGGAATGGGCATGATCCGCCCCGGAGTGATCATGGGCATGGCTATGGACGGTGCCATCGGCGTGAACATGGCGATGCTCGTGGGAAGCCTCTCCTTCAATGCGGGTTTCTCCGGCGCCGCAGCCGCAAACGGTACACATATTCCTCTTCTCCTTTGAGTCCTACTCTATTTCGATTTCCTTGACCCGCATTTCCGTCCCGCCCGTGGCCTGCACCTGAAAACCGCCACATTGCGGGCACTCGCCGAAGACCTCCGCGAGAGCGACCGTTTCGGCACAGGACATGCACCAGCCGCTGCCGGCCACCTCAATTATCGACAATTCGGCTCCCGCTGCCACACTATCGCGCGTCACCGCCTCAAAACAGAAGCGCAACGACTCCGGCTCCACGGACGAGAGGCGGCCGATTTCCAGGACTACGGTCTTGACCCGCCGGGCGCCTTCGCGCTTAGCGGTTTCCTCTACCAACTGCAGCACCCCTTCTGCCAGGGACATTTCGTGCATCAGGCCTCCACTTTGACCACAAAAGGCAAACAAGGGTCCAGCGCCAGAACCGCCAATTCCAGGCCCTGCTCCGCCGATTCCCGGCTATTCCAGCGGTTGCCGGCCAACAGGGCCGACAAACACGCGGCATCGGCAAACAGGCAGTCCGTCGGCGCCCACACCCGGTAGGCGAGAACCCGCCCCTGCTCAAGGTGCGCAGCGTGGGTCAGCACGCCCCGCGCCGTCATCACCTGCCCCACTCCCCAGCCGTTCTCCCCCGCCGAGGCCAGCGGATATGGCTGGCCTTCCCGCAGGGCGGTGACGGCATTTTCTGTTTCACGTACTCGCCTGCGATAAGCCTCGGCCAGCGATACCGGCGCTGCCACCCGTGGCATCCGGCGCTCCCCCCGGCAGTATGGAAGCCACTCCGCCGGCGTCAAGAGCGGCGCATCAAATTTTGCCGATTCCGTCGTTCCACCCAGCGAATCGATCCGGGCCTGGCAGTTTTTTGCGAGGGGATTCAATACCTCTTCCAGCAATTCCCTGCTTGCCGCCGGCAGCTGCCCGCCCCCCCGCTGCTTGCGCCACGCGGCAAAGGCTGCCGGGGCCGGCGCCAATCCCAGCAGCCGAGGCCAATCGAGCAGGAGGCGCCAAAAATATTCGTGCAAGGCCTCGGCCCATAAAGCCGCCGGATCGGGGTCCGCAAAATCCGCCTCACTGCCACCGGCCGCAGCCAGCGCCGCCCGGGCTGCACTGGCTTGCGCCTGGGCGCAGAGCGTATACAGGCGGGGCACCGTCTTGCCCACCATCTCCGGCGTCTGGCCGACAAACAGCCGGGCAGGCATCGGCCGCTCCAGACGAACGGCCAGATCTTCCAGCCGTCCGCCGGAAAAAAAAGCCGACACCTCAAGCAGCCCCACCGACTCCACCTGATTTCCCCTATTATTCGCAATGACCCGGCACTATACCTTGCAACGTTTTTCTTTAGACCTGACTCGAAGCACTATGGCTTTTGGCCATAAAGCAAAAAACTGGCGGAGCAGACATGCCCAGCGTTGGCGAATTGATGAGTTTTCACACCGATCGTGTCCCCACCGGGACCAAGCTTGGCAACGCCGTTGCCCATATGGTGCAGTCCCGCATTTCTTCGGTCCTGGTGGTGGACGGTGAGGAAATCAATGGGATCGTGACCGAACGTGACGTGGTCCATGCCCTTCATCTCCATGCCAGCCTGGACACCCCGGTTGGCGAAATAATGTCCTCCCCGGTCCTGACCGTTCCTGCCGACATGGACTACCGGGCAGCCCATCGACTGGCCCTGCATCACCATGTGCGCCATCTGGTGGTCGCGAACGAGCAAAACCATCCCCTGGGGGTGATCACCGAAACCGACTTCCGCCGCCATCTCGGACTGGATTTTTTCCGCTCTTTCAGCACGGTGCAGGCGCTGATGGACAGCGATTTTCTTCAACAGCCGCCCACCGCCAGCCTTGCCGATGCAGTCGCCATGATGGACGAAAAGAGCGCCACGTGCGTCCTGATCGTGGAAGACGGCTCCCTGCTCGGCATCGTCACCGAACGGGACATGGTCCGGCTGTTTGCCGAGGACAAAAACCCTGCCACCCTCCTGCGCGACATCATGACCTGTCCGGTCAGCACGACCACGCCCAATACGCCGCTGGGAGAAGCTGCCACCCGCATGCTGGAGTCGCGCATTCGCCACCTCGCCGTGGTGGATGACGAGAACAAGCCGGTTGGACTGCTCGGCGAGCACGATCTGATGCGTCCCCTGGAAATCGATCTGACCGGACACATCCTGCACGGTCATGCCTATTATCAGCAAGCCCTGCTCGACAATTTTCCCTTCATGGTCTGGCTGAAGGATACCGACAGCCGCCTGCTCACCGTTAACCAGGCCTATGCCGATCTTTGCGGCCAGGCATCCCCCCTTGCCCTGATCGGCAAAACCGATCTCGATCTTTTTCCCGAAGATCTGGCAGAAAAATATCGGGCGGACGACCGGGAGGTGCTCACCAGCCGGCAGAAGAAACATGTCGAAGAGCTCATTACCGATGGCCGCCAGCGTCTCTGGTTTGAAACCTACAAAGCGCCGGTCATCGGCGAAAAGGGAGAACTGCTGGGAACGGTCGGCTTTGCCCGCAACATTTCCGACCGCAAGGCGGTTGACGAGGCTTCCCTGCTGCGCAACGCCGCCCTGGCCGGACTGATCCGGGGCGACCATATCAGCGGAATACTGGATCTGATCGTGCTCGCCCTGGAAACGGAGATGCCCGGCTGGCGCTGCTCCATCCTGCTCCTTGAGACAGATGGCCGGCATCTGCGCCACGCCTCCGCGCCCAGCCTGCCGGAAAGCTACTGTGCCGCCATCGACGGCCTGGCTATTGGCGATGGCATCGGTTCCTGCGGGACAGCCGCTTTCCGCCAGGAACGGGTGATCGTCACCGACATTGCCAGCCACCCCTATTGGGAAGGTTTCCGGGAACTGGCTCAAACAGCGGGGATAGGCGCCTGCTGGTCGGAGCCGATTCGCGGCCCGAACGAAAAATTGCTGGGCACCTTTGCCGCTTATCACGAGACACCGGCCACACCGCAAGACCTCGACATCGAACACCTTGCCCGGGCCGGGCAATTCACTGCCCTGGTCCTTTCCCATCATGACAACGCCCAGGCCTTGAGCGACAGCCACGCCACCTTCCGGGGAATTTTTGAAGGTATCAGCCAGGCCGTACTGGTTCTCGATGAGCACCATGTCTGTCTTGACCTGAATCAGGGCGCCGAGCAATTACTGGGTTACTGCCGGACCGATCTCATCGGCAAAAGCCCCCGGCATCTCAGCGCTCCGGCATTGAATGCGGAACACCAGACCGGAGCCTCTCTGCGTCTGGCACGATTGGGCATTCCCCAACGCTTTGAACACTGGGCACACAATGCCGATGGCCAGACCATGCTGCTCGAAGCCCAGGCCCAGGCTTGCACCTACTTCGGCCGTCAGGCTGTTGTGGTCGCCATGCAGGAAATTTCCGAACGGCATCAGGCCAAAATACGCCTGCAAATTGAATACGACCTGGCTCAGTCCCTGGCCTCCGGGCAGGACCGCCAACAGGTTCTGGATGTCATGCTGGAGACGGTCATGCGCTTCCCGGACCTGGACTGCGGCGGAATTTACTGGCGGCAAGCGGATGGCGGATTCCGCCTGGTATCCGCCCACGACCTGCCGGAACGATATGTCGACCATGCCGCGCTGCTGCCGGGCGACTCCGAACAGGCGGCCATCATTCGCCGTGGGGAGGTGGTATGCACCTGTCATAACGCCTCCAAACTGTGCTCCGACGAGTCCTTTCTCGCCGCCCGGAAACTGAAAGATGCCGGTATCTGCTGCCTCACGATCTTCCCCGTCACCCTGCATGGTGAGGTTGTCGCCTGCCTGACCCTCGGTTCAAGGGCAAGCAAGCAGCTGTCACCCCACACCCTGAGCGCCCTCAAGTCGCTCAGCCTCAATTTCAGCCAGACCCTGCTGCGCCTGGAAGCCGAGGAGCGTCAACGCCTGGCGGCCAGTGTCTTTGAGAATGCCCACGAGGGCATCATGATTACCGATGCCCGAGGGACATTGGTGGAAGTCAACAACACGTTTACCGAGCTCACCGGCTACAGCCGGACCGAAGCCCTTGGAAAAAACGCCGACTTGCTCAAATCAGGCCATCACGACCCGGCCTTCTACGCCGAAATGTGGAAAACCATTCGGGAAGCAGGCTATTGGCGCGGCGAAGTCTGGAACCGCAAGAAATCCGGCGAAATCTTTGTCGAACTGCTGACCATTTCCACCGTGCGCGACAGGGCCGACTGCATCACCCATTACGTCGGCATCTTTTCCGACATAACCCTGCAAAAGGAGCACCAGAAACGACTGGAGCATCTCGCTCATTTCGATCCCCTGACCCAGCTGCCCAATCGCATGTTGCTGGCGGACCGCCTGCAACTGGCCATGGCCCAGACCGAGCGCAACGGCAAGCTGCTGGCGGTCAGCTATCTTGATCTCGACGGTTTCAAGCCGGTTAACGATCAACATGGCCACGCCGCCGGCGACAGCCTGCTGGTGGAGGTGGCGCAGCGCCTGAAAGCCTGCTTGCGCGCCGAAGACACGGTGGCCCGTCTGGGGGGAGATGAATTTGTTCTGCTTTTCTCCGGGCTGAATGATGAAAAAGAGTGTGACCGCGCCCTGAGTCGGGTGATCAACAGCCTGAGTTCGCCCTTTTTCATTGCCGAGCAGGAAATCAACATCTCCGCCAGCATCGGCGTCACCCTCTTTCCGAACGACGGAGCCGATCCCGACACCCTGCTCCGCCATGCCGATCAGGCGATGTACAACGCCAAGCAACTGGGACGCAACCGCTATCACCTGTTCGACCCGGAGAGTGACCGCCGGGCCAGGGTTCGCCATGATGAAATGGCCCGTATCCGCTCTGCCCTGGAGGAACGGCAGTTCGTTCTCCATTACCAGCCCAAGGTCAATATGCGCCAGGGAATGGTAGTCGGTGCGGAAGCCCTGATCCGCTGGCAGGATCCGGAACGGGGCCTGGTCCCTCCCCTTGATTTCCTGCCGGCAATTCAGGGCACCGATCTCGACATTGCCATCGGCAACTGGGTGCTGGCGGAAACCCTGCGCCAGATGGAACACTGGATCGCCGGAGGACTGGACCTTTGTATCAGTGTCAATATCGCCGGCACTCACCTCCAGGCGCCGGGCTTTGCCGAACATCTGGGCCGGCTTCTGGCAGCCCACCCCTCGGTCAACCCTGGCCGCCTCGAACTGGAGGTGCTGGAGACCACCGCCCTGGAGGACATGACCAGTGTTGCCGAAATATTTGAACAATGCCGCCGGCTGGGGGTCAGCTTCTCGCTCGATGATTTTGGCACCGGCTACTCCTCCCTCACCTACTTCCGGCGCCTGCCCGCCGAAATCCTCAAAATCGACCAGTCCTTCGTGCGCGACATGCTGGACGACAGCGAGGATCTGGCCATCGTCGAAGGCGTCATCGGTCTGACCCGTGCCTTCCAGCGCCAGGTGATTGCTGAAGGGGTCGAGACGGTTGAACACGGCATGGTCCTCCTCCAACTCGGATGCGACCTCGCCCAGGGCTACGGCATCGCCCGTCCCATGCCGGCCGCCGACCTTCCGGCCTGGGTTGAGGCCTTTCTCCCGGATCAATCGTGGGGAGCCAGCGCAGCATTCGAATGGGCGCGGGAAGACCTGCCCATGCTCATTGCCGAAATGGATCATCGCCACTGGAAAAAAACCCTGCTGGATTATCTCGATGCCCCCGGCAGTGGCCTCTCCCCCCCGGAAGAAAGCGAACTGGGGTGCCGCTTAGGGCGCTGGTACAACGGTCCGGCCTTGCAGCGCTACGGCCATCTCGAGGGATTCCAGGCGATGAACAGCACTCATGTCCAGTTGCACGCTCTGGGCCGACAATTGATCGCCCTGAGCAAGACCGGAAAAACGAAAGCGGTGGCACCGTTACGGGCGGCCCTGGAAGAACTCGGCAATCAGCTGAGTGACCATATCCAGGACCTGCAAAGCGAGATTTTGCTGGCCCGGCAAGGCATCGGAAGTCCTTCGGCAATCGCCCCGCAATAATCGCCATTTTGATTCCGGTCATTCTGCCGGTAAACTGGCAGGTTCATAATTTGTCGCTGATTTTTCGCGAATTTTTTCCCTGATGCTGGAAGCTGACAATCTGGAATGCGTGCGCGGCGAGCGCCGCCTGTTTGCCGGTCTTGGCTTTCGCCTGGAGGCCGGCGAACTGCTGTCCCTGCAAGGCCGCAACGGGGCCGGGAAGACCAGCCTGCTGCGGATCCTCGCGGGCGAGCAGGCCCCCGACTCGGG
>CAZHVZ010000030.1:27607-30388 GCA_964536245.1 uncultured Rhodocyclaceae bacterium
GACCAGCCTGCTGCGCATGGTGATCGGCCTGCTGCCGCCGGAAACCGGCGAAATCCGCTGGAAAGGCGCCTCCATCCGGGCGCTGTCCGACGATTTTCGCTCCGACCTGTGCTATCTCGGCCACCAGAACGCCATCAAGGAAGAATTGACTCCCCTGGAAAACCTCCTCGCTTCGGCCCGGCTGGCCGAGGACGCGCTATCCGAGGACGACGCCATCGACGCCCTGGAGCAGGTCGGCCTGGCCGGGCGGGAAGACCTCGCCTGCCGCTATCTTTCGCAAGGCCAGAAGCGACGGGTCGCCCTGGCCCGGCTGGTCAAGGAAAAACGTCCCCTGTGGGTGCTCGACGAGCCTTTCGTCGCCCTCGATACCGCCGCCGTGACCTGGCTGGCCGGCCTCATCGGCGGCCATCTGCAGCGCGGCGGGCTGGCGGTGATGACCACCCACCAGCTGGTGGACATCCCGGCCGGCGCCATTCGCGAATTGCGGCTCGCCTGATGCTGGCCATTGTTCTGGCGGTGATCGGCCGCGACCTCAAACTGGCCCTGCGGCGACAGGCCGACATCGTTTCGGCGCTGTTTTTCTTCATCATCGTGGTCAGCCTTTTTCCCCTCGGCATCGGCCCGGAAACCGCCCTGCTGCGCAAGCTGGCGCCCGGCGTGTTGTGGGTCGCCGCCCTGCTGGCGACCATGCTTTCGCTGCCCCGCCTGTTTGCCGACGATTTCCGCGACGGCACCCTGGAGCAACTGGCCCTGGCGCCACACCCTCTCGGTCTGGTGGTTCTCGGCAAAGTGATCGCCCACTGGCTGGTTTCCGGCCTGCCCCTGGCCTTGCTGGCGCCGGTACTCGGCATCCAGTTCGATCTTTCCCCCGACGCCCTGCTCGTCCTGACCTTTTCCATCCTCCTTGGCACCCCGGCCCTCTCCGGCATCGGCGGCATCGGGGCGGCCTTGACCCTCGGCCTGCGCGGCGGCGGCGTGCTGCTATCCCTTCTCGTGCTGCCCCTGTATATTCCCGTCCTCATTTTTGGTGCCGGCGCCGTTGATGCCACCGTTTCCGGCCTCGGTGGCGGCGCCCACCTTTCCCTGCTCGGCGCCCTGACCCTGGCCTCGCTGGGGTTCGCCCCCTGGGCCTCGGCCGCCGCCCTGAAAATCGCTTTGGAATAACCATGAGTCAGCGACTGATCAACTGGTTCAAATTCTCGTCCCCGGCCACCTTCTACCCCCTGGCTGGCCGGATGATCCCCTGGTTTGCCGGGGCTGCCCTGCTCTTCGGCCTCGCCGGCCTGTGGCTGGGGCTGCTGGTGGCGCCCACCGATTTCCAGCAGGGAGAAGGCTACCGCATCATTTTCATCCACGTTCCGGCGTCCTGGATGTCGATGTTCATTTATCTGGTCATGGCCTTCTGGGCGGCTACCGGGCTGGCGTTCAACACCCGCCTGTCGGGCATGATGAGCACCGCCCTGGCCCCCACCGGCGCTCTCATGGCCTTTCTTTCCCTGTGGACCGGCGCCTTGTGGGGCAAACCGATGTGGGGTGCGTGGTGGGTGTGGGATGCCCGGCTGACTTCCGAACTCATCCTGCTCTTCCTTTACATCGGTTTCATCGCCCTGCAGGCCGCGATTGACGATGCCCGCCGCGCCGACAAGGCCGGCGCCATTCTCCTGCTGGTCGGCGTGGTGAACGTGCCGATCATCTATTTCTCGGTCAAATGGTGGAACACCCTGCACCAGGGGGCTTCGGTCAGCCTGACAAAGGCCCCGGCCATGGCTTCGCTGATGCTTTGGGGAATGCTGTTGATGGCCCTTTGTTTCTGGATGTACTCGATCGCCGTGGCGCTGATGCGGGTGCGGACCATCCTGCTCGAAAGGGAGCGGCACACCGACTGGGCCAGGGATGTGCTGACCGGGCTGAGCGGAGACGAACAATGATGCACTGGAACAGTTTTTCCGACTTTCTGGCCATGGGCGGCTATGCCTCCTATGTCTGGGGTTCTTTCGGCGTCACCGCCCTCATCATGGCCATTGAACCGATTCTCGTCCGCCGCACTCGAAAGACCACGCTCACCCGCCTCAAGCGCCAGATTCGCGCTGATCAACAGGCCTCTGCCAGGAATAGCTCCACATGAAAGCACGACACAAGCGCATCGCCCTCATCATCGGGGCGCTGGCCATACTCGGCATCATCGCCGCCCTCGTTCTCAATGCCCTGAACAGCAATATCGCCCTCTACATATCCCCCACCGACGTGGCGGCCGGCAAGGCGCCCAAGGACAAGCTGTTCCGCATCGGCGGCCTGGTCAAGGAAGGCAGCGTCAGGGCAAGCTGACCGGTGAAGGACTTTTTGCCGCCACCGAGGTGCTCGCCAAGCACGACGAGAACTACATGCCCCCGGAAGCCGCCAAGGCAGTCGGCGATGCCCACAACCGGGCAGCCGAAAAGAAGGCTGCCGATGCTGCCCAGCAACCGCCGGCAGCGCCGAAAGCGAGCTACTGACCCATGATTCCCGAACTCGGCCACTTCGCCCTCATTCTTGCCTTCATCGTCGCCGCCATCCTCGGCACCCTGCCCCTGGTCGGCGCCCACCGCAACCGCCAGACCTGGATCGCCGTTGCCCGCCCGGCAACCCTGGCCATGGCCCTGCTCGTCACCTTTTCTTTTGCCTGCCTGACCCAGGCCTTTGCCACCAACGACTTCTCGGTGGTCTATGTGGCCCAGCACTCCAACACCCTGCTCCCCATGGCGTACCGAATCGCCGCCGTCTGGGGCGGCCATGAAGGCTCCC
>CAZHVZ010000031.1:0-3222 GCA_964536245.1 uncultured Rhodocyclaceae bacterium
GTAGGGGATTTCGCGCAGGCGGGCGGTCATGGCGGTAGGCCGAAGGAGTCCATCAAAAGGGGGATTTTATCGTATTGCAGCGCAACACGCGGCTTAGGTGGACCGCTGGCCGGCCGGAAGGTTTCAACTCCCGGCGGCGGCCTGGGCCACGATCCAGTAACGGGCAAATTTCCCGATCGCCATGAACATGCAGCACGGCAGCCAGGCCAGCCGCAGCCAGCCAGCGGCCACGCACAGGGCGTCACCGACGATTGGCGTCCAGGCCAATAAAAGAATCGGGCTCCCCCAGCGTTTAACCTTGTCCCGGTAGGGCAGCGCCTCGATCCGCCGGGAGACGGGAAAAATCCTGCCGCACCACCAGGAAACCATTCCCCCCGCCGTATTGCCGAGGGTGGACACCAGCAAGGCCGGCCATAAAAGGCTTCGATCGATCCCTACCAGGGCAAACAGGGCCAGCTCCGAACCGCCCGGCAGCAAGGTCGCTGCCAGAAAACTGTAGAGGGCCAGCCCCCACAGGCCGTAAGCCGGATCAAAATCGAACAAGATCAGGTACGGAAAGCGGCGACACTTTGCTCCAGACCCTGGGCCACACCTTCCAATGCCTGCACCTCGCTCAGCAAAGCCCGAGCCTGATGACTGTTGGCATCTGCCGCCTGGGCGATACGCTCCACCGCCTGGGCAATCGCGTGGCTGGTCGCCCCCTGCTGTCGGGCAGCCCCCGCGATTTCCACGGAAGCCTCGACCGAGCGCTGACCGGATTCGGCAATGGCGCCCAAGGCAGCTTCGGCCTCAGCCGCCAGCCGGGAAGCTTCTGCGGCATCCTGGGCAATATGCTTGGCCGTCTCGGCAGCCTGGGCCGTGCCGGTGGACGTTGCCGAAACGGTTTGTTCGATCTGGGCGGTAAATTTGGTGGAACGCTCGGCCAACTTGCGTACTTCATCGGCAACCACGGCAAAACCACGCCCTGCCTCACCCGCCCGGGCAGCCTCGATGGCGGCGTTGAGAGCCAGCAAGTTGGTCTGATCGGCCAGTTCGGAAATGGATTTGGCCATCCCGGCGATTTCGTTGGCGTTGAAGGCCAATTGACTCATCAGGGCTTCCGCGCTGGCCGTTTCCAGGGCAATTTTCTTCATTTCCGCCGATACCGCTGTGGCCGACGCCATGCCCTGCTGGGCCAGTCGCAAGGTTTCCTGCGCCGCCTCAGCCGAATGCCCCGTCTGGTCCGCCGTATGGGTCACGCTGACCGACAGTTGTTCAACCGCTGCCGCCAGTTCAGCCGCTGACGACGATTGCCCATCCGCCGACGTCGCAACCGAACGGGCGGCATCTTCCAATCGCTTGGCCGAGGTGAATGCCGACGCTGAAGAAGCCGAAATATTACGCACCAGACCACCGATATGTTCCCGGGCACTGTTGGCTTCGTCGGCAATGATGCCGATTTCACAGCTTGCCGCAGGAATGCTCCGGGAAAAATCCCCGGCTCCGAGACGCCGGACCCCATCAACCACCGGCTGCACGCCGCTCAATCCACGGCTGGCAGCCAACCAGCCCGCCACCGCGCACACCAGCGCGCCCAGCAAACAGGCCAGGCCAAGCTGCATGCGCAAGGCAGAAGCCCCCTTGTTGTATTCCTCGATCCAGGTTCCCCCGGCAACCGTCCACCCCCAACTCGGAGCTTTCTTGTAAACGACTATTTTCTCGCGTTCCCGCCCGGTTTCATCAGCGTAGAAATAGACGATGGTTCCTTCGTCCTTGGCCGCCATGGTTTCGGCAATCATCACAATCGGGCCGCCGACTTCCTTGGCGTTTTTCCCTTCCAGCTTGGGATGGAGAACAAACTCGGTCTCCTCCGGTTTGGGGGTGACACGCAAAACATAGGGATAACCGGTATCGCCGAATTTCATTTTCTTCAGGGTTTCACGCAGGCGATTCATATCCTCGGTGACGTCCGAGCGCACTGACCAGGCACCAATCACCTGACCCTGTGCGTTCTTGATGGGCAAAAAGGCGCTGACGTAGTATTTCCCGCTGCGCACCACGACACCGGCCCACTCCTTGCCTTCCTTCACCGTCTGCGTTTCCGGAGCGTTGGCGGCAATCGGTTTGCCGACCATACTCTTGCCTTCCTTGTCCTTGAGCAGAGTCGCCACACGGACCATTTCCCCTTGCGGGTTAAAAAGAAGAAACGCCGGGTCAGCGATCAGAATTTCTTTCCAGCGCAACATCAGCTTTTCATTGCCGTTGACCACCTCGCCGCCTACCCGATAGACCGGCAGGCCGAAGACGTCTTTTTCGGCGGTCGCATCGGCCGCACGAAGGGTATCTCCCAGCAAACTCTTCAAGGCGCCCAGGCGCTTGTAGCCGGTCGCTTCGTGACTGCGAAAACTGAGCTCCAGCAGATCGACCACGGCCGATACCTGGCCCCGGGCGGCTTCTTCGGCACTGGACCGCTCAACCCTGGAAAAGGTGGTCAATGAAAAAAGAGCAACTGCCGCAAATGCCAGAGCACAAACGAAGGCAACGGTCGCCGCAACGCGGCTGGCCAGTTTTTCGGAACGCATGAATTCCCCTTGGAAAATTGTTGTTTTCTGCCATGTTGCCACTCTCCCGGCATCCCGGCAATGCTGCACGCGCACGAAGCCCTTGTTGTAAACCGGCCATGGCTGCTAGATTCCCCCTTTTGCTTCGCCGGAAATCCCCATGCACGCCACACCCGATTACCTCGAAAAAATCCTCAACGCCCAGGTTTACGATGTCGCTATCGAGTCCCCCCTTGAACTGGCGAGCAGCCTTTCCGGTCGGGTCGGCAACCGCATCCTGTTAAAACGTGAAGACATGCAGCCAGTCTTCTCCTTCAAGCTGCGGGGCGCCTATAACAAGCTGGCCAGCCTGTCCCAGGAAAAGCTCAAGCGCGGGGTCATTTGCGCTTCAGCCGGCAATCATGCTCAAGGCGTCGCACTCTCGGCTGCCAGACTGGGTTGTCGGGCAGTCATCGTCATGCCCACCTCGACACCGGGCATCAAGGTAGATGCCGTCAAGCGGCGCGGCGGGGAAGTGGTTCTGCATGGCGACTCCTACGATGAAGCCTATAGCCATGCCCTGGAACTGGAAAAATCCGAAAAACTGAGCTTCGTCCACCCTTTTGACGATCCGGAAGTCATTGCCGGGCAAGGGACCATCGGGATGGAGATCCTCCGTCAGCACCCCCGCCGGGAGGGCGCC
>CAZHVZ010000031.1:3232-7208 GCA_964536245.1 uncultured Rhodocyclaceae bacterium
CCACGCCATTTTCTGCTGCGTCGGAGGCGGCGGGCTGATTGCCGGAGTGGCCGCCTACATCAAGCGCCTGCGACCGGACATCAAGATCATCGGCGTCGAAGCCCGCGATGCAGATGCCATGACCCAATCCCTGGCCAAAGGGCATCGCGTCCGCCTGGAACAGGTCGGCCTTTTCGCCGATGGCGCAGCCGTCAAGTTTGTCGGCGAGGAAACCTTTCGCCTGTGCAAGGAATATGTAGACGAAATGATCCTGGTGGACACCGATGCCATCTGCGCGGCGATCAAGGATGTTTTCGAGGATACCCGCTCCATTCTGGAACCTGCGGGCGCTCTGGCGGTGGCCGGGGCCAAGGAATATGCCCGCCAGCACAAGCTCAAGGACAAAAACCTGGTGGCCGTCACGTCCGGCGCCAACATGAATTTTGACCGCCTGCGCTTTGTCGCCGAACGCGCCGAGGTAGGCGAGCAGCGGGAGGCTGTCCTGGCGGTGACCTTGCCGGAAAAACCCGGCGCTTACAAAAAATTTCTGTCCCTGATGGGCAAGCGTAACGTTACCGAATTCAACTACCGTTTTCACAGCGTTGCCGAAGCGCACGTCTTTGTCGGCATTCAGGTCGTCAACCGGGCCGAATCCAGCAAACTGGTGGAACAGCTCCAGAAACACGGCTACGCCACCCTTGATCTGACCGATGACGAAATGGCCAAGAACCATATCCGTCACATGGTTGGCGGCCATGCCCCGCAAGCCGAACACGAAATTCTCTATCGTTTCGAATTTCCCGAGCGCCCCGGTGCCCTGATGAATTTCCTGACCCAGATGAGCGCCGGCTGGAACATCAGCCTCTTCCATTACCGCAACCACGGCGCCGACTATGGCCGGGTACTCGTCGGGATGCAGGTTCCTCCCGGTGAAATGGGGCAATTCAGGGCATTTTTGAAAAACCTCGGCTACGCCCACTGGGATGAAAGCCGGAATCCTGCCTACAAGCTGTTTCTGGGCTAGTTCCACCGACAGGAGAAGCAGTTTCTCGCAGAAATCTGGTAGTCAACTACAATCAGCCTATTCGCCCACCGGGAGCTTTGCATGAAAATCGCCAATAACGTCACCGAACTCATCGGCAACACCCCTCTTGTCCGCCTCAATCGCATTACTGCCGGGTGCGGAGCAACGGTTGTGGTCAAGCTGGAGTTTTTCAATCCGGCCCATAGTGTCAAGGACCGCATCGCGGTCGCCATGCTGGATGAGGCCAGCTTTGCCGGAAAGATCAAGGCCGATACGGTCGTTCTTGAACCCACCTCCGGCAACACCGGTATCGGTTTGGCCATGGTCTGCGCCGCCCGGGGAATCAAGTGCGCCTTCGTCATGCCGGAAACCATGAGCCGGGAACGCAAGCTGCTGCTCAAGGCGTATGGCGCCGAGTTGATCCTGACCCCCGGCGCCGAAGGCATGACCGGCGCCATCAACCGGGCCAACGCCATGGCCGCTGCCGATTCCCGCTATTTCATCCCGCAGCAGTTCGAGAATCCGGCCAATCCGGCCATCCACAGAGGGACCACTGCCGAGGAAATATGGCGCGACACGGATGGAAAAGTGGATATCTTTGTTTCCGGCATTGGCACCGGCGGCACCATCACCGGGGTCGGCGAAGTTCTCAAGGCAAAAAAGCCGGGGGTGAAAATTATCGCCGTCGAGCCCGATGCGTCGCCGGTCCTCTCCGGCGGGCAGAAAGGCCCCCACCCGATTCAGGGGATTGGAGCCGGTTTCATTCCGGCCATTCTCAACACCCAAGTGTACGACGAAGTGATCCGCGTCAAGAACGACGACGCCTTTGCAACCGCTCGTGAGATGGCCACGCAGGAAGGGCTGCTGGTGGGTATATCCTCCGGCGCGGCAACCTGGGCCGCTCTGGAATTGGCAAAGCGTCCGGAAAATGCTGGCAAACTGATCGTGGCCATCATTCCCTCCTTTGGTGAACGCTACCTGTCCACGGCACTTTTCCAGCATCTGGAAGTTTGATCTTTCTCGATACGCCGATCGACCGGCGCCACTCCGATTCCCTGAAATGGGGCAAGTACGCCGGTCGTGACGTACTGCCCCTGTGGGTGGCGGATATGGACTTTGCCGCCCCGCCGGAGGTCATCGCAGCCCTGCATCAGCGGGTGGCCCACGGCGTTTTCGGCTACGCCCAACCCTGGCCCGCTCTCAGCGAGGCCGTACTGGCCCATCTGGAGTCTGCCTACCAATGGTCGGTCAAGCCGGAGTGGCTGGTTTGGCTTCCCGGTCTGGTGACCGGACTCAATCTTGCCTGTCGCGCCGTAGACGGCGGGGTGTTGACCGGAACACCGGTTTATCCGCCATTTTTATCCGCCCCCCGCTACTCGGGTCGCCCCCTGCAAACCGTCGACCTGATCCGTACCGATTCCGGCTGGAACTGGGACTGGCCGGCGCTGGCGGCCAAAGCACGTCCTGCGAGCAAGCTTTTCCTGCTTTGCCATCCCCATAACCCGGTCGGGCGTTGCTGGAAGGAGGGAGAACTCAGGCAACTGGCTGACTTCTGCGAGCAACGGGACCTTGTCGTCTGTTCCGATGAAATCCATTGCGACCTGATTCTGGACCCGGAACGCCGGCATATCCCCTTTGCCAGCCTCTCGCCGGACGCCGCCCGACGCAGCATCACCCTGATGGCGCCGTCCAAGACCTACAACCTTCCGGGGCTCGGCTGCGCCTTTGCGGTGGTTCCGGATACCGATCTGCGCCGGCGGTTCACCCGGGCCATGCAGGGCATCGTCCCCCATGTCAATGTGCTGGGCCTGGCAGCCTGCGAGGCGGCCTTGCACAGCGGCAGTGACTGGCATCACTCCCTGCTGGCTACCCTGCGGCGTAACCGGGATGCCGTGGAAGCCTGTGTGGCCGGTCTGCCGGGGCTTTCCATGGCGCACGTCGAGGCCACCTACCTGGCATGGATCGATACGCGCCAACTGGCACTTGATCATCCGGCAGCCTATTTCGAGGACCATGGCCTGGGGCTTTCCGACGGCCTGGATTTTGGGGCACCGGGCTGGCTGAGGCTCAATTTCGGTTGCCAGAAACACACCCTGGACGAGGCCCTTCTGCGCCTGGGCAAGGCCTGCACAATGGCCGGAAAAGCATGAATCCCTATACTTTGGCCATGCTGACCACCCTGGTCGGACTACTCGCCCAGTGCGTCGCCACCGGATTAACCACCGAAGCCGCCCTGCGCTCGCCGGGACAACGGGTTTTCATGACCCTGGCGATCGGCTTCGCCCTGCTTGGCCTGCACCATGCCTACACTCTGGAACTGGGCTTGCGGACGGGGATCTACGACCTCCGGCAATCCCTGATCGGCGGCGGCACATCCATCCTGTTCATGATTGCCGCTTTCACCCTCAGGGCGGCACGGGGAATACCCCCGCCTCGGTAACAATCCAGTCGACCCGTTGGTCGTGCGCTTCCGGGAAAATGCTGTCCACCCGATTCATTTCAAAACCCACCCCGATCGCCAATGGCCGGGGTGCCAGAGAAGCAAGGGTGCGATCAAAATACCCTCCGCCGTAGCCAAGGCGGTAGCCGGCGGCGTCAAAGGCATTCAGGGGCAGAAGAATGCGCTCCGGCTGCAACCATTGTCCCTGGACCGGAGACGGAATGCCATAGCGATCCAGCGGCAATGGATCCTCCGGCAGCCATTCGCGAAAGCCCAGGGGTGCCCCCGCCGCCACCACAACCGGCAAAGCGATGAGGTGTCCCTGACGGCGCCAGTCAGCCACTGCTTCCCGCACGTCGGGTTCCCGCTTGACGGGCCAGCAAAAAGCGATGTTTGTCACGGCTTCCGGTAAAGGCAGGCGCAACAGATTGCCAACGAGCGCAGCGGAAAGCCGGCCATGCGTCAAGTCATCCAGGGCGTTGGCGGCCCGCCCCCCATGACCCCCCCCCCCCCCCCCCCCGCCCCGCGTTTTC
>CAZHVZ010000031.1:7218-30160 GCA_964536245.1 uncultured Rhodocyclaceae bacterium
GCGGGCCCCGACGCCTCCTTCGGGGCGGGGGGGCCCCCCCCCCACTCCCCCCCCCCCCCCCCCCCCCCGCCGCCGGACCGTGTTATCCTCGAACTGATCTGCCATCGTATAAATCTAGCATGAAGTTCCGAATTCTCCTGTTTGCCTTCTGTTTTTCCGCACCGCTCGCCGCCCAGGACCGCGATGCTGCCTTTATGACGGCCCGGGAAGCCTTCCGCGCCGGCGATGCAAAAAAACTGGAGCGGGCTGCTGCCAGTCTGGGCGACCATGAACTGGCACCCTATGCTGAAGCCTGGCAATTGCGCATGAGTATGGAGCAGAATGATCCCGCCAACTTGCGCAACTTTCTGCAACGTCACGAACGGGCCTATTTTGCCGAGAAACTGCGGGCCGACTGGATCAAATCCCTGGCCAGAAAGACTCAGTGGGCAGAGGTGGAAAGTGAATACACCAAACTCATCGCCCCGGAGCCGGACCTTGTCTGCCTCAATCAACAGGCCCGCCTGGCGAGAGGTGACAAGAGTGTGCTCGAGGAAGCCGAAAAGCTTTGGCTGACCCTGCTCGAACCACCGGAAACCTGCCAGCCGGTATTGGAAGCCCTGATCTGGGAAAAACGCGTTCTAGCAGACGATGTCTGGGCCCGCGTCCATCGGCAGGTGGAAGCCAACCGGCCAAGCTGGGCCAAGCAGACTCTTTTCTACCTGCCGTCCAGTCAGACGCCCGATGCCAAGGCGGTGGAGGCTGCCCTGGCGCAGGGAATGGGTTATCTCGCTCGACAGCCAGCCCATTGGGCATCCTCCCGGCAGGGCAGGGAACTGGCGGCGATCGCCATCCAGCGCATTGCCAGCAATGACCCGCGTGTTGCTGCCGAGCAACTGGAAAAAATCGAAGGACGAATGCAGGACAGCGAAAGGCAATGGGCCTGGAGCCAGATTGGCCTGCATGCCGCCAAACGCCACATGAACGAAGCAGTCAGCTGGTACGCCAAAGCCGGCAAGGCTCCCCTCAGCGATGAGGCATACCAGTGGAAGGTTCGCGCTGCCTTGCGCAGCCAGGACTGGGGAACCGTGCACGCGACCATTGAAGCCATGCCGGCCGCTCTCGCTGCGCTCCCCGAATGGGTGTACTGGAATGGCCGCGCCCACAAGGCCGGTGGCCGCACCACCGATGCCACCACCCTGTTCGAGAAAATTTCCGGGCAGCCAAATTTTTACGGAAATCTCGCCGACGAAGAACTTGGCCGCCCCATCATGCCACCCGCCAAGGCCAGCGCACCGACTGCGGAAGAACAGGGCAGGGCTCGCAACAATGCCGGTATCGCCCGCTCCCTGGCATTTTTTCGCCTCAACCTGCGCACCGAGGCGGTCAAGGAATGGAACTGGTCCCTGCGCGGCATGGATGACCGGGAGTTACTGGCCGCTGCCGACCTCGCCCGGCGACAAAACATTTACGACCGCGCCATCAATACTGCTGACCGCACCAAAAACGAGCACGATTACAGCCTGCGCTACCTGGCCCCCTTCGGCGATCAGATTCGCCCCGCCGCCCGCAATCAATCCCTCGACGATGCCTGGGTGTATGGCCTGATGCGCCAGGAAAGCCGCTTCATCACCAATGCCAAATCAACTGTCGGCGCCTCCGGCCTGATGCAATTGATGCCCGCCACCGCCAAGTGGGTGGCCAAGAAAATCGGTCTGCGCGACTACAACCACAGCCAGGTCAACAATACGGAAACCAACGTCCTGCTCGGCACCACCTACATGCGCCTGGTCATGGAAGACCTCGACAATCATCCCGTTCTCGCCTCCGCCGCCTATAACGCGGGCCCTGGTCGAGCTCGCAAATGGCGGGCTGACCGGCCGCTGGAAGGTGCCATCTACGCCGAGACCATTCCGTTCAGTGAAACAAGGGATTACGTCAAGAAGGTGATGAGTAATGCCATGTACTACTCGGCTCTGTTCAACGGCAAGCCGGAGTCGCTCAAAGCCCGCCTGGGAACCGTGGCGGCCCGGGGAGGAAATGACGTACCGAAGACAGAAGATCTGCCCTGACAGCCTAATTCCTTTGCCGGACTCTACCGGCAAAGGGCTGGGCTATACTTGACAGCTCTTGCCTGAGTGAGCAGTCCGGTGACCTACAAACAATCTGCATCGACGATCCACCACCAGCCGCCGGCCAACGCCTTCGAGATATTGCGGGACTGCCGTGCCCACTACCTCGATAGTCTGGTTCGCATTGCCCGGGATGCCGGCGTGGTCATGCCGGAAGCCCTGGAGGCCTTGCGTATGGGAGCCGGCGGCTATTATGACGAGATACTCGCCGGAGCCCGGCGTTCCGGCTTTGAAATGGCACGCGGACTGACCTCTTCACGCATCACTCTGGTCGGCGAGGACGATCTCGAACTGGAAATCAGCCTGGACGAACTCAGCGTCCGCCTCATGGAGGGTTGCAATCCCCACCTGTGGCCGGTCTATCAGCGCTTCGTCACCCTGCTCAATCGGCCGGATCTCGACAAATCAGATAACCCGGTCGGCCCGGAAGGACTCTGCGTCGGCCTCACCGACATGTGCGCCGAACTGAATGCTCCCCCGGACAGCGCCCGCGCCCTGGTTGCCCGGCTGGAAGAGCACCTCACCGTCGAATTGCCGAAATTTTACCAAGGACTGAACACCTTTCTCGCCGATCAGGGGGTCGAAGCTACCCAGCCCCGCATGATTAGCCGGCTGGAACCCGGGCGCAACAATACTGCCCCCACGCAAGCCCTCGGTGCGCCGTTTTCCGGGAGCGGTGCGGCACTATCCTCGCCGGCCAGCCCGACCGGTACCACCCCCCCGTTGCCGGCGACCGCCCTGTCGCAAAAACCGGCTGCCGTCGCTGCGGCGACGATCACGGGCACCGCCAGCACGGAACTTGCTGCTGCCCAACGCCAGAGCATTCTTGAACGCCTGGAGCAGTTCGAAAAATTGCCGCGTACCGCTGAAATGGCAGCTCTTGAACGCAGCAACTCCTTGAGTTCGCTGATTCCCGGTCTGTTCTCGAGCAACAGCATTGCTCTTGAACCCCCACCCCGCGCCCTCTCGCCAGCCGAACTGGGAATTCCGGAAAATACGCGGGAAGCCGTCGTCACCAATGCCTTGCTGCGTATTTTCGGCAGTGTCACCAATCACCCCACTCTGGCTGAAGCCGTAAAAACCAGCATCGAAAGCCTTCACCTGCCTTTCATCAAGGCAGCTCTGGCCGATGTGCGAGCCGTAGACGCCGATCTCCCAGGATTGCGGGATTTGATCAACCGGCTGGTGCGAGCAGCCCTTGGCTTGCCGCGCCATGTCGCAAGCGACCATCCTTTCTGCCAGCAGCTCTCCCGACCGTTGACTCAGTTGCACCAGTCTTACGGGGCAACGGCCAATATCCTTCCCAACACCATACAGATGGCCAGTGCGCTGGTTATCGAGCGGGACCTGAACGTAGCCAACGCAGCCCAGCCCTACGCCGAACTGATGCAACACCTGGAACGTGGCGACATGGCCGAAAGACGCAGCCGGCAGGTTGTTCGGCACTATGTTTCGCGTGGCCTGCCGATGCCCATCGGACAATTCCTCGACACCTTCTGGCAGCAGGTGCTGACCTCGGTGTGGCTGGAAAGCGGCGAATCCAGCCCGGCTTGGCAACAACACGTCGAGGTGATTGAAACGCTGCTCTGGAGCATCGCCCCAAAACTCGGCACCGATGACCGCAAGCGCCTGGCCGGGATGCTTCCGGCCATGCTCACCTGCCTCAATGCCGGCATGGCCCGCATCAATATGCCCGCCACCGCCCGCGAAACATTTCTTGACGCCTGTTTCACCCTGCAAACAGCTTCCCTGCGGGCAGCCCTGGACAAGAACGGTAGCGTGGCAAGCTTGCCCGCCCAATATTTTCCACCTGCTGCCAACGACCAGGCCGGCTTGCGTCTCAATAGTGTTGGTGTTCAGACCGGTGAAATCAAGCTTGGCAGCCGCGTACTTAAAACCCTGGAAATTCCCGGCGCCTCGGAATTCACCACCACCTCCGGACGAATTGCCAGCTGCAACGTGGGCGACTGGCTGGAATTCACCTTTGACGGCAAAGACCCACTCTGCGGGCGCTTGTGCCTGATCACCCCGGGCAGCCGGCGCGCCCTGCTGTTCAATCCGGACTGGGGCTTTGCCGTTTCCATCCACCCGGTTGTTCTCGACCGTCAGTTCCGCGAAGGCAAGGCCGGCCTGACCGGCAACCGCCCCCTGTTCTAGCGGCTCCCGCCGGCAGTGTCCCCAAGCCGCCCGATTTGCCCTAAAATTCAGGCTTCCAATAAAGCATTGCAGGGGCATCACATGGACGTCAAAAAGGTCTTGCTGCTGGGGGGTAGCGGTTTCGTCGGCACCTACATCACCAACCGTCTCTCCGCACGCGGCATTCAAGTCACCGTTCCGACCCGCCGCCGGGAGCGCACCAAGGCGCTCATCATGCTGCCCCATGTCGAGATGCCGGAAGTGGATATCAACTGCCAGGACACCTTGAACGGACTGGTTAAGGGCCACGACGCAGTGATCAATCTGGTCGGTGTCCTGCAATCCCGCGACGTGCTGCTGCCCTATAGCCGCGATTTTTCCGTGGCCCATGTCGAATTGCCGAAAAAGATCATTGCCGCCTGCAAAGCCGCCGGAGTCCGCCGCCTGGTACACATGAGCGCTCTCAACGCCGATTCCAATGGCCCGTCCGAATATCTTCGTTCCAAGGGGGATGGTGAAGCTGCCGTCATGGCTGCCAAAAATGAGCTGGACCTGACCGTTTTCCGTCCCTCGGTCATCTTCGGCCTGGGCGATGCCTTCCTGTCGACCTTTGCCAGCGTGCTCAAGATCGCTCCCGTCTTCCCGCTGGGCTTTGGTCATGCCCGTTTCCAGCCGGTGTGGGTCGCTGACGTGGCCGATGCCTTCGTCGATTGCCTGACCGATACCGCCACCTATGGTCAAGCCTACGACCTCTGCGGCCCGAAAACCTACTCCTTGCGCGAACTGGTGGATTACACCGCCAGGTTAACCCGCAGCACCGCCCGCATCATCGCCCTCTCTGAAGGCTGGGCCTATCTGCAAGCCGGCCTCATGTGGCTGGCGCCCAAGCCGCTGCTGTCGCCGGACAATCTGCGCTCCATGGAGATGGATAGCGTCTGTGGCAGTGATTGCAACATCTTCCCCGCCTGGAAACCTTCCGCACTGGAAGCGGTTGCACCGACCTATATCGCCCAAAACACCCCCAAGGGACGACTGGACGGTTTCCGCTTCCGCGCCGGCCGCTAGGCGGCAGGCACCGACGATGCAAATTTACATCGTCGGTGGAGCGGTACGCGACCAACTGCTCGGGCGCCCCCAGGCCGACCGCGACTACGTGGTCGTCGGTGCCACACCGGAGGCCATGCTGGCCAAGGGTTTTCGTCCGGTGGGCAAGGATTTTCCGGTCTTCCTCCACCCCCGGACACAGGAGGAATACGCCCTGGCCCGTACCGAGCGCAAAACCGGGCGGGGTTACCACGGCTTTGCCTTTCATGCCTCGCCAGAAGTTACCCTTGTAGAAGACCTGGCCCGCCGCGACCTGACCATCAACGCCATCGCCCAGGCCGAAGACGGTTCGCTGGTGGATCCCTACCATGGCCGTGCCGATCTGATGGCTGGCATCCTGCGTCACGTCGGCCCGGCCTTTGTCGAGGATCCGGTGCGCATCCTGCGCCTGGCCCGTTTTGCCGCCCGTTTTGAACAATTTTCTGTCGCCCCTGAAACCATGGCGCTGATGCAGGAAATGGTCGGCAACGGCGAGGTCGATCATCTCGTGGCCGAGCGGGTCTGGCAGGAGCTCGCCAAGGGGCTGATGGAAGCGGCTCCCTCTCGCATGTTCGAGGTTCTCCGTCAGTGCGGAGCCCTGGCGCGGCTGATGCCGGAAGTGGACCAGTTATTCGGCATTCCCCAGCGCGCAGACTATCATCCGGAAATCGACTGCGGCGCCCACACCCTGCTCGTCATCGATCAGGCGGCTCGCCGCCGGTTCGCCCTGCCGGTACGCTTTGCCGCCCTGACCCACGACCTCGGCAAGGGCACCACGCCGACTGATCTGCTACCCCGCCACCATGGCCACGAAGGACGCAGCGTACACCTCACCTCCAGCCTCTGCGCCCGGCTAAAAGTTCCCAACGACTGTCGTGATCTGGCACTGCTTGCAGCCCGTTGGCACGGCGACATTCACCGTGCCGAAGAGCTACGACCGGAAACCATCGTTTCGCTGCTGGAAAAAACCGATGCCCTGCGTCGCCCTGGGCGGTTTGAACAGCTACTGGAGGTATGCCTGTGCGACCACACCGGTCGTCTTGGTTGGCAGGATCGTCCTTACCCCAGCCCGGAGCGTCTGCGTCAGGCGCTGGCGGCCATCGGCGGAGTGGATGCCGGGGCCATTGCTGCCGGATGCCAGGACAGCGGGCTGATCCCGGACCGCATTCACGCCGCCCGGGTGAATGCGGTCCGCCAGCTAGATCAGGCGAGAGACCAGAAAGAGCAGTGCCGATAGCAAAAGGGTGGACGCCACGGGAAAGGTATAGGTTTTACCCCGGAAGCGAAAAGCAAAATCCCCCGGCAGATGGCCAAACCGTACAAAACGTGCAAAGTGCGGCGCAAGAATGCCCAGCAGAAAAATCGCGATAACGAGAGTAAGTATCCACTTCAACATGTTGCTTTGCGCTATGCTGACAAGCTCTCATTAAAGCACGTAGCACCCCTAAAAGAACAACAATGATCAAAACCCAAGAGATTGAAGGGCTGGAAATTCTTTCCTGCCGGCCAAGCCGAAAAGCCCCCCACCCGACCCCACTGCTTTTTGTGCACGGCGCTTTTGCCGGCGCCTGGATGTGGGCCGAAACCTTCATGCCCTTTTTTGCCAAGGCCGGTTACGCTTGTTATGCCGTTTCCCTGCGCGGCCACGGGGGGAGCAGGGGACGCGAACTCATCGACTGGCATTCCATCAACGACTACGTCGATGATCTGCAAAAAGCGGTGGACTGGATCGGCCAGCCGCCAGTCCTCATCGGACACTCCATGGGTGGGTTTGTGGTTCAGAAATATCTGGAGAAACATGCCGTGCCGGGAGTCATTCTTCTCTGCTCGGTTCCGCCCCAGGGTCTGATTGCCGCCCAGTTTCATCTGCTTTTCCAGAAACCTCACCTGTTCGCCGATCTCAACGCCATCATGGGTGGAGACTACGCCGCTACGGACACCCTGCGAGAAGCACTTTTTTCCGGGGAAGTGGACGACAGGATGCTGACCAGCTGGCTCGGTCAGATGCAGTCCGAGTCCCATCGCGCCCTGTGGGATATGTCCATGTTCAACCTGCCGCGCCTGCACGGCATGGCGCTACCGCCGATGTTCATCGCCGGTGCTGAGCATGACGTTCTGGTCCCGGCCTTTCTGGTCCAGGCGACCGCCCATACCTACAAGCTTCCGGACCACATTTTCCGTAACATGGGGCACGCCGTCACCCATGAAAAGGAATGGCCGCTTGTCGCGGCCACTCTGCAAAACTGGTTACAGGAAAATGGCTTCTAGCGCCTCAGGTTCTCACATCCACACTATTCCCCAAATGGGACGGGTTGGCCGGCTGAGGCAAGGCCTCAATGAGTTGGGTGGCCGTCTGAGCCTGGACATCGAGAGCCTTTTTGAGCATGGTGGTGGCGATTGCGTCACCGGTTTTTGCCTGTGCCAGAGCAGAACTCAGGTTGCCAATACCGGAAATATCCATTTTTGACTTGCTCCCAACGAAAAAGACCATTACCTTTAGTGTAGAACAATTCACTGCGAACGCAATGTCCGGATCAGACAAAACTACCGACGCCGCCGCTTCTGCCATCGCCGATGCCCTGCGTGCCAAGCGAGAGCGGAAATCGAACACCGACCTCGATCTGGCTGCCTTGGAGGCGTCCCTGCTGGCCGATATCGAGTCCTTCGACATGCGCGCCCTGACCGTCAATGAGGCCGCGCCACGCCCGGCCATGCTTGAGGCGACCAGAGATCTCGGCTTGCCAACCATCGCGCCGGAGGGAGCGCGTGCGCAAAAACCGGCGAGCGCACCAAAGCTTTCACCGGCAATCGCCAATCCGGACGCCTCCACTCTTCAGCCCGGTGCCAGCTTGCTTTCCCAATTGCGCCAGCAGGCTGAAAGCCGGATTCAGGAAAGCGCCAGCCAGTCCCGCCAGCAATCCGAGCTGGCTCAAATGATGGATGAAGGTTTGCGCAGGGTCTTCGATTTTTTTCACGAATTCATCCAGCAGCTCAACATCATCCAGCCCACCGTCGCCCGTACCTATTCGCTACCCGGTCTGGCCGAATTTTCAGGCCTGGTCTGGCAAAAGGGCTTCGTCGATTACCGTACCCGGCCCTACAGCGCCGGAACGGTCTTTGACGTGGTGGCCATTTCCTTCCAGTTGAAAACCAGCCGTCACGTCTACATCGAGCGGGATGGCCCGGCCGTGGAAAGCCTGCGCAAGATATTGATCGACAGTGGCGTGGTCTTCAGCTGCGAGGAAAAGCGCAATAACCGCCAGATGGTGGAGAAAGCCGTTTTCTCCCTGGCTCCGGAAGTGAAAACCACGGTGCGCTGGAAGGCTGATTTCGAAAAAGGCGGCGTCGTGCTGGAAACCCGCAATCTGGAACGCTTCGGCGACATCCGCTACTTTGTTCCGATGGAATCTTTAACCCAGGCCATGCTCGACGAATTTGGCCGGCTGGTGCTTGGACAAGGCCATCGCTTCCGGGAATTCACCCGGCGCTGAACACCAAGGGATCAGAGCCGATGGCTCTGATCGCCCTGGGCAAAACCGAGCAGAGTGTGGTCAAGCTCCTCCAGCCCCCGCCCGAGGGCGATCACTTTAAACAGCTCCCCCATTTCGTGCGGCATGAGCAACTTGTTTACCGCTCCTGCTGCCCGAATGTAGTCCACCGAATCGGCAGAAATTTCTCCCAGGCGATCAAGAATTCCGCAATTGAGCAGAAATTGCCCCTGGCTGGTATAACCCAGCAATTCCAGGCCAGCCGGGTGGGCGGCAGCGATTACGGCAGTGAAATCAACGTGCGCGGTAATGTCCTGCAACCCCGGCAAATAGAAGGGATCCGGGTGAGAGTGGTGGCGATAGTGGCACATCAGCGTGCCACGGCCACGCTGCGGATGATAGAACTCCCGCTGGGGAAACCCATAGTCGATCAGAAGCAGGGCACCTTTCTCCAGAATGCTCCCCCATTCGGCAGCCCAGGCCGGCGCCGCCAGGCAGATTTCGCTCTCGAAGCCGGGCGGCAGTTGGTAGCGATGACCGATGGCTTCGGCACGCACCAGTAATTCGCCGGAGGCCGGGCGTTCAACCCAGGCAAATGAGCCGGCCTGATTCAGACCCACCCCTCGTTCGGCAATCCCGTGTTCCCGCCAGGCGACAACATGCACCGGCATGGCATCCAGCAATTCGTTGCCGATCACCACACCGGAAAAACTCTCCGGCAGGCGGTCCAGCCACGCCACCCGGTCGGCCAGATGGGGAACCGCCCGGAGCAGGGTTTGCTGCTGACGCTCCCGCAAATCGGCTGACAGATCGAGAATCAAATAGCGCTCCGGCAAGCAGCCCAAGTGCTCAAGCTCAGACAGCAAGTCTGCCGCCAAACGCCCCGATCCGGCACCGACTTCGAGTATTTGCGGAGCGCTGGACCGGAGGATCTGTTTCACCTGGACGGCGAGCGCCCGAGCGAAAAGAACCGTCATTTCCGGTGCCGTAACAAAATCACCGGCAGCGCCGAATTTTCTCGCCCCGGCTGCGTAATAACCAAGCTTGGGGGCATATAGCGCCTGCTCCATAAACCTGGAAAAGGAGAGCCAGCCACCGGCAGCATCGATTTCCCGGCAGAGAAAATCTGTTACCTGTCGGCTATGGGCCAAAGCATCGGAGGAGGGCTCAGGAAGAGACATGGGCGCAGCCAAAGGGGAGGATTTTAGCGGTAAACTCCCAACAACTCAGCCAGAAGCTAGTTGATATGCTATTTTTCGAACTTGAGACAAGACAAGACAATCACAATCCGGAGACTCAACATGCGCGTCAAACAAGTAGTCGTTAGAAACTCTGCCGAGTTGGCGGGTAAGTCACCTGAATTGCAGGCAGCAGATCCCGATCTTGTCCTGGTTTTTGGGGCCGTCAGCCATTTTTCTGCCGGAAACACCGTCGACGCACTCCGGGCAGCCCTGCCACAGGCAACACTACTCGGCTGTTCCACCGCCGGTGAAATCACTGCCAACGGGGTCGAAGACGGCACCTGCACCATCACCACACTGTATTTTGATCAGGCCCACTTCACCAGCGGCAGTGAGAATCTTGCCGATATGGAAGATTCTCATGCTGCTGGCCAGCGCCTGGGGGCGCAACTGGCGGCTTCGGATCTCAAGGCGGTCATGGTGTTCGGGCCGGGTGTCCAGATCAATGGCAGTGCCCTAGTCGATGGCATTGCCAGCGTCATCGGCAATGCCGTACCGATTACCGGCGGCCTGGGGGGGGACGGCGGCGCCTTCAAACAGACCTTTACCGTCGGACCGGAGGGCATTGCCGACAATGCCGTCGTGGCCGTGGGTTTGTGTGGTGAAGCAATCCACTTCGCCCACGGTTCCTTCGGGGGCTGGGAGCCTTTTGGTCCGGCTCGCAAGGTTACCCGCTGCCAGGGCAATGTTCTCCATGAACTGGACGGCGAGCCGGCATTGGCTGTTTACAAGCGCTATCTTGGCGACCACGCCAAGGATTTGCCGGCATCCGGATTGCTCTTTCCGTTTGCCATGCTGGGCGAAGATCACAATGCGATCGGCCTGATCCGGACAATTCTCGGCGTTGACGAAGCCAGCGGCAGCCTGACCCTGGCCGGGGAAATCATCAGCGACGGCTATCTCAAGCTGATGCACGCCAGCACCGACAAATTGGTGAATGGTGCCGAAGCGGCAGCGGAAGCCGCTGCGGACATGATGGCTGACCCGGAACAGGGATTAGCCATCCTCGTCAGTTGTGTCGGTCGCAAGCTGGTCATGGGAAATCGGGTAGATGAAGAGGTCGAAGCCGTCGCCGATGTGTTCGGCAGCAAAGCCGTGCTCACCGGGTTTTATTCCTACGGTGAAATCAGCCCCTTTACGCCGGGGGCTTCCTGCAAACTTCATAACCAGACCATGACCATCACCTACCTTAGCGAAGGCTAAGACGGACTCGATGGAAAAAGCACTTCTCCGGCAGCTCAAACGTGCCACCGGCATTGCCGATGAAGCGGCGCTTGCCGCCCTGCTGGAGAGCGCCGCCCAAGCCCGGGCACAGGGGAGTTTGCCGGGCGAACTTGGCAGATTTCTGGAGGGACTGGGCGATTTATTGCAAAGGGTCGACGCTTCCTACACCCAGTATGAACGCGACCTCGAATTGCGCACGCGCAGTCTGGATCTGTCCTCCGCCGAATTGTCGGAGGCCAATAGCCAACTCCGGGCAGACTTGGCCAGCCGGGAAAGCGCCCTGGTTTCTCTGCGCGATACGGTACACGGGCTGCTCCCCGGCCATAATTCGCAAACCCCTGACGCCGCCGGAGCTCACGATCTGGAAGCCCTCTCGCTTCTTGTCAAGGAACTGGTACAGGAAAGGGAGCGCAGCCGGCGCTTGCTGGACAATCAGAAATTCGCTCTTGACCAACACGCCATTGTCAGCATCACCGACACTGCCGGGACCATCCTCTATGCCAACGACCGGTTTTGCCTGATTAGCGGCTATTCCCAGGACGAGCTCCTGGGGAGAAATCACCGTATCGTCAAATCGGATGTGCACCCGGCGGAAGTCTTCAGCGATCTGTGGGGCACCATCACCCTTGGGCAAGTCTGGCATGGCGAGCTATGCAACCGGGCCAAGGCAGGCCATCATTACTGGGTAAATGCAACCATCGTTCCTCTGCTGGATGCCTCAGGCAAGCCGGAACAATACGTTGCCATCCGCACCGATATTACCGACCGCAAGGCGGCCGAGGTGGAACTGTTGCGGGCCAAGGAGGCTGCCGAGCGCGCCAGCCGGGCCAAGAGTGAATTCCTGGCGAACATGAGCCACGAGATCCGGACGCCGATGAACGGCATTATCGGCATGACCGATCTCACCCTGGATACGGCCCTCACCGATGAGCAAAGGGAATACCTCGGAATTGCCAAATCCTCGGCCGAATCACTGCTTACCATCATCAACGACATTCTTGACTTTTCCAAGATCGAGGCTGGCAAGCTGTCCTTTGAGCACATCCCCTTCAATCTGCACCGGGTCATTGCCGAAACCCTCAAAACCATCTCCCTGCGTGCCCACGAGAAAAACCTCGAACTGGTTTCCGATGTTGCGGCCGAGGTCCCGGTACATACCATTGGTGACCCTGGTCGTCTGCGCCAGGTACTGGTGAACCTGATTGGCAACGCCATCAAATTCACCGAACAGGGAGAAGTGACTCTGTCGGTTGCCGTCAGGAAAATGGAAGACGGATTAGCCTCCCTGCATTTTGCAGTCCGCGATACCGGGATAGGCATCGCTCCGGAAAAACAACGGCTGATTTTCGAGTCCTTTTCCCAGGAAGATTCCTCCACTACCCGAAAATATGGCGGAACCGGTCTCGGTTTGTCGATCTCAAGCCGCCTGGTCGAGCTGATGGGAGGACAGATCGAGGTCGAAAGCAAGCTCGGCTGGGGAAGCACTTTCCACTTCACTGCCAGCCTGCAACTGGATCCCAAGCCCCTTGCCCCGCTCACTCAGACTGTCGAGTTGCGAGGTAAAAGGATGCTGGTGGTGGACGACAATGCCACCAACCGGAGAGTGCTGTGCGGCATGCTGGCCAGCTGGGACATCGACAGCGAAGCCGTCGAATCCGGTGAAGCTGCCCTGCGGCGTCTGCAAAACAGAAATCCGCCTTTCGACTGCATCCTGCTTGATTTTCACATGCCGGGAATGGACGGCTTTGAACTGGCTGGCCGTATCCGGCAGAAATCGGGCACGATCCCGATGGTCATGCTGTCCTCCGGCGCCATGCGCGGTGACATGCAACGCTGCCAGGAATCGGGTATCGCCGGCTATTTTTCCAAGCCGATCTCGGCGGAGGAACTGCTCAGCGGTTTGTGCCGCATATTCGGGCATACAGGCAACGCTGCGGATAGACCGGAAAACCCGGCAGTCGTAACCCGACACTCACTTCGCGAAGGCGAGCGCTCACTGTCGATACTGCTTGTCGAAGACCACCCGGTTAACCAGAAACTGGCCCTCAGCCTTCTCGACAAATGGGGTCACCACACCACGCTGGCCGGCAATGGGAAGGAAGCACTTGGCCTGCTGAAAGGCAACCACTATGACCTCATTCTGATGGATGTCCAGATGCCGGTCATGGGAGGCCTGGAAGCGACTCGACGAATTCGGCAAGGAGAGCTGGAAGCCGGCAAGGCGCCCATTCCCATCATCGCCATGACTGCCAACGCCATGCAGGGGGACCGGGAAGCCTGCCTGGAAGCGGGCATGGACGATTACCTTGCCAAACCGATCAAGGCACAGGCTCTGCTGGAAAAGCTTCTCGCCATTGGCGGCAATTTTGCCACCGAGGAGACTCGGGGAAGCTTTGATTATGGTCAGGGTCTGGCTATGGCGGATCCCGAAATGGTCGATATCATTGCCGACATTTTCCTTCAAACCTGGCCCCGGGATATCGAGAGCCTGCGCCTGGCCGTTTCGAGAAATGACTCCCTGACCGCCGAGCGCATTGCCCATACCCTGAAAAGCACACTCGCCACCTTTTGCGCCGAACCGGCCGCAAGACTTGCCGGAGACCTGGAAAACCGGGCCCGCGCCGGCCATCTTGGCCAACTGCTTGGTGACATTGATAGTCTGCAAAAAGAGATTGAACATCTTTCCATTCATCTCGGCAAAATCACCGGTGTCTGATCGGGTAAACTTCGCCCCATGGAAGATGAAGGTAGCCTGAAGGAAAAAGTAGTGCTGATCACCGGCAGCGCCAAACGCGTTGGTGCCGGAATCGCCCGGCGCCTGCATCGGGAGGGGGCTACGGTCGCGCTTCATTATCGTAGCGCCCGCGTCGAAGCGGAAACACTGGCACGCGAACTCAATACTCTCCGACCGGCATCGGCCGGCTTGTTTCAGGCCGATTTGCTCCGGACAAGCTCCATTCCAGACCTTGTAGATGCCGTGGTTTCTCATTTCGGCAGACTGGATGCCTTGGTCAACAATGCCTCTTCTTTTTACCCCACCGCCATCGGCAGCATCGACGAAAAGGCTTGGGATGATCTGGTCGGCAGCAATTTCAAGGCGCCTCTTTTTCTTGCTCAAGCTGCGGCCCCTCACCTGGCCAAGGTACAGGGAGCCATCGTCAACATTACCGACATTCACGCTGAACGCCCGTTGCCTGGCTACGCCCTGTATTGTGCCGCCAAGGGCGCCCTGCTGACGTTGACCCGCGCTCTGGCCGTCGAACTGGGTCCGTCGGTTCGCGTCAATGCCGTCGCTCCGGGAGCCATTCTGTGGCCCGGTGACGGGCAATTTTCCGAAAACAACCGGGATACCATCATCCAGCACACCCTGCTCAAGCGGGAAGGCTCGCCCGGTGAAATCGCCGACGCTGTCCTTTTCCTTCTTTCCCAGGCCACATACATGACCGGTCAGGTCCTCAACATCGATGGCGGTCGTACCGCCCACCTCTAAACCATGGAACCCTCAAACAACCTGCTCAAACTGAAAAGACACCTGGAAAGCCGTACCGGCAAAGCGATCGGTGACTACACCATGATCGAGGACGGAGATACCGTTCTGGTCTGCGTTTCCGGCGGCAAGGACTCGTACACCCTGCTTGCCATGTTGATGGCCCTGCGCGAACGGGCGCCCATCAACTTTCGTCTGATTGCCATGAATCTTGACCAGAAACAGCCTGGCTTTCCAGCTGACATTCTGCCCCGTTATTTCGAGTCCATCGGCATCGAGCACCGCATTGTCGAGGCCGATACCTACTCGGTGGTCAAGGAAAAGATTCCCGAAGGCAAAACTACCTGCTCCCTGTGCTCCCGCCTGCGCCGGGGGATCATTTACCGCACTGCCAAGGAACTGGGCGCCAACAAGATTGCGCTCGGCCACCACCGCGACGATATTGTGCATACCCTTTTTCTCAACCTCCTGTTCGGCGGCAAGATGAAGGCCATGCCCCCCAAGCTGGTCACCGACGACAAGGCGCACATTGTGATCCGCCCGCTGGCCTATTGCTCGGAGGTGGACATTGCAAAATTTGCCCGGGGCATGGAATTCCCGATCATTCCCTGCAACTTGTGCGGCTCTCAGGAAAACATGCAACGGCAGAAAATCCGCGAAATGATGCAGGAGTGGGATCGCCGGTTTCCCGGTCGTACCGAATCCGTGTTTACTGGAATCCAGAATATTGTTCCCTCCCATCTGGGCGACAACACGCTCTTCGATTTCCGGGGGCTGACCCTGGACAGCGAAGTGGACGAGGGCGATATCGTCTTCGATGCCCCAGACCTGACGCCGGTTGGCAGTATCCCGATTGAATTCGCCGGATGAGCGCTGTAAATCGCGACATATTTGCTATCATGACGCCTCTTGAATCAAATACTTGGAATCGGGTGGGAAATGGCTGGCGTTGAACACAGGCTGACCTTGCTGTTCGCCGATGTTTCGGGCAGTACCAAACTTTACGAGCGGCTGGGCGATACCGAAGCGCTGTACGCGGTGGATCGCTGCGTCAAGCGGATGGAACGGGCCATCAGCGGCTTCCGGGGGCGTATTGTCAAGAATATCGGCGACGAGGTGATGGCGACCTTCGAGTCTCCCGAGGATGCATTTCAGGCGGCAGTCGAAATGCAGCAGCGCATCACCGACCTGCCTCCGGTTTCCGGGGTCAAACTGGCGATCCGCATCGGTTTCCACGTCGGTTCGGTGATTGAAGAAAACGGGGACGTGTTCGGTGACACGGTGAATACCGCAGCCCGCATCGTTGGCCTGGCCAAGGCTGAGCAGATTCTGACCAGCAAGCAGACTATCGACGAGTTGCCCTCGCTGCTCCGTACCTCCACCCGTGACCTCGACCAGCTGTCGGTCAAGGGCAAGGCGGAAGGCGTGCATGTCTTTGAAGTGCTCTGGCACGAAACGGAAGAACTGACCATGAAGGCCAGTTCCATCATGACTGCCCGTCCAACCGTCAAGCTATGCGTTCGCTATCGGGGCAAGGCCTATCTTCTCGACGACAAGACCCCCTATCTATCTCTGGGCCGGGACCAGGCCAGCGATTTGATGATCGAGGATCGCAAGGCCTCCCGCCAGCACGCCCGTATCGAGCGGCGGGGTGACAAGTTCGTCTACGTGGATCAAAGCACCAACGGCAGCTATGTCGCGGTTACCGGTGAAGCAGAGACCCTGTTGCGCCGGGAGGAAATGCTGCTACGGGCCAATGGAACCATTTGTTTTGGGAGTTCGGTCAACGATCCGTTAGCCGATTGCGCCCATTTTGAACATATGTGATCTCGTTTCCGGGATCGGCAGCACATAAAACGGCCATCCGCAGATGGCCGTTTTGCATGATCGGGCCAGCCGATCAGATTTCCAGTTTCTTGAGCAGCTCCGGGTTCTTGACGATGGCCTGACGCTTGGCCGTCGGAGCCTCGTAAAGGGAGGCAGGAGGGGCGGAATCAAGGCGGGTGAGAACAGCCGGATCCTTGCAGGAAGGATCAAAACTCATGCTCACCTCGTTTCCTTTGGTTCCGGTCACGCTGAAGCAGGTTTTGCCGAACTTGCGGTTGAGGGGCATGGCCACGCCACCGGAAACAAGGTCTGACAGATTGACCATGCCGCCGGAAAGATCCAGGTCAAAGCGGGATTCACTGCCGGTCTTGCTAGCGCTGACCCCGAGAATGTTGCGCAAGCCGGACATTTCGTTCAACAGGCGCTTGGCAAATCCCTCGTCAGGCAGACCGGAAAGGTTTAATTTGACCTTCTGGCCGACAAAATGGAAATGCTGGAGGAAGAAATTCTTGGAAAACTCCTCTCCAATCAGGCGGCCGATGTCGGCCAGGGCTTCATCCTCACTGCTCCAGGCGGCTTTCTGGGGAATGGTGGTATTGAAATAAACCTCCTCCCCGGACTTCTTGTCCACGCACTTGATGGTCCACGAAGTGATGACCGTGCGCTCCAAAACCAGGCCGGACGCCTCCAGCTTGACCGACAGCTTCTTGAACTTGGCTTCTCCCTGCACGGCAAAATCCGGCTTCTTGTCGCCGCTTTCTTCGTTCCAGGTACGGAATCCGAAGGACTGTATCTTTTCCTTGAGCACGTTTTCCGCCACTTGGGAACGCTTGGCGGCAGACGCCTCGGCAGCGCCTATGGTGTTGATGGTGACGGCAATGCGCGGATCACCATTGTTGCGAATGAAATCAACCCGTTCATCCTTGGACATCTGGTTGAGGGATTTCTGGACATCCCTTATCCGTACCGTCGCCCGGGCATTCATGGTGACCAGGCCATCCTTGCCGGTAAGGGGAGCGTCTTCCTGCAAGACGGCCTCGATGAAATCGCCGCTGCGGTTGAGGAATTTGTCGCGCAGCACTCCGTAGTTCTGAGCCATGGAATTGGATTGAACGTAAAGTCCGACTGCCTTTTCAATCAACTCGCGCTTGGTTTCTTCCCGCAGGCTGGTCCGCAGCAAACCGGGGTCGGCGACAAACCGGGGGTCGCTGGGATCGGCGATACCAACGGCGGAAATGGTCATGGTGCGCGGCGAATCCTCCACCGCACCGACTGCCGGTGTCGAAGGCAGGGAGGGCGAGGGCGCCGACGCGGCAACCGGAGTTGACGGGGGCGATGAGGATTGGCCACGCAGCATGGCCACACCGCCACCCACCACCAGAACCCCTAGACCTGCTGCAATAGCCCACCCCGGAAAACCCTTCTTCGCTTCGTTGGCGGCTGCCGGTGCGGACTGGGGCGGGGCCGGAGGCGGGGGCGCAACCGGAGGCGGAGCTGAGACCTGTACTGGCGCCGCTTGGGGCGGTGGCGGAGAAACGGCTTTGGGAGGAGGGGGCGTGTAGGCGACGGTCGCCTCGGCACCTTGGTGGACGACGGTGGCATCGGAGTCCATGGGCGCGTTGACCATGGTCGCATCGCTATCGCTGAGCAAGGGCTTGCCCGCTGCCGCATTCTGGATTGCCGTCAGAAACTCGGCAGCCGACTGGAAGCGCTCTTCCGGTCGTTTGGCCATGGCTTTCCTGATGACCCCGTCAAACACCGGGGAAACCTGCACATTAAGCTCGGATGGAGCGATCGGATCTTCCTTCAGGACCTTGTGCATAATGGTCGTGAGCTGGCCGGCAAAGGGTTTCTCTCCGGTCAGGAACTGATAGAGGATCACCCCGGCGGAAAAAAGATCGGAACGTCCGTCCACGGTCTGCCCCATGAACTGCTCGGGCGACATGTAGGCCGGAGTACCGAGGACTGAACCGGCCTGGGTCAGGTTGGAAGATTCAATGCGGGCAATGCCGAAATCGCCGACCTTGGCCCGACCGTCGCCAAGTACAAAAATATTGGCCGGCTTGATATCTCGATGGACAATGCCGTGGGTGTGGGCATGGCCGAGGGCACCGAGCAGCTCTCCCATCAGGCGGACAATTTCAGTGAGCGGGAAACGCTCCTGACGGTCGAAGTAGTCTTTCAGCTCGCGACCGTCCACATACTCCATGGCAATATAAGCCGTGCCGTCGCTATCCTCGCCATATTCATACACTGCCACGACATTGGGGTGATTGAGACGACCGGCCGCCTGGGCTTCGCGTTTGAAGCGGGAGAGGATTTCCTCGACTTCGTTACGCTCCAACTGGTCCTTGCGTACCGTTTTCATGGCCACCCTGCGGGCAATCATGGGATCCCAGCCCTCATAGACGATGCCCATGGCACCCCGGCCTAGCTCCCGCCGGATTTCGTATTTGCCGAGTTTTTCT
Source organism: uncultured Rhodocyclaceae bacterium (assembly GCA_964536245.1). Taxonomy (GTDB): domain Bacteria; phylum Pseudomonadota; class Gammaproteobacteria; order Burkholderiales; family Rhodocyclaceae; genus CAZHVZ01. The sequence continues at coordinate 26,284 of CAZHVZ010000031.1, forward strand.
GGTAAATCAGCCATCATGCCCTCCCCGGGCTAACACTACTTTCTGCCCAGGACGGAAACGCCGAGGCAACTTAAAAACGGTACCGCTTCTGCGGCGAAGCCTTATTTGTTCTTGGAATCAATTTCCCATACACACTTCTGGACCAGGCGCTGAACCAGGGAATCCAGAGTCAAGCCGCCTGACTGGCCTCCGGACACGCCCAAAACAGAAGTGCTCTTGGCCCCCAGCTCCATTTTTTCTTCCATGTAACCGGTGGTGACCTGCTCGGTGGTATTGGCATCAATCAGCTTGTAACGCATGCCGATCACCCATACTCCGGTGGATTCCTGCGTTTTGACCGAACCGACCGCAGCGCCGGCAGCGGAAGAGCCGCGACTGCCGCCAAAAATGCCGATCAGCGAACCGATGGCCTGACCATCAAAGCCCTGCTGGGCAGAAGCGACCGGCTCGGCCTTGAGAACATCGAACTTGATGACCCACTTGGTGGTTTTGAACTTGCCCTTTTGCAGCACCTTTCGCGCTTGCTGGGGATCGCCCATGGTATAGGCCAGGGTGAATTCATTAAGCATCGGCCCCATATCAGAACGTTCAAGCACCTTGAAATTGGCCTTGGACAGTTCCAGTTCGGCGTAGTCGGCAATGTTGTTGGAGGTGTATTTCTGCATGAAAGTCGCGTTATTCGACTTGATCTCGCCCGGAATCACCACCAAAGCCGGGCCGGGCCGGCTGGCGTTCTGATATTCCACCGGCTTGTACATGCCCTTGTCGGCCATTTCGTTGGCCTGCTGGGAAGTACTGCTGCCCGAAGTCGGGGAGGGGTTGTCAAAACTCGGCTGGGCGAGAGCGGCGGAACAGGCGAAAGCGAAAACCATCGCTGCGCAAATACGGGTCTGGATCATGGCACTACTCCCTGAAAAATCCTGCTGTTATTTCTTTCCGGTCACCCCGGCAGATCGGCAATAGTCGCTGTACAACTTGGCGACGACGCCCTCGGCCTGCTCATTGATCAGAGTCAGCGCCATGTGGCCGGTATCGGTACCGGAGTAGGACTCGGCGCGGCCACCCGCTTCGGAAATGGTTCTCCCGTCGGCCCCGGTCAGGGTGAAGGCCATGCTGACGTACACTTCCGGGATGCGCAACAGCGGGTTAACTGCTGTCTTGCTGGAAATCACGCCTTTTAGAATAAAGTCAGATCCCATTTTTTTGGAAGCATTGAGGGCCGCTTCCTGATCGTTTCTCAGGTAAGCCTCGATTTCCGCCTGGGCAATTCTGGCCTTCATTTCCGCCTGGGTAATGGTGTTGAGCCCCAGACGCTTGAGGCGTTTGTCGATGGCCTGAAAATGGGGACTGTAGGCTTCCTGGTCGGCCATCATGCCTTTGCTGCCCCGCTCGCCAACCACCACCATGATGCGCTTGTCCTTGATCGCCTGCTTGCAAGGCGTCGCTAGCTGGGCAACGACCCGCTGCCGGGACGCTGCTTCGGCATCTTTCTGCTGCTTTTCCTCTTCCGAAAAACTGAAGGCAAACACACTGGAAGCCGCAGTACATAGCAAAGTTGTTGCCAGAATTTTTTTCATGATGCCCAGCCTGAAAGTCAGGGGCGTATTGTTGCAAAAAAAGAGCCGGCGAACAATCGCCAGCTCTCTATGCCAAAAGTAATAACTGCTTGATGGGAAACTGATTATTTTGCAGCCTTGGCGTCAGCTTCGCACTTCTTCATGAAGCTGTTCTTGGCTGCGCCAGCCAGCTTCTTTTCCTTGGCTTTGCCGGCACATTCGCTGTTACCGGCAGTGGCTTCACACTTTTTCATGAAACTGTTCTTGGCCGCCCCGGCCAGTTTCTTTTCGCTTGCCTGGGCAGCACAGTCACCGTCAGCGGCAAAGGCTGCGCCAGCGGAAACAGCAGCAAAAGCGAACAATACAGCGCGGATCAAATGCTTCATGAACTCCCCCTTAAAGTGAAAATACGAACTGCGACTATCAGCGTTTCACACATCTTCGTCAAGCATGCTGCGCTGCTGGCGGTCGATAAAGTCCTGCATGCTGTCGATGCCCCGCAACTGAAGAATGGTATTGCGTACCGCCGCCTCAAGGAGAACGGCGAGATTGCGGCCGGCAGCCACCGGAATGACCACCTTGCGCACGGGAACACCGAGAACTTCCTGGGTTTGCGCATCAAGGGGGAGGCGCGGGGCATCGACTCCGGCCAGGGGCTTCTGGAGATGGACGATGAGTTTGAGCTTCATCTTCCGGCGGGACGCCGTTTCGCCAAAAATGGTCCGGATATTCAACAGACCAAGGCCGCGCACTTCGAGGAAATCGCGCAACATGCCGGGACAGCGCCCCTCGACGGTGGTCGGTGCAATGCGCGCCATTTCCACCACGTCGTCGGCGACCAGCCCATGACCACGGGAAATCAGTTCCAGGGCCAGTTCCGATTTACCCACCCCGGAATCCCCGATGATCAGCACTCCCATGCCGAAAACATCCATGAAAACGCCGTGCATGTTGAGGGAATCGGCAAGACGCCGGGAAAGGTAGATACGGAGAAGGTCAATGACCGCCGAACAGGGCTTGGTGGAGGTGAATAGCGGTGTCTCCGTGGCCTGGCAGGCGGAAAGCAGGACGTCCGGCGGCGACAGCCCTTCGGCAACAATAATGGCCGGCGGAGAGGCCGCAAGTATGTCGAGAAACTGGTGACGAAAACGCACCTGACCGGTGCGCTGAACCCAGTGATACTCGGCGTTGCCCATCACCTGGAGGCGTTCGGGATGGATGATATTGACGTGCCCCACAACGTCCGCACCGTAGTTGTCGGATTCCTTCAATCCCAGACGGCGATCAGAACCTGGGGCCACTAGCCAGTTGAGAAGCAATTTCTCCCGGTTGTCTTCGTAGAGCTGAACCAGGCTGATTTCGCGCACAGGGAAGCCTATTGCTGGAACAGGGTGACAACGCTGGCGGCGTCGGATGCAGCGGCCAGTTTTTCGCGGAATACCCGGTCGGAGAAGCGCTGAGCCAATTCGGAGAGAATCTGGAGATGCTCCTCGGTTGCCTGTTCCGGCACCAGCAGGACAAAGAGCAGGTTCACCGGGCGGCCATCCGGCGAGTCGAACGGGATGGGCTGGGCAAGGCGAAGGAGGGCGCCGCTGGCCTGCTTGAGACCCTTGATACGGCCATGGGGAATGGCGACACCTTGGCCAAGCCCGGTGGAACCCAGTTTTTCCCTGGCAAACAGGCTGTCGAACACCACGGCTCGGGCAATGCCGAGATGGCTTTCAAAAATGATGCCGGCCTGTTCAAAAGCACGTTTTTTGCTACCGGCCTCGAGATCCAGCAAAACGCGATCCGGTGGTAGCAGCTTGTGAAAGAGATTCATGGTGGAGCCAGAAAACAAAAGCCGCAACCGTGCAAGGGCTACGGCTTCGGAGCCTTATTCGGCCATGTGATGGACGGCCTTTTCGCCGCGATGGTGATCCTGGATTTTTTGCTTGTATTTCTGCACTTGACGGTCAAGCTTGTCGAACATGGCGTCAATGGCGGCATACAGATCGGCACCGGTTTCTTCAACATGCATGTCCTTACCCGGCACATGCACGGTCGCTTCGGCTTTCTGCTTCAGTTTTTCGACAGAGAGCACGACGCTGACGCCGGTAACTTTATCGAAATGACGGATCACGGGGTCCAGCTTGCTTTCAACGTAATCACGGAGGGCTGGAGTCACTTCAATGTGGTGACCACTGATCTGCAGATTCATTTTTTCTCCTCTCTCTACAGGGTCTTGCGTAAATTGACCGGCGGGATGTTGAGCGACTCGCGGTACTTGGCAACCGTACGGCGGGCAACAACGATTCCCTGCTGGCCTAGTATTTCGGATA
>CAZHVZ010000032.1:0-7198 GCA_964536245.1 uncultured Rhodocyclaceae bacterium
ACCGCTGACCTCTTGCATGCCATGCAAGCGCTCTCCCAGCTGAGCTATACCCCCGTTGCCGTGAAAGAGCGCGCATTATAGGGACAGGAAATGCGCTTGTAAACACCTTTTCGGAGATTTGTTATTTTTTGTAGGCAGAGAGCTTGTCGATCACCCCTTGCCGACCAATCAGGATAATGACGGCGTCAACTGACGGGGTCTGTGCCTGGCCGGTCAGGATTACCCGCAGGGGCATGGCCAGTTTGGGTATTTTAAGGCCGTGGCGGGTTACCGTTTCCTTGATCAGGGTGTTGATGGCCGGGGCTTCCCAGGCGGCATCGGCCAAGGCGGCGGTAAAGTCAGCCAGAGCCGGGCGGGCTTCCTCGGAAAGGTGTTGGGCCAGTAACTCGGCTGGCGGCTGGACGGCAAGGTAAAACACTTCCACGGCATCCGCCAGGAGGTTGAGGGTGTTACAACGATCGACATAGAGCGCAACTGCCTGTGCCAGGTCCGGGCCTTTGGTGGTATCGATGCCGCGTGCCGCGAGGCGGGGGCGGATTTTTTCGGCCAGTTCCGTAGGCGGCAATTGCTTCATGTAATGCTGATTCAGCCAGAGCAGCTTTTCGGTATTGAACTGCGCAGCGGAAGCGGTAATGTGATCCAGGTCGAACCATTCCACCAGTTGCTGGCGGGAGAAAACCTCATCGTCGCCATGGGACCAGCCGAGGCGGGCCAGGTAGTTGATGACGGCTTCGGGCAGGAAGCCATCTTCGTCGTATTGCATGACCGACACGGCGCCATGGCGCTTGGAGAGCTTGGCTCCATCATCGCCAAGGATCATCGAGAGGTGGGCGTAGCTTGGTACCGTGGCGCCGAGGGCGTTGAGGATGTTGATCTGGCGCGGTGTGTTGTTGACGTGGTCGTCGCCCCGGATAACGTGGGTGATGCCCATATCCCAGTCGTCGACGCAGACGCAGAAGTTATAGGTGGGCGTGCCATCGTCTGCTTAGCAGAAGTTGAGATAGAGCGTAGATCGTCCAGTTCGGCATTGGCGAAATCGATGCGACCCTTGACCTGGTCATCCCAGGCTACGACGCCGTCCTTCGGGTTCTTGAAGCGGACTACCGGAGTCACATCAGCCGGACGGGCGGGCAACACCTTGCCCGATTCCGGACGCCAACGACCATCGTAGCGGGGTTTTTCCTTGCGGACTTCCTGTTCGGCACGCAAGGCATCGAGTTCTTCCCTTGAGGTGTAACAGTAGTAGGCGCTGCCGGCAGCGAGCATTTGCCCGATGGCTTCCTTGTAGCGGGCCATGCGCTGCATCTGGTAAAACGGACCTTCGTCGTGGCTCAGGTCCAGCCAGGCCATGCCGTCGAGAATGGCCTGTACGGCTTCCGGAGTAGAGCGTGCCACATCGGTGTCCTCGATGCGCAAAATAAACGAGCCGCCATGACGACGGGCGTAGGCCCAGGAGAAGAGCGCGGTGCGGGCACCGCCAATATGGAGGTAACCGGTGGGGCTGGGGGCAAAGCGGGTGCGAACTTGCATGATGGGAAGCCGGTAGGTAAAGGGCGCTATTCTATCCGACCCGGGTTTGACCGACTTCTGCTCTTGTGGTTAAATGCGCCCTCCCTGATTTGGGCGGTTAGCTCAGTGGTAGAGCACTGCCTTCACACGGCAGGGGTCACTGGTTCGAACCCAGTACCGCCCACCAATTCAGAGCGGCATCAAGCATCATGCAGCACCATAAACCCAGATGGCTAAAGGCTCTCTGGGTTTTTTCTGGTGCATCGGAAATCATCCGCACCATCAAAATACACGCACTATGACGGTGCGCTTGATCGTCGATGGAAAGCCATTGACGGTCACTGTACTGAGCGGCGGCGGGGTTTGCCGGATGGTGACTAAACAAAATGATCAATGGGCTGTTATGGGCATTGCTTTTGCTTGTAAATGCCTGTTCTTGCGGTGGATCTGTTTGGATACTGTTACAGCGTGTAATCACCATCAACCCTCCCGGCAAGGATGCGTTATTAGGACCGTAGGCTTCAATCGTAGCGGTAACAGCAAGAAGGAGTGCCATCATGTCGTCCTGTCTTACCTCGTCCAATATCAAGTCGCTTGAAGTAACAGCCGCCACCGCAGCGGGCTACCTTGATGCCTGTGATAGCAGTACCGGCCAGGTTCGCTTTGATCCTTCCTACTACCGTTGCTGCGGAAATCTTTTGACAAAAATATTCACCGTGGTCGATGCAGGCCGGAACTTCCCTTCACTGCTTGAGCATTCCGCTGCGGCTCGGGAAGTTGCCGAATCAATCCGCATCGGACGTCATATCGAGATCAGTCGTCTGGGCTATTACCCCGAGCTATCGGCCTTGCTCAATCGAATTTCAGCCTGACCGATGACGGTCCGGCAGAAAAACGGCTAAAGATGGCAGATCTGTAGCCGTAGACCAAGGCAGGAAGCAAACATGTCGAGCAAGGGAGTGAATCATGCTAAACGTTGTTCTGAGCAAAAATGATCGCATTGAAGCGGTATTGCCCCTGGTTGAGTCGGCCATGGCGGCAGGCGAAATTTGCCGGTTGGAAAACATGGCGCACTTGGGGCGGTTCGAGACGGTTACCGATTCTTTGCTGATCATGGTTGAAAGATTGTTTGATGGAGACCGGTCGTGCCGGGCTCAGCCGGGGTTTCGGCTCCTGGGTGTCGATGGCCAAGGGATAACGCGCACGTTGATGCTGTAACCGGAGTTTTTGTTTTTTGCGCTTGCAAGACCTATTTCAACGTCTGGAGGGCGCTCTTTTCCTGGGCTTGATAAGCCGCAGTGCTGCGAACCTTGGCAATATTGTTCCAGACGTTTTCGGTCAGTTCCGGTCGGGTTTTTGCCAGGGTATGGGAAAGCATCAGATAGTAGGGTTTTTCGACCAGCGGTTTGGGGAGAATTTCCAGCTCATTCCGGTATTTCTGGTTTTCCGTCAGGAGGAGGGCGGCTTCTCCGCCCAGGATGACGGCGGCAGCGATGCGTCCTTGCGACAGCTTGCCGAGCAGCTCCCTGGCGCCTCGTGCTCCGTCATCGATGCCGACATTCAGGGCTTTCAGGTTCTCGGCCACGGAATAGCCCAGTTGCGTGCCGACCGGCCCCTCCAGCCCAGTAAAGGCTTTACCGTTCCAGTCTACGGTGCTGCCTATCCTGCGTACGACGACATAGCGTTCCAGATACAGGGCGCGTTTGGCATCCGGTGAGGTGTCGCCAGGAAAGGCGCCGTACTCCAGGCGATCAGCCTTCCAGCTGGCGCCTAACGCGCCATCCACCAGGTTGTTCCGGAGTTCCAACAGGCAACGCTTCCACGGCCTGGCAACATAGCGGAAGCGAATTTTCGCGTGGACGGCAACACCGTCAAGCAACGCAAAATTGAGACCTTCCCCTTTCTCGGTACGCCACGGACGGACGTCGGCATCCTCATAGCAGAAGACCAACTCGTCGGCAGCGAAGGCCGGTGCCAGACCAAGTATCGATGAACTGGCGACAAGCACGCCCGAAAGCAGGGTTCGCCAGATAGTCACCATGCAATCTCCTGTGCGAATGAAAAGTGCCATCAGAAGTGGCTCTCCTGAATGGAAGTGATTATGCTTGATGCCGCGCTCGGATGAAATATGATTTTTGATCGACGAGTGGCCCGAACGGCCGAGTGGCCGAAGACAAGGAAGAACAATGATTGGACGTTGGGAAACGACAACCCTGCGCCTGTTTCGCAAGGTTCTCATCTACTATGCATTGGCAGCAGTGCTGGTTGCTTTGGGTCAGGCATTTTTTGAACGAAAGATATTGACCCGTAACGTTGAGTCGGAAATACCCAAGGTGGCGGGGTATTTTCTTCCTGTTCTCGGCAATGCCTTGTGGAATCTGGATACCGACCAGGCTCAGGCGATTGCCCGGGGTGTGACGCAAAACCGGTATATTGCTCAGGTTGTGGTGACCGAGCGGGCGGGCGGAGTTTCCTTCGCAGTCACCATGGACCGCGATAAAGGGGAGTTGCAGGTTACCCCGGCTGACGATGGAGGAATCATTGAGGGGCGCCAACTGGTGTTTCCCATTCCGGCACCCGGGAACGGTGCTGAAGGGCCGGTCGGAACCCTGATGGTGGTGATTGACGACAGTGCCATCAATTCTCAGGTGCTCCGGGGTGTCATGCTTATTTACATCAATACCGTCATTCTGTCGCTGATACTGGTGGCGGTATTGATGGCTTTTGGGACGACCTATCTCGGGCGTCCCATTCGGGCCTTGACTTCCGGAGTGCGGCGTCTGGAGTTGGCCACTCTGGGTTGTGAGCGCCTGGCCGTGGATACGGCGGGAAATCAAGAGCTGGAAAGCCTGCAAAATTCCTTTAACGATTTGGCAGATCGACTTGCCCAGGCCATTGGACGGGAGGAAAAGGCCCGACAGGAGTCCAAGGATGCAGCGTTTGCTGCCGACCTGCTGGCGGCCGGCAAGGCCATGGCGGAAAAATCCAGCGAGATGTTGGGAGTGATTCTGGACAACTCACCAGTCCCCACTTTCGTGATCGGTGAGGATCACCGTGTTACCCACTGGAATCGGGCCTGTGAAACGGTGTTGCGCAAAACCAAGGCGGAAATCATCGGCACTCGGGAGGCTTGGCGGGTTGCGTTTTCCGAACCCCAGCCGGTGTTGGCCGATCTGGTCCTGGACGGGGATACCGAGCGGATTGCCACGCATCTGGGAGGAAAGTGCAGTCCTTCGCAGTCCATTGATGGCGGCTACGAAGGCGAGGGCTATTTCGAGCAACTGGATTTGTGGCTGTACTTTACCGCTGCGCCGATACGGGACCAGAACGGAGTCGTGGTTGGCGCCATCGAAACCTTGCAGGACATCAGCGAGCGCAAGAAAACCGAACAGGCCTTGTCCGCCGAGCTGGCTTTTGGCAAAGCCTTGCTCCATGCCCAGTCCGACTGTGGCGTCGGGTTGGCGATCATTGACCGGGAGCAGATTGTTTTTGCCAATGAGGGATTGGCCAGAATATGGGGTGGAACGGTAGGACACCTTCAGCGGTTGTCGAGCTATATCGAGATTTACCACCCGGACGAGTGGGACAAAATCAGACCGAATCACAAGCGGCGGATTGCCGGTGAAGTGTTTGAAAACCGTTACGATACCCGCATCATTCGTCGCGACGGTGTGGCACGGGACGTGGAATTGGCAGTGGCGACCATTACCCGGGGCGAGCGGCGGCAAGTGCTGGTGGTAATGGTCGATATCACGGTCCGCAAGCAAGCCGAGGAAAACATGCGGGTGTTGCTCGAACAGCAGCGCCTGACTGAACTGGCTCTGCGCCAGTCGGAAGAGAAGTACCGGCAGGTGATCGAGAATGTCAGTGAAGGGATTGCCCTGGTCCAGAATCGGCGCTTTGTCTTTGCCAACCCGCGAGCCTGTGCAATTACCGGGTTGAGTCCCGAAGAGTTGTACGGCATAGAGTTTCCCGTCATAGTGCATCCCGATGATCGGGATAAGGTCTTTGAACGCCATCGTCGCCGGCTGGCCGGCGAGGAGGTGGAGTCCCGCTACGATTTCCGGGTTTTGCATAAGGATGGCAGTGCTACCTGGGTTGAACTGGGAGCAGTCCTGATTCAATGGGAAGGTGCGATTGCGACCCTTTGCTTCTTTGCCGACATCAGCCAGCGTAAACAACTGGAGGAAAGCTTGCGGTGTACCCTCACCGAGCGGGAAACGATTCTCGAACATTCGATTGTCGGCATTGTTTTTCTCGGTCCGGACGGGCGGGTACGCTGGGCCAACCGGGGTATGGCCGAGATGTTCCGAGGCAACGCGGAAGAACAGATCGGTTGTTCCCTGGAGCCGTTTTACGCCAGCCGAAGCGACTACCTGCGGGTTGGGGCAGAGGTTTCAGCGGCTGTTCTGGCCGGCCGGACCTATGAAACCGAGTTGCAGATGCGGCGAGCAGACGGGTCGCTTGCCTGGGTTTATCTCTCCGGCAAGGCGGTGAGTCAGAATGATCTTTCCCAGGGCACGGTCTGGGTTGTGGTCAATATTTCCGCTCGCAAGCAGCTCGAGGAGGATTTGCAGAGAACCTCTTCCGAACGGGAGGCCATCCTTCAGTCGGCTCTGGTGGGAATTACGTTCTCCATCAACCGGAACCACCAATGGGTTAATCGCACCTTTGCCGAGATGATGGGATATGGTCAGGATGATTTGATCGGTCAGAGCAGCCGGCTTCATTTCCCCGACGAAGCCTCCTGGAGGGAGTTTGGCGAACTGGCCTACCCAACCATTACCCATGGCGATCATTTCACGACCGAGTGCCAAATGCTGCGCAAGGACGGGAGTCTGCTGTGGGTCGAGGTTTCCGGGTGCAGCGTTGCCTCCGGCGAGCCGGACAAGGGAACCATCTGGACTTTTCTCGATATCAGCGAGCGCAAAAAGGCCGAGGAAGACATTCGCTCTGCGCTGGTGCAACAGAAAGAACTGAATCTGCTCAAGTCACGGTTTGTTTCCATGACCTCCCATGAATTCCGTACTCCGCTGACCACCATTCTGTCCTCGGCAGAGTTGCTACGGCACTATGCCGACCGGCTTCCCGTCGAGGAGCGCAATGAGCTGTTCGACAGCGTGGAAAACAGTGTATCCCACATGACTCAAATGCTTGACAACGTGTTGTTGATCGGCAAAGCCGATGCCGATCTGCTGGGTTTTGCTCCCGCTCCCCTCGAGCTTGAGAGATTCTGTCGGGAGCTGGCGCTGGAGGCAGAAGGGGCTGTCAATGGCACTGCCAACAAACCGGAGTTGCGGATTTCAGTCCGCCTCCATCATGCTCAGGTGATCATGGATGGGAAACTTCTTCGGCACATTCTGGTCAATTTGTTGTCCAATGCCCTGAAGTATTCGCCAAACGGGGGGGCAGTTGATTTTGAGGTCCGCTCGCGGGAGGGTGAGGTCAGTTTTGTCGTCGCCGATCAGGGGATCGGCATCCCGCCAGAAGATCTTCCTAAGCTGTTTGATTCCTTTCATCGAGCGAGAAACGTCGGCAATATTCCGGGAACCGGTTTGGGAATGGCGATTGTAAAAAAATCTGCTGAAGCCCACGGAGGGCGTGTTAGTGTCGATAGCGAAGTCGGGCGCGGTACCCGCTTTACGGTGATATTGCCTGTCGCGGTTGCCGTGGCTTCCGGAGAAATGGG
>CAZHVZ010000032.1:7219-17105 GCA_964536245.1 uncultured Rhodocyclaceae bacterium
TTTGGGGCACGGTGGTGGGGGGGTGGGGGTGGGGGGGGGGGGGGGGGAGTTGGGGTGAGCAGGATGGCCAGAATTCTTTTGATTGAAGATGAAGCGCCGATTCGTGCCAACTTGCGGCGTTTTCTGCAAATTGAAGGCTATGAGGTTTTTGAGGCTGAAAACGGGGTCATAGGGTTGGCGCGAACACGGGAGCTGGTTCCGGACCTGATCATTTGTGATGTCATGATGCCGGAAATGGACGGTCTGGGCGTATTGGCCGCTCTACGTGCCGATCCGGCCATTGCCGGCATCCCCTTTGTTTTTCTCACCGCCAGTGCATCTTCCGAGGAGGTGCAGCGGGGGTTTGAGCTTGGGGCCAGCGACTACGTTACCAAACCTTTTAATTTTTCCGATTTACGCGCTATTGTTGCCGGTCACCTTGATCGGAAAGGAGAGGCATGAGTCTGATTCTGGTCGTCGAGGATGATCCGGCGATTCGTTCCAACCTGGATCGGTTGTTGCGGATTGAGGGCTTCGAGGTGCTCACCGCCGAGCATGGTGCAGAGGCGCTTGCCCTGATGAACAACCGCTGTCCCGATCTGGTTCTCAGCGACGTGACCATGCCGGTGATGGATGGTCACTCCCTGCTTGCCGCCATGCGGGCCGACCAGTCCCTGGCCCTGGTGCCGGTCATCCTGCTCACGGCGCTGGCTGATCGCTCTTCCATGCGGCAAGGCATGAATATCGGAGCCGACGATTATTTGACCAAGCCCTTTCAGCGGGATGAGTTGCTGGCCGCAATACGCACCCGCATGGAGCGGGCAGCGACCCAGAAAGGCGAGACCGAGAGATTATCTGCCGAAGCCCGTCGCTTGCGGCTGATTGACAGTGTGACCGAGTTGCCCAACCGGGTGGCTCTGCTCGAGCGCCTGCCCCAGGCATTGAGCGCCATGCTGCGAGTTCAGAGCCGTCTGGCCTTGATCGTCGTCGGGATCGACGGGTTCAGCCGGGTTAACGACTCCCTTGGTCATGCTCAGGGAGATCGCTTCCTGCGTGCGGTGGCCGACCGCCTTCAGGGGGAGATCGACCGCTCGGTCTGTTCCAGCCCCTTCGACGGGGCGGCTCGTTTGGGCGGGGATCTTTTTGCCCTGACCTTGGCCGAGGTGGGGGGCAGTGAGCATGTTGATGATCTGGTTTGTCGTCTTCTGACACGGGTGGCAGAGCCCATAGGAATTGATGGGCAGGAGGTTTTTCTCAACGCCAGCGCTGGTATCGCACTGTTTCCCGAGGACGGGGAGAGCAGCGAGATCTTGCTGGAGCATGCGGAAACCGCCTTGAATGACGCCAAGCGGAACGGTGGGGGGCGGTTTTCCTATTTTTCGCCGGAAATGAATGCCGTGGCCAGTGAGCGGCTGCGTCTGCACAACGAATTGCATCGCGCCCTGGAGCGGGGGGAGTTGGAGGTTTACTACCAGCCGCAAATCAATGTTGGCAGCAGGAAGATTATTGGCTTTGAGGCTTTGGTGCGCTGGAAACATCCGGAAATGGGCTGGATTTCTCCTGTCCGCTTTATTCCCGTGGCGGAAGAGAACGGGCAGATCCTGCAAATTGGTGCCTGGGTGTTGGAAACTGCTTGTATCCAGGCCAAAGCCTGGATTGATCAGGGGTTTTTTCCGCTGCGCATGGCGGTCAATTTGTCGTCCATGCAGTTTGCCGACGATGATCTGTGCGGACTGGTCAGCCGGGTGCTGGACCGTAGCGGACTTCCTCCGGCCTGCCTGGAACTGGAAATCACCGAGGGTACGGCCATGCAGGGTGCCGAAAGGGCAATCGACATCATGCATCGCCTCAAGGGGCTTGGGGTGAAGCTGGCCCTGGACGATTTCGGCACCGGCTACTCCAGTCTTGCCTACCTCAAGCGCTTCCCTCTCGACGTGCTGAAAGTGGATCAGTCTTTTGTGCGCAATATCACCACCGATCCGGGGGATGCGGCAATCACTCGCGCCGTTGTTCTCCTCGCCCGCAGTTTTTCCATGGCGGTGATTGCCGAAGGTGTGGAGACCACGGACCATCTCCAGTTTATTGCCGGTCTAGGTTGCGACGAGTATCAGGGCTACCTGTTCAGCAAACCGGTGGCTGCACCGGATGCTGAAACATTGCTCGTTCGGGATCTGGGACGAGGAGTCTAGGGCGATGTCAAATTCCACCGGAAAACCCTGGCGGCTTCTTGTCGTCGATGATCAGGAACAAATGCGCAGCGCGGTTCAGCGGGTATTTTCTTTTGAGGGCTTTGAAGTGATTGCTGCCGGTACGGGTTCCCGTGCGCTGGAACTTCTGGGGACCAGTTCCTTTCACCTGGTATTGCTTGACGTCAATATGCCGGACATGGACGGTTTTACAGTCCTTGCACGATTGCGGGAACAACTTCGCCTGGTGGATCTGCCGGTCATCATGGTGACCGGAATGGTGGATGAAACCAGCGTCCTGAAAGGCAAAGCCCATGGGGTTGCCGATTATCTGGTGAAGCCTTACAAAATTGCTGACATGTTGAGCCGGGTGAGCCGTGTTTTGTCCAAATCCAATGCGGAGATCGCTTCCGATGGAACTGCCGCCTGATTTGCTCTCCTGGCTGGCCAGGAATTTTCCTCAGCGTGACTTGGCCGAAGCGACCGCCTGCCTCGCCGCAGCAGTGGATCACACCGGCGCAGCCGCCCATACCCGCCTTCTACGCTGCGCTGCCTGGGCTTCCCGGGGAGAGCCTGACCGTTTGCGTTACTACGTGGAACTCATGCGTATCGACTACCGGGACGTGATTGTGGCTGGCGAGTACGAGGTGATGGACAATAAACTGGTCCATACGCGGGATGGCAACGAAGCGATGACCGCCTGACTCTTGGCAGGCCGGGGCTACGGAGTCGTTGCAGCATGCCTTTCCGAAAGGGTCCGATGGCGGTTTCGTTCAGAAGCCATGATTTTTTCGGCCAGTGACCGGTCTTCAGTCATGATATGCCGTTCAAACCAGTATTCGACGTAGCGCAGGAGGCTGAACACGTCCTTGGCGCCCTGCTGGATATCTTGAATGGCATGCTTGATGGCCCGTTCCGTCGCCTGATGTTTGCGATGGTGATCTTCAAACGGCACATTATGCATTCTGGCCAGACGTTCTTCGGTGGCATAGTGCTGCCGGAGAAAGTCCAGAAGCTCGCCAGCAAGTTCCAGGGGGGGCTCGGTGGTTTCCAGGCAAGCTTCCCGGATGGCTTCGATGCGGGAAAAAATTTCCGCATGCTCGGCATCAATATCCGGAACGCCCAACACCAAGGCATCGGGCAACAGTTCGTGTGTCGTCGCATCCACGCTCTTGTCTCCTTGTCTGGGCAGGAGGATTCCTCACTACCCAATATTTTTTCTAACAGTAGCCAAATCTCGGCAATTCAACAAGGAAAATCAGGCGTCCGATTTGCTCTGCCAGCAAGGAAGCGGGAAAAAAATGGGCCGCCCGCAGGCGGCCAAAAACGTAGCGGATTAAATCTACTGGAGGAGAGGGCTACGAGCACTGCGGCATGTCTGCCAAGCGCTGAGTCCACTGTCCAACTTATTCCTGTCGCTTGCCTGACCGGAAATTTGAAGCCTTATTCTAAAAATCCCCTTGCGTGGCGTTGGTAAAGCCCCTATAGTTCAAACGAACGTATGAATTATTGTTGGGGGCAAGACACAATGCGAATGGATAGTCGACCGGTTGATACGCGGGAGCGCATTCTGGATGCAGCAGAGCGCTTGTTCATGGCGCATGGCTATGAGGGAACTTCCATGCGTCAGATTACCGGTGAGGCGGCGGTCAATCTGGCGGCTGTCAATTACCACTTCGGTTCCAAGGAATCCTTGATGCAGGAGGTCTTCCGCCGCCGCCTGGACTGGCTGAACGAAGAGCGCATGCGTGTGCTCAATGCCATGGAGGCGGAAGCCGCTGGCAAGGCTCTGAAGCCTTCACAGATTGTTGACGGTTTTTTTGGCACCCTGCTGCGCATGGCCGATGATGAGCAGCGCGGCGGCATGACCTTCCTCCGCCTGCTCGGGCGCACCCTGACCGAGCCGTCGGAATTTATCCGTACTTTCCTGGCGCACGAATACGCTGATGTGATGGAGCGTTACAAGCAAGCCCTGTTCAAGGCCTTGCCCGATGTGCCCAAGGCGGAAATTGTCTGGCGCTTTCATTTCATGCTGGGGGCTACGTCCTATGCCATCGCCGGAACCGACGCCTTGCGCCTGGTGACCGACTGGCAGATCGAGCCGGATGAGTCGATTGATCGCCTGGACCGCATGGTGCCACGCCTCATGTCGTTTTTGCTGGGGGGCTTGCGTGCTCCGCTGCCCCAGTTTGATGTACCACACCCTGAACAAGAGCCTGCCTGTCAAGCAGCCTGAACCCTGGAGACCACACCATGACCCTTACTCTCGTCCCTCTGCTGAGTGTTGTTGCACTCGTAGCTTTGGCCGGCTTGATCACCGTCCGCCCGATCCGGCGTGCGCTGCTCAGCCGGCCTCTTTTTTCCACCTACAAAAAAATCCTTCCCCAGATGTCGGCCACTGAAAAAGATGCCCTGGAAGCCGGCACCGTCTGGTGGGAAGGCGAATTGTTCCAGGGCAAGCCGGACTGGAAGAAATTGCAGGCCTATCCCCAGCCCAGGCTGACCGCCGAAGAACAGTCCTTCATGGACAAGGAGGTGGCGGAAGCGTGCAGCCTGGTAGATGACTGGAAGGTGACCCACGAGCTCTACGATCTGCCCAGCGAAGCCTGGCGCTACATCAAGGACAAGGGGTTCCTCGGCATGATCATTCCCAAGCGCTACGGCGGTCTGGAGTTTTCTGCCTACGCCCATTCGGAAGTGGTGACCAAGTTGTCGACCCGTTCTTCCGCTCTGGCGGTATCGGTCATGGTGCCGAATTCTCTCGGCCCTGCCGAGCTGCTCCTGCACTACGGTACGGAAGAGCAGAAGAACCACTACCTGCCGCGTCTGGCCAAAGGTATCGAGGTGCCGGCTTTTGCCCTGACCAGCCCGTGGGCGGGTTCCGATGCCGCGTCCATTCCCGATCACGGCATTGTCTGCAAAGGCATGTGGCAGGGCAAGGAAGTGATCGGCATGCGGGTGACCTGGGACAAGCGCTACATTACCTTGGCACCGGTGTGTACCATCCTCGGCCTGGCGTTCAAGATGTATGACCCGGATGGCCTGCTCGGCAAGGAAAAAGACCTCGGGATTACCTGCGCCCTGGTTCCCTACGACCATCCCGGTGTCGATACCAGCCGCCGCCATTTCCCGCTCAACGCCATGTTCATGAACGGCCCGACGCGCGGCAAGGATGTCTTCATGCCGCTCGATTTCATCATTGGCGGTCCGAAAATGGTCGGCCAGGGCTGGCGTATGCTGATGGAGTGTCTGGCCGCCGGGCGTTCCATTTCCCTGCCTTCATCCAATACCGGCATGGCCCAGATGACTGCCCGTGCGGTTGGCGGCTATGCCCGGGTACGCAGCCAGTTCAAGATGGCGGTAGGCAAGTTCGAAGGGGTTGAGGAAGCGCTCACCCGCATCGGCGCCTACACCTACATGATGGATGCCACGCGCAAGATGACGGCCGGGGCCGTCGATCTCGGCGAAAAACCTTCCGTGGTGTCGGCCATCGCCAAGTACCACGTTACCGAGCGGGCGCGCCAGGTGGTCAATGACGGCATGGATGTCATCGGCGGCAAGGGGATCTGCCTCGGCCCTTCCAATTTCATGGGCCGCGCCTATCAGCAGGTGCCCATCGGCATTACAGTCGAAGGCGCCAATATTCTCACCCGCAGCCTGATCATCTTCGGTCAGGGCGCCATCCGCTGGGATGCCTAGGTGCTGAAGGAAATGCAGTCGGCCCAGAATCCCGATGAGAAGAAAGGCCTGGCCGATTTTGACAAGGCTTTGTGGGCGCACGTCGGCTATGTCGTCAAGAATGGCATCCGCGCCTTCGTCATGGGTATTACCGGCTCGGCCTTTGTCTCCGTGCCGTCCAATGTGGCGCCGGAAACCCGGCGTTACTACCAGCAGCTGACCCGTTTCTCCTCGGCCTTCGCTTTCCTCTCCGATGTCTCCATGCTCCTTCTGGGCGGCAGTCTGAAACGCCGGGAGAAGTTGTCGGCCCGTCTTGGCGACATTCTCGCCCAGATGTACCTGATTTCCTGCACCCTCAAGCGCTACGATGAAGAAGGCCGGCAGCAGGCCGACGCACCGCTCATGCACTGGGCCATCTGGGACGCCATGTACAAGGCGCAGGAAGCCTTCGAGAACGTCATCGACATCAACTACCCGAATCGCCTGGTCGGCTGGTTCCTGCACCACATGGTCTTCCCCTGGGGTCATCCCTATGTCGTGCCATCGGACAAGGTCGGGCATCAGGTTGCCAAGCTGCTGATCAGCCCTTCGGCTACCCGTGACCGTCTGACTGCCGAGTGCTACCTGCCCAAGAGCAGCAACGACCCGGTGGGAGCCATCGAACAGGCGCTGCTGGCCACCCTGGAAGCGGAACCGATTGAAGCCAAGATACGCGAAGCCGAGAAGCAGGGGCGTTTTGCCAACAACCCCCTGGCCAATGTGCGTGACATCGCGATTGCGGCGGTGGAGTGCGGCGCCATCACAGCCGCCGAGTTTGAGGTCATGAAGCGGCGCAATGCCCTGCGTGACATCGTTGTGCGGGTCGATGACTTCCCCTTCGACTACGGCGTGGCGACGGCCAACAAGCCGGTTGATAACCGGATGGCAGCCTGATGAAAGCCTTTCAGCCGATCTATGTGGTGGACGGTGCCCGCACCCCCTTCCTCAAGGCGCGCAACGCACCGGGGCCGTTCGCTGCCTCCGATCTGGCGGTGCAGGCGGGGCGGACCCTGCTGCTGCGCCAGCCCTTCCTGCCGACCGATCTGGACGAGGTGATTCTCGGCTGTGCCGGACCCAGCCCGGACGAAGTCAACATTGGTCGTGTCGTTGCCCTGCGTCTCGGTTGCGGTCACAAGGTGCCGGGTTGGACAGTGATGCGCAATTGCGCTTCCGGAATGCAGGCCATCGACTCGGCCATTGCCAATATCCAGTGCGGCCGCTCCGAACTCGTGCTGGCCGGTGGTGTGGACGCCTTGTCTCGCGCTCCGCTGCTCTATTCCGACCTCATGGTGCGCTGGTTCGCCGGCCTGATGCAGGCTCGCACCGGGGGGCAAAAGGCGCAGCAGTTCATGAAGCTGAAGCCTTCCGCCCTGCTGGCGCCGGTCATCGGCTTGCTCAAGGGGCTGACCGACCCGGTGATTGGTCTGACCATGGGCCAGACGGCAGAAAACATCGCCTGGCGTTTCGGTATCAGCCGGGCCGAAATGGACGCTTTTTCCACGCGCAGCCATTTGCGAGCCGTGGCTGCCCAGCAGGCCGGAGCGCTGGGCGAGATCGTTCCCCTGGTCGATAGCGACGGCAAGGTCTATGCCGAGGATGACGGCGTGCGCGCCGATTCTTCGGTAACCGGCCTGGCCAAGCTGAAACCCGTATTCGACAAGCCCAACGGCAACATCACTGCCGGCAACAGCTCCCAGGTGAGCGACGGCGCGGCCTGGCTGGTGCTGGCGTCGCAAGCTGCGGTCGAGAAATGGAAACTGGAACCTCTCGGCAAAATTACCGACACCCAGTGGGCCGGCCTTGATCCGGCGCAGATGGGGCTTGGCCCGGTGCATGCCGCAACCCCCATCCTGCAACGCCATGGCATGACCCTGAACGATCCCGATCTGTGGGAGATCAATGAAGCCTTTGCTGCTCAGGTGATGGGGTGTGTCCGCGCCTGGAACGATGCCGACTATTGCCGTGAGCAACTGGGTACCGGAACTTGGGGCGCGCTCGATGAAGCGCGCCTCAATGTGGATGGCGGGGCTGTCGCCCTCGGCCATCCGGTCGGTGCGTCCGGTGCGCGCATTGTGTTGCATTTGCTGCATGCCTTGAAAGCGCGCCAGAAGAAGCGCGGTATCGCCTCGATTTGCATCGGTGGCGGGCAGGGCGGGGCAGTATTGGTTGAAACGGCCTGACAAAGAATCGGCCTGACCGGAAATACCAAAGGAGACTTAAATGAGGATTGGAATCGTGGTCGATGCGACCTGCGATCTGCCCCACGATTTTCTCGAAAAGCATCGTATCGTCGTCATGCCGATCACCCTGCGTTTCGGAAATCGTCTGCTCGAAGACGCACGCGACCCCATGGCCACCAAGATTTTTTATGCTGCCCAGAGTGACGGTCAAAAGGATGATTTCGCCGAATCGACGGCGTTTTCTCCGGTCCAGATCGAAAGACTGTTCCTGGAACGGTTGGTGGTGGATTACGACTACGTTTTCTGCCTGACCATTACCAGCGCCCGCAGCCCGATTTACGACCATGCCTTGCAGGCGTCCCGCACCATTCTCAACAAATACCGCCACCCCCGTCGGGAAGCCGGCTTGCCGGACCGCTTCGGCCTGGCCGTGGTGAATAGCCGCAACATGTTTGCCGGCCAGGGCATTCAGGCTGCCGAAGCGGTGCGCATGATCGAGGCGGGCTGCTTGCCCAGCGAAATCGGCAGCCGCATGCAGTTCCTTGGTGAAACAACCTATACCTACATGGTTCCGGCCGGTCTTGGCTATATTTACAAGCGGGCTTCGAAAAAAGGGGATCGCAGCATTGGCTGGGGGAGTTATGCAGTCGGCAGCCTGCTCGATGTCAAACCGATCCTGCTTTGCCATCGTGACGAAACCGGTCCGGTTGCCAAGGTACGAGGTTTTTCAGCCGGAGTTGAAAAACTGTTCAACAATCTGGTAGCCCGTATTGAAGCGGGGCTGGAAGCACAGGTTATTTGCCTGTCCTATGGCGGCGATCTGGAAAACGTTGACGCCATGCCCGGCTATCAAGCTTTTGCCAGGGCGGCGGAAGCCAATGGCATCCGGGTGCTGCGCTCGACCATGAGCAAGACGGCAGCCGTCAATGTCGGGCCGGGCGCACTGGCCGTTGCATTTGCTGCACAACAACACGAATTTGTCTGAGGATATTCCATGGCGACCATGCAAACGTTGAAACACTGGCAATTGATGCGGGAAGCAGGCGGACTGGCCTGGCTGACCCTGGACAAGGCCGGCGCGGCAGCCAATTCCCTGTCGGCGGGGGTTCTCGGCGAACTGGCGCTGGTCCTTGATCACCTTGACCAGGAGCCGCCCCAGGGATTGATCATCCGTTCCGGCAAGAGCGCCGGCTTTATCGCCGGAGCCGATATCGAGGAGTTTTCCCAACTCGATACGGCGGAAAAGGGGCGGGAGCTGGTGGCCCGTGGCTGGAATCTGTTCAATCGTCTGGCGATGGTCAAGTACCCCACCCTGGCGCTCATTGACGGCCACTGCCTGGGCGGCGGGCTGGAACTGGCGTTGGCTTGCCGCTACCGCATTGCCGTGGACAGCAGCGGCACCAAGCTCGGTTTGCCGGAGGTCATGCTCGGCATTTTCCCCGGTTGGGGCGGCATGAAGCGCTTGCCCGACATAATCGGCCCGCAGGTGGCTCTCGACATGATGCTCACGGGCAAAACGGTCGATGCCAAAAAAGCCAAAAAACTGGGTTTGGCCGACCTTTGCGTAGCGCCCCGGGTGATGGAAGCGACGGCCCGGAGCCTGGTTCTCTCCGGCAAGCCGGCATCGCTGGCCAGCGGTACCAATGCGTTGATGAACAGCTGGCCGATGAAAAGTGTCGTGGCCAGCCAGGCCCGCAAACAGGTGGCGGCCAAGGCGCGGCCCGAGCACTATCCGGCACCCTATGCCATCATTGATCTGTGGGCCAAGCACGATGGCAATGCCCTGGCGGCGCCGGAACTGATCGACCGTATCATTTCTTCGCC
>CAZHVZ010000032.1:17115-25563 GCA_964536245.1 uncultured Rhodocyclaceae bacterium
AGGAATCCAAGCGATGGCATCCGAGAAGATCCCGAGCAAGCGTGAGCTCGAGTACCTGATCCAGGCGCGCTACGCCCTCATCTACGTCGTGTCGCCCGAGGAAGAGCGCGTCGAGCGCGCCATCAAGGAGATCGGCGGGCGTGCCGTGGAGGGCGCCAAGCCGATAGCCAAGGAGGTTGGAATGGCCATGGTTCCCGGGCTCGTCGGCGGCACCATGGGTTCCTTCCTGGGTTGGCAGGCCGGCAAGCTGTTTTCCCGCCGCCTCCGGGATCCCCGCCAGGCGCGGGCCGCCTTTGACCGCTTGATTCCCGATGTGAACGGCGCTGGCGTTGTTCATGCGGATGTCGTGATTGAGGCCATCTTCGAGGATGTGGCAGCCAAGCATGCCCTGCTGGGCGATCTGGAATCCCGGATGAAGCCGGGTGCAGTGTTGGCGACCAACACCTCCAGTCTCAAGCTTGAGGATTTGCGCACGGTTCTCAAACGACCTGAGCGTCTGGTCGGCATCCATTTCTTCAATCCGGTGGCGATGATGCCGCTGGTCGAAGTCGTTGAAGCGACCGGCGCCGATCCTCAAGTGATCCGCCAGGCCTGTTCTTTCGTTCGCCAGATCGACAAATTACCGTTGCCGGTCAAGAGCGAACCGGGATTCCTTGTCAATGCCGTGCTGGCGCCCTACATGCTCGCCGCCATGCAGGCAGTGGACGCCGGTAACACGCCGGAAACCGTGGATGAGGCAATGCTTGCTTTCGGTATGCCGATGGGCCCCATTGAACTGATCGATACGGTCGGGCTGGATATTGCCATGGCCGCCGGCAAGCAGCTGGCCGGCGGAGCCGAAGCGCCCAAATGTTTGCTCGAACGGGTTGGCCAGGGCGATCTGGGTAAAAAGACCGGCAAGGGTTTTTATGCCTGGGTTGAGGGCAAGCCGACCAAGGGCACAGTGGCTGGCGTGCCCCCGGGGCTGGCGCAAAAACTCGCCCAGCCGTTGATCGACCGTACCGTACGCCTGGTGGCTGACGGGATTGTCGCGGACGGCGAACTGGCTGACGCCGGAGTGATCTTCGGCACGGGTTTTGCCCCCTTTACCGGCGGGCCGCTCAACTTTCAACGTAATCAGTCCTGAAGTGTTGCAGGCAACCAACACCTCGGTAACAAATTGTCACAAATAGATGGATTTCAAACGCGTGTTTGAGATTTAATCCACCCATTGTATTGCGGGGATACTCCCCTTCAGCCTTTAATAAAACCAGGAGACATTGAATGACCAAGGTAACAACTCTTCGCCTGATTCCGGCCATGCTGGCAATCGCATTTTCCGGAGCTGCGAGTGCATCGGCTTTTCAGCTGCTGGAGCAGAACGGTGCTGGCCAGGGTAACGCCTTTGCCGGTTCGGCGGCCACGGCCGAGAATGCTTCCACGGTGTTCTTCAACCCGGCCGGCATGACCGCTTTGCCGGGCAACAATGTCTCCATGGGCATCAGCTATATTGACGTAAGCAGCCAGTTCAGCAATGGGGCTTCGGTGGCGGCAGCCAAGTCGGTCAACCCGGCAACCGGCGCCACCATTTTTGCCCAGCCCCTGGGCGGAGAGAGCAATGGCGGGACGGATGGCTGGGTTCCAAACGCCTATTTCACCAAAATGCTGGATGATAAATGGGCCATCGGGTTTGGCATGAATGCACCCTTTGGATTGCGCACCAGCTACTCGGATGGATGGGTCGGTCGCTATCAAGCTCTGGAATCCAGCGTGAAAACCCTGAATTTCAACCCCAGCATCGCCTATAAGTTCAACGACCAGTTGTCCCTGGGTTTCGGATTTAATGTTCAGAAGGCCCGCCTTGAGTTTACCAATGCCACCGACTCGGCTCTGGTTGCCTTTTCCGGCGGCTTGCGCGCAAGCTGCCCGACCGGCGCTGCCGCTTGTATCGGTGCAGCGACCCCGACCGTCGCCGCCGCCACCGCCGGCACGCCGGATGGTTTCGTCAAAACCCGTGGCGAGGCGTGGGGTGCCGGTTGGAATGCAGGTCTGACCTATGATTTCAAGCAAGGCACCAAGCTGGGGTTGTCCTACCGCTCCAAGATTACCCATGAAGCGGACGTTACGGCCAATCTCGCAGGCCCCACTTTGGCCCTGAGCACGACTTCGGTTAACGGCAAGGCGACCATCACGGTTCCGGATACCGTCATTGCCAGTCTTTCCCACAAACTGAATGATCGTTGGGAATTGCTCGGTGATGTCAGCTGGACTGGCTGGTCATCGATTCCTCAGTTGCGCTTTACCTGGGACAAGAACACCATTCTTGGCGACAACAAGACGGTGCCCTACAACTGGAAGGACACCTGGCGCGTAGCCGTTGGCGGCAACTATGCAGTCAATGACCAGTGGAAGATCAAGGCCGGCATCGCCCGCGACCAGTCTCCGGTGTCTGCCGAGTACCGTACTGCCCGCCTGCCGGACAATGATCGCTGGTGGTATTCCCTGGGTGCCCAGTTCAAGCCGACCAAGACCATGGCCGTTGATCTCGGATACACCTATATCAAGGCTGACCGCGCCAAGATCAACGATTTGGGGGGCAGTGCCGCCGCCAGCGGGGTGCTGGAAGGTTCGTACAATGCCCATGTACATATCATCGGAACCCAGTTCTCCATGGGTTTCTGATAGCCTGATCGATATAGCAAACGCCCCGGTAGCCCCGGGGCGTTTTTTTTGAATGGTTCACCTAAAAAAATTCTTGACGCGGGGTGTTGCCCGCCTATAATTCAAACGTTCGTTTCAATTAGCGAATCGTGTCATGCTTCAGGCAGCAACCCGGCTGCAAATGAAAAAGCAACACCTAAAGGAGAACCGATCAATGAAGCTCATCGTCAAGAAAGCTGCGGTACTGGGCGCCGGTGTCATGGGGGCGCAAATTGCTGCGCACCTGGCCAACGCCAATGTGCCGGTCGTGCTTTTCGATCTTCCCGCCAAAGAAGGCGACAAGAACGGCATCGTCAAAAAGGCGCTGGATGGCCTCAAAAAACTGCAACCGGCACCGCTGGCCAGCAAGGACAAGCTGAAGTACATCGATGCCGCCAATTATGAAGAGCACCTGGCCCTGCTCGGCGAGTGCGATTTGGTCATCGAGGCCATCGCCGAGCGCATGGACTGGAAGAATGATCTCTATGCCAGGATCGCTCCCCATCTTTCGGCGACCGCCATTGTGGCCTCCAATACTTCCGGCCTGTCGATCAACGGCCTGGCCGAAGGGGTTCCGGCAGCGCTTCGCCCGCGCTTTTGCGGCATTCACTTTTTCAATCCGCCGCGCTACATGCCGTTGGTGGAGATCATCGCTACCCGCAGCACCGACGCCGCCACCCTGGATGGCCTGGAAGCCTGGCTGACATCGCGTTTGGGCAAGGGCGTGGTGCGGGCTCTGGATACGCCCAATTTCGTTGCCAACCGTATTGGTGTTTTCTCCATTCTTGCCGTCATGCATCACACCGCCCAATTCGGTCTCGGATTTGACGAGGTCGACGCCCTCACCGGTCCGAAAATCGGGCGTCCGAAGAGCGCCACCTACCGCACCGCCGATGTGGTCGGTCTGGACACCCTGGCGCATGTCGTCAAGACCATGCAGGACACTCTGCCGGGTGACCCGTGGCATGCCCATTTTCAAGTGCCGGTGTGGCTCAAGGCGCTGATCGAAAAAGGTGCCCTCGGCCAGAAAACCAAGTGCGGGATCTTTAAGAAGCAGGGCAAGGAAATCCAGGTGCTGGATGTGGCCGCCCAAGACTACCGTACTTCCGGCGGCGAAGTGGCCGAGGAAGTGGCGGCCATTCTCAAGATCAGGAATCCGGCCGAGAAATTCACTGCCCTGCGTGCCTCGGAACATCCCCAGGCCAGGTTCCTGTGGGCCATTTTCCGTGACGTATTCCACTACTGCGCGGTGCAGCTGGAACACATTGCCGACAATGCCCGTGATCTGGACTTTGCCATTCGCTGGGGGTTCGGCTGGGCGCAAGGCCCCTTTGAAACCTGGCAGGCCGCCGGCTGGGCCGATACCGCCCAAGCCATTGCCGCCGACATTGCTGCCGGCAAGGCCATGAGCAACACGCCGCTGCCGGCCTGGGTGCTGGAGTCCGGTCGTACCGGTGTGCATAGCGCCGAAGGTTCCTACTCGGCCAGCCGCAATGCCTACGCCGCCCGCTCTACCCTGCCGGTCTATGGCCGCCAGTTATTTCCGGAACGGGTGCTTGGCGAGGTTGCCGCTGCGCCGGAAAAATCCGGTGAAACGATTTGGGAAAATGAAGGTGTCCGCCTGTGGCGCTTGCCGGCTCAGGATGCCCGTATCGGCATTCTTTCCTTCAAGTCGAAGATGCACACCATCGGTGACGAGGTTCTCGATGGGGTCATTGCTGCGGTGGCCCGCGCCGAGCAGGATCTCGATGGCGTGGTGGTGTGGCATGAAGCCCCCTTCGCCGTGGGAGCCAATCTGCAACAGGTGGCCGAGGCCTGTGCGGCCGGACAATTTGATGTTCTGGAAATGACCGTCGAGAAGTTCCAGCGCGCTTCGCAGGCTCTCAAGTTCTCTCAGGTTCCGACCGTGGCTGCGGTGCAGGGGATGGCGCTGGGAGGCGGTTGCGAGTTCGTCATGCACGCCGCCAAGCGGGTGTTGGCTCTGGAGAGTTATGTCGGCCTGGTCGAGGCCGGGGTTGGCCTGATTCCGGCCGGTGGCGGCTGCAAGGAGTTCGCCATTCGTGCCAGTCAGTGGGCTGCCCAGTCGGCTACGCCAACCGAACTGTTTAATTATCTGCAACCGGTATTCATGAACGTGGCCATGGCCAAAGTGGCCAAGAGCGCCCTGGAAGCGGTGGAGATGGGTTTTGCCAAGGCCACCGATACCTTCCTGTTCAATGCCAATGAGTTGCTCCATGTCGCCATCAAGGAGGCGCGGGCCATGGCCGATGCCGGTTATGCCCCGCCGGTTCCGGCGCGGGGAATTCCGGTGGCGGGGCGGACCGGTATCGCCACCTTCGAGATGATGCTGGTGAACATGAAGGAAGGCGGCATGATTTCCGCCCACGACTACCGGGTGGCCAAGGCGGCAGCGACTGCCCTGTGCGGCGGTGAAGTCGAGGCCGGCAGCCTGGTTGATGAAGAGTGGCTGATTACCGTCGAGCGCCGTCTTTTCGTCGAATTGCTGAAAACCCCCGAAACCCAGGCCCGGATCAGGCACATGCTGGAAACCGGCAAACCCCTGCGTAACTAATTCCATGCCCTCTTCGTACCGATCTTTTGTCGCCGTCGCTTGCAGTACGACTTGTACTGTCTGCGCTCAGGCTTCGCGGCTCGGCGCAAGGCCGACATGGAATAACCAATTCGAGGAAACACAATGAGCAAACAAATTCAGGAAGCCTACATCGTCGCAGCAACACGCCTGCCGGTGTCCAAACGCAATGGAATGTTCCGCAACGTGCGGCCGGATGACATGCTGGCTCACGTCATCAAAGGGGTTATGGCGCAGGTGCCGGGAGTTGATCCGGCTCTCATCGGGGATGTCATCGTTGGCTGTGCCATGCCGGAAGCCGAGCAGGGCATGAATGTGGCCCGCATCGGCGTGCTGCTGGCCGGTCTGCCCATCACCGTGCCGGGGATGACCATCAATCGCTTCTGTTCCTCCGGCATTCAGGCGGTGGCGGATGCTGCCAACCAGATCCGCCTTGGCCTGGCCGATGTGATGATTGCCGCCGGCACTGAGTCGATGAGCATCATGCCGCAGATCATGGGTAACAAGATGGCCATGAACCCGGCCTTTTTCGAGAAGGACGAGAACGTTGCCATCGCCTTCGGCATGGGGCTGACCGCTGAAAAAGTGGCTCGCCAGTGGGGCGTCAGTCGCGAAGAGCAGGATGCCTTTGCCGTGGCGTCCAACCAGAAGGCTTGTGCAGCCATTCAAGCCGGGCACTTCAATGCGGAAATTACCCCCTATGCCATTCGTCAGCATCTGCCCGATCTCAAGAGCGGCCAGATCACGGTCAGGGAACGGGTTGCCGAACAGGATGAAGGCCCACGTTTCGATTCCAGCATGGAAAGCCTGGCCAGACTGAAACCGGTGTTTCACGCACGCGGTTCGGTGACGGCCGGGAATTCCTCCCAGATGTCGGATGGCGCCGCAGCGGTGATGCTGGTGTCGGAGAAAATCCTCAAGCAATACAACCTGACTCCCCTGGCCCGCTTTGCCGGTTACGCGGTGGCCGGGGTGGCTCCGGAGATCATGGGGATCGGTCCGATTGCGGCCATCCCCAAGGTGCTGCAACAGGTGGGCATCGCTCAGGACGATCTCGACTGGATTGAATTGAATGAAGCCTTCGCTGCCCAGTCCATCGCGGTGATGAAGGAACTCAAGATCAATCCGGAAAAAGTGAATCCCTTGGGCGGCGCCATTGCCCTGGGCCATCCGCTGGGTGCCACGGGAGCGATTCGTACGGCTACGGTGGTGCATGGTTTGAAACGCACCGGCGGCAAATACGGCATGGTGACCATGTGTATCGGCACCGGCATGGGGGCGGCCGGTATCATCGAGGCGCTCTAGGCAATGAAACCGGCCTGGCTGGCCAGAGTGCCCGCCAAATGGCGGGCCCGGATGATGCGGGTGGGGTTCAATTTCCACCCGGCCTTCCGGGGGACGGGAGGGCGCGTTGAGCATGTGGCGCCCGACCTGTCGCACATCCGCATTCGCCTGCCCCTGAGCTGGCGGACGCGGAACGTGGTCGGCTCCATTTACGGCGGCTCCCTGTTCGCCGTGACCGATGGGGTGCATCCGATGATGATCATGTCGGCTCTCGGTGAAGGCTTCATCGTCTGGGATAAATCTGCCAGCATCCGCTACCGTAAGCCGGGTTTTTCCACCTTGTATGCCGATTTCGTCCTCGATCAGGATGAGGTGCTTGCCATACGCGCTGCCTTGCAGAAAGAACCAGAACTGGATCGCACCTATCTGGTAGAGTTGAAAGATGCTGATGGCGTAGTGCACACCGTTGTAGAAAGAACTGTTTATATCGCCGACAAAAACTATTACCGGCAAAAATCCACAGAAGGAGACAAATGATTCATTCGCACTCTGTACGGGTTGCCGCCCTGGTGGCGGCGCTCATGGCGGCGCCGGGGCTTCAGGCGGCCGAGGTGGCAGGCGTCAAGGTTGACGAGAGCATCAAGGTCGGTGGCCAGGAACTGGTGCTCAATGGTGCCGGCTTGCGGACCAAGGTGTTCGTCAAGGTTTATGTCGGCGCTCTTTACGTGACGCAAAAGGGCAGCGTGGCCAGCACCATCCTCGATACGCCTGCGCTGCGCCGCATGGCGCTGCGCCTGTTGCGGGACATCGATGCCGATACCCTCTATGGCGCCTTGCGGGACGGGCTCAAGGACAACAACAGCGAAGCCGAGTTGAGTGCTCTCAAGATCCAGGCCGACCAGTTTGCCGAAGTGATGAAGAAAATTGGCAATGCCAAGAACGGCGATACCGTGGCGATCGATTTTTCAGCTGAAGGCGTCGCCGTCAGCCTCAATGGCGAGGCTCGCGGCAAGGTGGCCGGCCAGGCCTTTGCCAAGGCATTGCTCAAGGTCTGGCTGGGTGAAAACCCGGTGGACGGCTCACTCAAGAAGTCGCTGCTCGGTCACTGATACTTAAAAAGGAGAGGGACAAATGGAAAAGATCTGGCTGCAAAGTTATCCACCGGGAATGCCTGCTGATATCAGTATCGACCACTGCCCGTCGCTGGTTGCCCTGTTCGAAGAGGCCTGCCGCAAATACGCCGACAAGGTGGCTTACATCAGCATGGGCAAGGAAATGACCTATGCCGAACTGGATCGCCTGTCGCGGGATTTCGCCGGCTGGCTGCAATCCCGTGGCATCAAAAGAGGAGAGCGGGTGGCCCTGATGATGCCCAACCTGCTGCAATACCCGGTAGCCCTCTTTGGCACCTTGCGCGCCGGTTGTGTCGTGGTCAATTGCAACCCCTTGTATACGCCACGGGAACTGGAGCATCAGCTCAAGGACTCGGGGGCGGCAGCCATTGTCATTGTCGAGAATTTTGCCCATGTTCTGGAACAGGTTATCGGCAAAACAGCGGTCAAGCATGTGGTGGTGACACCGATGGGTGAGATGCTCGGCATGCTCAAGGGAACTCTGGTCAATCTGGTGCTCCGCCATGTCAAAAAAATGGTTCCGGCCTGGTCGCTGCCGGCTTCGATCACGTTCACCGCTGCCCTGGCGGCAGGCCGCCGAAATGGCATGGAGGGGGTGACCCTGAACCATGACGATATCGCCTTCCTGCAATACACGGGAGGCACCACCGGGGTTTCCAAGGGCGCCATGCTGACCCACGGCAATATCACGGCCAACGTCATGCAGGCCTATACCTGGATTAGACCGGCGGTGAAGGAGGGGGAAGAATTCATTATTACCGC
>CAZHVZ010000032.1:25573-29254 GCA_964536245.1 uncultured Rhodocyclaceae bacterium
TCAGTCGGTGCATGAAAGTGGCGATCAAGTTACCAGTGTTTGTGCGCTGCCGCTCTATCATATCTTTGCCCTGACTGCGAATTGCCTGACCTTCCTGATGATCGGCGCCCGCAATCTGCTTATTGCCAATCCCCGGGATATTCCCGGCTTCATCAAGGAGTGGTCGAAGTATCCGGTGACGGTGGTGACCGGGGTGAATACCCTGTTCAACGCCTTGCTCAATGATCCGGAGTTCCACAACCTGGATTTTTCAACCATGAATGTCACCCTTGGCGGCGGCATGGCCGTCCAGGGACCGGTGGCGGATCGTTGGTCGCAGGTGACGCGCTCTCCCTTGTTGCAGGCCTATGGTTTGACCGAAACCTCTCCGGCAGCCACCATTAATCCGCTGCACATGAAGGAATTTAACGGTTCCATCGGCTTGCCCATTTCTTCCACGGAATGTTCGATTCGCGATGATGCCGGCAAGGAGGTGCCGCGCGGCCAGGTTGGTGAAATCTGTATCCGTGGTCCGCAGGTCATGAAGGGCTATTGGCAGCGCCCGGAAGAAACGGCCAATGTCATGTATCAGGATGGTTTTTTGCGCACCGGCGATGTTGGCTACATTGACCAGCAAGGTTTCGTCTTCCTGGTGGATCGCAAGAAGGACATGATCCTGGTTTCCGGTTTCAATGTTTATCCTAACGAGGTGGAAGAGGCCGTTGTCATGCATCCCGGGGTCAGTGACGTGGCGGCCATTGGCGTTGCCGATGACAAGTCCGGAGAAGCTGTGAAGATTTTCGTCGTGCGCAAGGATCCGGCCCTGACTGCGGAAGCACTCATCGAGCATTGTCGCAAGCAGCTGACCGGTTACAAGGTTCCCAAGCAGGTCGAATTCCGCGACGATCTGCCTCGCACCAACGTCGGCAAGATCTTGAGGCGCGCCCTGAAAGACGGCGCCTGAGAGCAATCAATCCGGATGTCGCCAGGGGGCGGCATCCGGCAAACAAAATTAACAGGAGAACACCCGATGAGCGAGTATTGCGCACCGATCAAGGAAATGCGTTTTGTCATGGACGAACTGGCCGGCTACCCGGAGTTGAGCGGGCTGTTGCCCGATTACGCCGAAGCAACACCGGATATGGCGGACGCCATCCTCGATGAAGCGGCCAAATTTACCAGCGAAGTCCTGTCTCCCCTTAACCGGGTGGGGGACCAGCAAGGTTGCAAGCTGACCGCCGATGGCGTACTGACCCCGACGGGTTGGAAAGAGGCCTACAAGGCCTTCTGTGAGGCCGGCTGGAACGGCATTGCTTCGCCGCCCGAATTCGGCGGCCACGGTCAGCCGGACACATTGGCCATGGCGGTCAAGGAAATGGTCTGTTCCGCCAATCTTTCCTTTTCCCTCGGTCCTTTGCTCACCACCGGCGCGGTGGAGGCTCTGCTGACCTGTGCCAGTGATGAACTGAAGGCGGTTTTCCTGGAAAAAATGGTGACCGGTGAATGGACCGGGACCATGAATCTGACCGAACCCCAGGCCGGTTCCGATCTCGCCCTTATCCGCTCCCGCGCAGAACCGCAGGCCGGTCATGGTCGAGGCCAGCATCGGCTGGCGCTGGCGGGGCGGGTGTTCAGGTCTCCAGCGCAGCAGGACGATGATCAGCGCCAGATAGCTGAACGCGTTGAGCGTGAAACCGACCTCCGGGCCGGTCAGTGAAATCAGCAGGCCGCCCAGCGCCGGCCCCACGCTGCGCGCCAGGTTGAAGGCAATGGTGTTGAGCGAGATCGCCTGGGGCAGGTCGGCCGGGCCGACCTGCATCCGCACCGATGCCTGCCACGCCGGACCGTTGAGCGCCGTTCCGCAGCCCACCGCCAGAGTGCAGGCCAGCAGCGACAGCGGCCCGATCTGGCCGAGCAGGGTCAGCACGGCCAGCGTGGCCGACACCACCAGCATTCCCGCCTGCGCCGCCAGCCATAATTGTCGGCGATGGCCCCGGCGAAGACGGCCAGGACCATGAAGGGAATCGTCGTCGATGCCTGGACCAGCGCGACCAGCTGGTGCGATGTGGTCAGGTCGGTCATCAGCCAGGCCGCGCCGACCGACTGGATCATCGAGCCGAAATTGGAAACGAGATTCGCTGTCCAGATCGCCCGGAAGGCCGGGAACCGGAATGGGGCCAGGGCGCGGCCCGGGGCGAGGAGACTGGTTTCCTGTGGCGGGGGTGCGGTGCTCACGCCCCGCCTTGTGGCACTCCGCCCGTGCTTGGCAAGGGCATTCCGGCCCAGACCCACCCGCCCAGCACGCCCAGCTGGAGCAAGGCGATCAGCCAGAGCAGGGTGACAAAGGGTTGTTTGCGCGTCTTGTGGCGAAACAGGTGGCGCGCGGCGAAGGCGGCCGGGCTTCCGCCCAGCGCGGACAGCAGCAGCAGCCGCCCCTCGGGCACCCGCCAGCCGCCGCCGATTGCCTGGCGCTTGTCGTGCCAGAAGCTGGCGAAGGTCCAGAGATTGAGCGCGGCCAACAGCAGCGCGAGGCTATCCCAGCTCCGCACGCGTCAGACTGCCCAGCCTGACAGCCTCGGATCGATCAGCGCACTGTGCCGGCGCAGCGCGGCCCGTGCCAGCCGCTCGGTCTCGGCCTTGCGGCGCGCGGCTGCCAGCGGGACCGTAGCTGCCGGGCGCAGGATCTCCGCATCATAGCCATCCGCCACGATCAGGCCGCAGCGTGCCGGCAGGAAGGCGTCCTGCTCCATGCAGGCGCGATCGAGATGGGCTGCCAGCCCCCAGTAGAACCGGTCGCAATGATCGAGGTAGTCGGTCCACTTGGCATCGCCGAGCAGATCCGCGCGGCTGACCTTGATCTCGACGATGACCAGCTGGCCCTTGGCGTCGATCCCCATCAGGTCGGCACGCCGACCGGACCGCAGCGGCATTTCCGGCAGGCACCAGATGTCGTTGCGGGCAAACAGCCGACCGATCCCGCGGGCAACGCCGCGCGCAGCCCGGGCTTCTGCGTCAGCGGGAGAGTCGGCGGGTTCTCGAATCGGCTCGATTGGTGCTGCGGACATTTCCGCAGTTTTAGAACATAATATGAACTTCGCAAGCGGGAGTCGATGCCCGGTCAGGTGAAGCGGCGCGGCGCCGGCTCCTCTGGGGGCGGGGTCAGGGCCAGCAGCGCGGCCCGCGCGGCACAGAACTCCTGCCACAGCGCCAGCGCGGCCGTCGCCGGATCGATCCCGCGCGCGTGGACCGCAAGCAGGGCGGCCAGGCCCGGTTCCATGACCGCGCTCAGGTCTTCGATCCCCTGGTCTGCAAGAGACCTGCGCCAACCGCCGCAATCGCGCATCAGGGCTGGAAAGTTGCGCACTTCCGGGCGCATCGGTTCGGCGGCAATTCCGGCCAGCATGGCCACGACGCCGGCCGCGTCGTGCAGCGCCGCCCACTTCATGCTCATCCCGCTGGCCGAGGCCTGGCCGAATTCGGGACGCCCCGAAGCAGGCAAACTCCCGCCGGTCGGCGGGTTGGCGGGTCCGATGCTCGAAAAAGCGTTCATTCCGTGCCTTTAAGCGGAGGACGCTTGCCAAATTGCTAACTGCGGGCCTCACCCGCAACAAGGTACTGGCGCAACTGCGTCCGCCCTGCTAACCGGCCCTCCCACGCACCCGTAGCTCAGCTGGATAGAGCGCTGCCCTCCGAAGGCAGAGG
>CAZHVZ010000033.1:0-13503 GCA_964536245.1 uncultured Rhodocyclaceae bacterium
GGCGACGGCACCCTCGAAGTCCTGCCCGATGGCTACGGCTTCCTCCGCTCGCCGGAAACCTCCTATCTCGCCAATACCGACGACATCTACGTTTCCCCCTCGCAAATCCGTCGTTTCAACCTGCGCACCGGCGATTCGATTGATGGCGAAATCCGCACCCCCAAGGATGGCGAGCGCTATGTGGCGCTGACCAAACTGGACCGTATCAACGGCATGCCGCCGGAGTCCACCAAGAACAAGATCATGTTCGAGAACCTGACTCCGCTGCACCCGACGCGCATGTTGCGCCTGGAGCGCGAAATCAAGGCCGAGGAAAACATCACCAGCCGGGTGATCGACATGATTGCGCCGATTGGCGCCGGCCAGCGCGGCCTCCTGGTGGCCCCGCCGAAATCGGGCAAGACGGTGATGCTGCAACACATCGCCCATGCCATCACGACCAATCATCCGGAAGCCACCCTGATCGTCCTGCTCATTGACGAGCGCCCGGAAGAAGTGACCGAAATGACCCGAACGGTGCGCGGCGAAGTGGTTGCCTCGACCTTCGATGAACCGGCTACCCGCCATGTGGCGGTAGCTGAAATGGTCATCGAAAAGGCCAAGCGCCTGGTCGAGCACAAAAAAGACGTCATCATCCTGCTCGACTCCATTACCCGCCTGGCCCGCGCCTACAACACCGTGCAACCGGCTTCCGGCAAGGTGCTGACCGGCGGTGTCGATGCCAACGCCCTGCAAAAGCCCAAGCGCTTCTTCGGCGCAGCGCGCAATATCGAGGAAGGCGGCTCGCTGACCATCATCGCCACCGCCCTGGTGGAAACCGGATCGCGCATGGACGACGTGATCTACGAGGAATTCAAGGGCACCGGCAACATGGAAATCCACCTCGACCGCAAAATGGCCGAGAAGCGCATCTACCCGGCGATCAACGTTAACCGCTCCGGCACCCGGCGCGAGGAACTCCTGCTCAAACCGGACGTTCTGGGCAAGATGTGGGTCTTGCGCAAACTGCTCTACCCGATGGACGATCTGGCGGCTGTCGAATTCCTGCTCGACAAGATCAAGTCCACCAAGGGCAATAACGAGTTTTTCGACGCCATGCGGCGCGGCTGATTCAGAAAAAACGGGCAACCGGCCCCCATCAACGGCACACCAGGGCGGTGTGCCGTTTATTATTGACCTGGGTATTTGTTATCAAGCACACTTCACGCCCACGATATCCACCGGGAAAAATCTTCATGTCCTGCCGCCCCGGCCTTGCAGTTGCCCTTGGCATTCTGGCCACCCCCCTGCCCACCCTGGCCCAGCACACCCCCGCCCATGACCTGATGCTTGAAAATGTCGTCCGCATCGAATGCGAAGTCAGCCTCAAGGGCAAACCGTTCGACGGCGGACATGGCACCGGTTTTCTGGTGGGCAATTCGGAGTATGTGCTGACCAACAGCCACGTCATCAACACCTGCCACCCGGAAAACAAGATCGAGGTTCTCAAGGCTGCCTATTACAGCATTTATGTTGAACCCCTGAAAAAGCTCGACCCATTGGAATGGAAAGGATGGCTGGCCAGCCTGCCCCAGCCGGTTCGGGAATTCATCATCAGCGACCTGGATCCGGACCAGGAAAAAATCCGGCAATTCAAGCAGAACCCGGAGTGGCGGATCAAATACATCCTCAAGGTGCTGAATAACTACGCGCAAGAAAACGCTGGCAAGAATTTACCCTACGTCACCCAGCAGCTGGCTGTCTTTCACCCCGGCAAGTCCGGGGGGGCTCCGATCAAGACCCCGGTCGCCCAGATCACCTGGTCGGCCTGGAATGATGACAAAAAACAGAAGGCGGCCGGTCTCGATCTGGCAGTTCTCAAGCTTCCCCGCCCCCTGAACGATCGGCGCAGTGTGGCGGCTTTCGCTCTCGGCGGAGCGGTCGCCGTTTCCGATGAAGTCTATTCCGTCGGCTATCCCGGCGGCTCCGATGTGGTGGATTCGGCCAAGTACACGGCAACCATGAAACGCGGCATTGTCAGCAAGCTGGGCGGCGAAAAGCCGCTGGAAGGGGATGCAAAAAATCAGGGAATCAAGGGCATCCCGGTTATCGAAACCGATGCCGCGATCAACCCCGGCAACTCGGGCGGTCCCCTCTTCAACCGCTACGGCGAAGTAATCGGCATCAACACCTTTGTCGTCGGCAAGGACCGCGCCATGCAACAGGGAATCGGCTGGGCCGAGGATATTTCGGTGGCCGTTCCCGTTCTCAGGGATCTGGGCATCCCCCTGCCCAAAATCCGCAACGCTCCGCGCACCTGGCAGGACGACCAT
Source organism: uncultured Rhodocyclaceae bacterium (assembly GCA_964536245.1). Lineage (GTDB taxonomy): Bacteria > Pseudomonadota > Gammaproteobacteria > Burkholderiales > Rhodocyclaceae > CAZHVZ01. The sequence goes on from CAZHVZ010000033.1 coordinate 2,313, forward strand.
CCCGATGCCCCCCTGGCAACGATCGGCGGAGGCCTGCTGCTCATCGTCGGAGCGATCGCGGGCGTCGTCGTCAGCCGCCGCAAATCTTCGGCCCCGGTCGCCGCTTCCCCCTCCTCGCCCCCTGCGCAAGGCGGGGCGCCCGCCACTGCATCTGCCGGCATCGATGCCACGGTCATCTCCCTGCCGCTCAATCGTCTTTCCCTCAACTTTCGCAGCGGACCGCTGGCCGGGCAACAGCTGGAGGTTTCCGCAGAAGGAGCCTATCTTGGGCGCGATCCGGCCAAGGCCAATATTGTGGTGCGCCACGAGAAGGTGTCCGGCAAACACCTCTGGATCGGCAAGCGCGACAGCACCTGGGTGGTTGTCGACCTGGGCTCCACCAATGGCACCTATCTCAACGATGTCAATCTGGGCCGGATCACGGAACGCGCCATCCATCGCGGCGACACGATCATCATCGCTCCGGACGCCGTCGCCAGCTTTCAGATCACCTGAACCCGGCAAAACTCCACAATTTGTTTGCAAGCGATGAATAATTCTAGGATAATCGAGTGTTTTCCAGATCGGCCACATCCGCCGGTCGCTTGATTAAAGGACAAAAAATGAAAGCCAGCATTCATCCCGATTACGCAGAGATCCAGGTTACCTGCTCCTGCGGCAACACCTTCACCACCCGCTCGACCATGAAGAAGGCACTGCACGTTGAAGTGTGCTCTTCCTGCCACGCGTTCTACACCGGCAAGCAGAAGATCGTCGACACCGCTGGTCGCGTTGAGAAATTCAACCAGAAATTCGCCAACATGCGTGGCAAGGCAGCGTCCGCCTAAGTTGCCTATTGGCCACCAGGGCATCGCAAAAGGGCAGCCGATGGGCTGCCTTTTTCATTTGTAGCCTTCATGCCAGATCGTACTCCGGACATTCTCGCCAAACTCCGTAAAGGACTGCACCTGCCCCCCACTGGCTGGGCGCTGGCCGGCATGCTGACCTTTTACGTACTGGCCGGGCTGATTGGCCGCGACCCCTGGAAAGGCGAAGACGCCATTCACCTGGCCACGGCCTGGCATATCCTGGCCCATGCTGACTGGCTTTCTCCCGACCTTGCCGGCCGCGCATTCAACGAACCTCCGCTCTATTACTGGAGTGCCGCCATTACCGGCAAACTGTTTGGCTGGCTGCTCCCCCTGCATGATGCCATGCGTGTTGCCAGCGGTTTATGGACCGCTCTCGCCCTGAGCGGCATTTATTACGCCAGCCGCGAGCTTTACGGCCAGGAATCCGCAGCTGCCGCGCCCATGCTTCTGGCTGGCGCCGCCGGCCTGCTCATCCACGCCCACGACGCACAACCGATGCTGGTCGCCCTGGCGGCCTACGGCGGTGCGCTCGGTGCCATGGCTGCCTTTGGCCGCAAACCGCGCATGGCCGGGGCTTTCTTTGGCCTGGCCCTGGCCGGATGCCTGCTCGGCACTGGTTTTGCCCCCACCCTCCCGCTGCTTCTGGCCGGCCCGCTGGCGGTTCTGCTCCACGCCCCGGAACAGCGCCCGGTCGCCTGGCGCACCCTGGCCACCGGTCTGGCGACTTTTGTTGCCCTGGCGCTGCCCTGGCCCCTTCTCCTCGGCTTGCTGGAGCCCGTCCGCCTGGCCGACTGGCTGGCTACGGAAGCGGTCCAGTTCAGCAGCGGCAACGGCCTGCGCGGCCTGCTCGGCTATCTCGCCCTGCTCCCGTGGTTTGCCTTTCCGGTGCTGCCCATTGCTGCCTGGACGCTGTGGCGGCAGCGGCACAATCTGGCCGAGCGGCACCTCACCCTGCCCCTGGCCGTATTCGGCCTGACCCTGCTGATGCTGACCTTTGGCTACCGACCCAAGGAAATTCCTGCCCTGCTGCTGCTGCCGCCCCTCGCCCTCATCGCCACCCCCGGCGCCCTTGCCTTGCGGCGCGGGGCCGCCAATGCCTTCGACTGGTTCGGCATGATGACCTTTACCTTCTTTTCCGCCCTCGTCTGGCTGGCCTGGTCGGCCATGGCTCTGGGCTGGCCAGACCGGCTGGCGAACCGGGTGGTCGCCCTGCGTCCCGGATTTGTCGGGCACTTCGAGCCCATCGCCTTGGTTATCGGGCTGGCCGCCACCCTCTGGTGGCTGTGGCTGATCGTCACCGCACCGCGCTCACCCTATCGCAGCCTGACCCACTGGAGCATGGGTTTTACCACCTTCTGGCTGCTTGCCGCCGTGTTGCTCCTGCCCTGGTTCGATTACGGCAAAAGCTACCGTCCGGTCGCCCAGGCGGTCGCCAAACATATGCCGGAAGGGCAGTCCTGCCTGGCGGAAAGGGATCTGAGCGATACCCAGCGGGCCTCCCTGGCCTATTTTGTCGGGATCGAACCCCTGGCTTCGGACAGCCCCGCCGGGCGCGACTGCCCCTGGCTTCTGGTGCAGGGCGACACCCGCCAGGAACTGGCGGCCCCGACCGGCCGCTGGCTCACCGTCTGGGAAGGCAGCCGCCCCGGTGACCGTCGGGAAAAATTCCGGCTCTACCGCCGCCAGAACTGATTCCAGGCACTCCCCCGGCGCCCGCCGCCCGGCCACAAACGGGCAGACTCGGCGTGGCCGGTATGGATGGCCATCTACTTGAGCTTGATGAAGTGCTCGCGGTAGTACTTGAGTTCGTCAATGGACTCGTAGATATCGGCCAGAGCAGTGTGCTTGCTCTTTTTCCTGAACCCCTTGTACACCTCCGGCACCCAACGCTTGCAAAGTTCCTTGAGGGTGCTGACATCCAGGTTGCGGTAATGAAAGAAGGCTTCCAGAGTCGGCATGTGACGCGCCATGAAGCGGCGATCCTGACAGATGGAATTGCCGCACATGGGCGAATGCCCGGTGGAGGAATATTTTTTCAGAAATTCCAGTGCTTCGGCTTCCACCAGCGTTTCATCCTTGGCCGAAGCCTTGACCCGGTCGATCAAGCCGGAACGGCCATGGGTTTTCTGGTTCCAGTCGTCCATGCCGGCGAGAATGGCATCGCTTTGATGAACCGCCCAAACCGGTGATTCGGCGACCAATTCCAGCTCCGAATTGGTCACCACCATAGCCAATTCGATAATTTTGTCGCCATCCGGGTTCAAACCTGTCATTTCCATGTCCAACCAGACGAGGTTGTTTGCATTGGCTGCCATATAATTGCCCAAGACTTTAAAAGCTTGATTTTCTCACACCTGCATGACCTTCACCTTCACCCTCGTCTTTCTTGTCGCCCTCGCACTCTCCACCGGCCTCCGCCTATGGCTGGCGCACCGCCACGGGGCCTATGTACAGGCTCATAGCCAGGTCGTTCCGGCCCAGTTTGCCGAACGGGTCTCCCTGGCCGCCCATCAGAAAGCGGCGGCTTACACGGCCGCCAAGATTCGCCTGGGCACCCCGACCCTGCTCTCGGAAACCGCCCTGCTCCTCCTGTGGACCCTCGGCGGCGGCCTCGCCGCCGTGCACGAATTCTGGCAGCCCCGGCTGACTGGTGGGGCCTATGGGCTGGCCCTGATATTCAGCGTCACGGCCATTTCCGGCCTGCTCGACCTGCCCTTTGCCTATTTCCGGCAATTCGTGGTCGAGGAACGCTTTGGCTTCAACCGCATGACGGTTCGCCTTTTCTTCTCCGATCTGCTCAAGCAAACCCTGCTTGGCCTGGTCATCGGCACACCGGTCATCCTCGCCGTCCTCTGGCTGATGTCGGCCATGGGCAGCCTTTGGTGGCTTTACGTCTGGGGCTTCTGGTGCGGCTTCAACCTGCTCATCCTGTTTGCCTACCCAACCTGGATTGCTCCCCTGTTCAACAAATTTTCTCCCCTGGACGACGGGGAAATGAAAACCCGCATTGAAGCCCTTCTCGCCCGTTGCGGCTTTCGCTCCAGCGGCCTGTTCGTCATGGACGGCTCGAAGCGCTCCAACCACGGCAATGCCTATTTCACCGGCTTCGGACAAAGCAAGCGCATCGTTTTTTTCGACACGCTCCTGCAACGGCTGACCCCCGCCGAGGTGGAGGCCGTTCTCGCCCACGAACTGGGCCATTTCCGCCATCGCCATGTCATCCAGCGCATCGTCATGATGTTCGCGCTCTCCCTGGGCTTTCTCTGGCTGCTCGGTCAATTGATCGATGCTCCGTGGTTTTATGCCGGACTGGGAGTGGAGGCGCAGAATACGGCGCTCGCCCTGCTTCTTTTCTTTCTCGTCATGCCGGTATTCACCTTTCCTTTCGGCCCCTTGAGCAGCGCCCTCTCCCGGCGCCACGAATTTGAAGCCGATGCCTATGCCGCCCGGCACGCCAGCGCCGCCGATCTCACCCGCGCCCTGGTCAAGCTCTACGAAGACAACGCCGCCACCCTGACACCGGATCCCGTGCATTCCGCTTTTTACGACTCCCACCCGCCGGCAGCCCTGCGCATCGCCCGGCTGACCGAGGCCACTCCAGCATGAACCTGACCGGTCGTGTCGTCGCTGCCCACGGGCGGCAATACGTCGTTGAACTGACGGACGGCAGTTTGCTGCCCTGTTTTCCGAGGGGTAAAAAAAGCGACGTGGCCTGCGGTGATCGCGTCGAGATCCAGCGCACCTCCGCCGATCAGGGGGTCATCGAGAACATCCAACCGCGTTGCAGCCTGCTCTATCGTTCCAACGAAATCCGCCAGAAACTGATCGCTGCCAATGTCGACCAACTGGTTCTGGTGGTCGCCACCGAGCCCGGCTTTTCCGATGAACTGGTCACCCGCGCCCTGATTGCCGCCGAAAGCGAGGAAATCGAAACCCTCATCGTCCTCAACAAATGCGACCTTGAGGAACAGCTGCCGGCAGCCCGGCAGCGTCTTGATATCCTGGACCGTCTCGGCTACCGCATCCTTGAACTATCCGCCCGCCACCATGCCGAAGAGCTGCGCCCCTACCTGCAAGGCTATACCAGCGTTCTGGTGGGCCAGTCCGGAATGGGAAAATCCACCCTGGTCAATGCCCTGCTTCCGGAAGCCAAGGCCGCGACCCGGGAGATTTCCGCCGCACTGGATTCCGGCAAGCACACCACCACCCATGCCTGCCTTTACCATCTCGATGCCGACAGCCACCTGATCGACTCCCCCGGCTTGCAGGAATTCGGTCTCGGCCACCTGGACCGCAACGAAATCGAACACGCCTTTCCCGAATTCCGCCCCTATCTTGGCAAATGCCGTTTCCGGGACTGCCGGCACGACAAGGAACCGGATTGCGCACTCGGCGAAGCGCTGAATAATGGTTTGATCGATCCCCGGCGCTTTGAAATATATCGTCGCATTGCCGGACTTGGCATAAACTCGCCTTAGGACGAATACTTAGCACCGAACCCAAAAGAATTATCGGGTAATTACAGATGGACCAACGACAAGCCACCATTCTGATCGTCGATGACACCCCGGAGAACCTCAGCGTTCTGGGCGAGTTGCTGCAGCCGGCTTACCGCGTCCGGGCGGCCAATTCCGGGCGTAGAGCCTTGCAGATTGCCCGTTCGGTTCCGGCCCCCGATCTCATCCTGCTCGACATCATGATGCCCGACATGGACGGTTATGCGGTGTTGGCCGAGCTCCGCTCCGCCCCCAACACCCGTGACATTCCCGTCATTTTTGTCACGGCCATGGACTCCACCGAGGATGAGGAACGCGGACTGGACTACGGCGCCGTCGATTACATCGCCAAGCCCCTGCGCCCTTCCGTGGTCCTGGCCCGGGTCCGCACCCAGATCGAGCTCAAGGACGCCCATGACTTGCTCAAGAACCAGAATACCTATCTGGAAGCAGAAGTGGCGCACCGCATGGAGGAGAACCTTCTCATCCAGGAAGTGAGTATCCACGCCCTCGCCCGTCTGGCCGAAACCCGCGACCCGGAAACCGGCAACCACCTGCGCCGCACCCAGGAATATGTCCGCACCCTGGCCAACGGCCTGCGCGACCACCCCCGTTTCTCCGACTTCCTCACTGACCAGACCATTGAACTGCTGGCCAAATCGGCCCCCCTCCATGACATCGGCAAAGTCGGCATCCCGGACTATATTCTCCTCAAACCGGGAAAATTGACGCCTGGCGAATTCGACATCATGAAAAGCCATGCCCGCCTCGGGAGCGAGGCCATCGAGCAGGCCGAACGGGACGCCACCAAGCCGGTGGCCTTTCTCGCCCTGGCCAAGGAAATCGCCCTCAGCCACCACGAAAAATGGGATGGCAGCGGCTACCCGCAAGGCCTGGCCGGTGATGCCATTCCCATTTCCGCACGCCTGATGGCCCTGGCCGATGTTTTCGACGCCCTGATCTGTCGCCGGGTGTATAAACCCCCCATGCCGTTTGACGTGGCGCGGGACATCATTGCTGCCGAACCCGGCAAGCATTTCGACCCGGACATTGTTGCTGCTTTTTTACGCCATTTCGACCAATTCACCACGATTGCCACCCGCTACCGCGAGGATGAGGACAAAGACCTCCCCTGACGGGTCACCCCGAAAGCCCGCATGAAACAAATGGCCGAGCTTGCCCTCTCGGATGTTATGAGCCGCCAGATACAAACGGTGGCGCCGGACTGTACGCTACAGGAAGCAGCCCGGCGCATGGCCGAGGCCCGCGTTTCCTGTCTGTTGGTGGAAAAAGGCGGCCTTCCCCTTGGCATTTTGACGGAACGGGATATCGTCCGTCTGGTACATCGTCAAACCCCCACCAGCGAACAAGTATCCGCCGCCATGAGCTCCCCGGTGCTCACCGCTCCTGGCGAAATGCCCCTGCGGGACGCCATTCAGATCCTGGCCGAGCGCCATATACGTCACCTGGTGGTGGTCGACAACACCGGCAAGACAGCGGGGATCATCAGCGAAACGGACTGCCGCATCCACCTCGGGCTGGATGTCTTCCGCCGGATCCGCAACCTGTCCGCCCTCATGGATCGGGAAGTTCCTTGCCTGCCGCCCGAGGCCCCCCTGGCGGCGGCACTTCAACACATGGTGGACCGCAACTGGGACTACGTCATTGTCACCACCGACAACCGGCCTGTCGGCATTCTCACCGAGCGGGACATTCCCCGCCTTCTCAGCAGCCACCCGCTTCCGGGCACAGTGAGCCTGGGCCAGACCATGAGCCACCCGGTGCATTCTGTCCTCGTCACCGCCTCCATCACCGACGCCCTGGAACGCATGGATGCCCTGCATCTGCGTCACATGGCCGTGGTCGATGCCGAGGGCCAGATCATCGGCGTTGTCAGCCAGCACCGCCTGCTGGAAAGGCTCAGTATCGAACTGCTGGAAGACACCCTGGCCCGTCAATCCCATGCCTATGAATTGGCGGCTGCCTTTCGCGCCAGCCCGGCAGCCACCTCCATTTCCCGCTTGAGCGACGGAATGTTTGTTGAAGTCAACGAACGCTACGCCCGGATGTTCGACTGGAAGCGGGAAGAGATCATTGGCCGGACAGCCGTCGGAATTGGCCTGTGGGGAGAACAGGAAAGACAGCGGTGGCTGGAAAAACTGGCACAAACCGGCCATCTGGACGACTACGAAACAACATTTTCCACCCGTCATGGAGAAGCCCGACAGGTCAGCATTTCGGCAGAGCATATCGAATTGCACGGTGAACTTTACGTACTCGCCTTCATTCTCGACACCTCGGTACGCCATCGCAACGAACAGGCCCTGCGGCGGGACAATCGCGCCCTCACCCTGCTGCGGGAAGCCACCCGTTCGGCCAACCGCTGCGGCAGCGAAGCCGAGCTGCTCACCCATTTCTGCAATCTGTTGATCGAACTCGGAGACTACCGGCTGGCCTGGGTCGGTTTCGCCGAGAAGGACGAAAACGGAAGCATCAGTCCCGTCGCCGAAGCGGGTTTTGACGATCACTATCTGTCCACGCTCAATCTCTCCTGGAAAGACACGGTCCATGGTCAGGGGCCGACCGGCCGCGCCATCCGCAGCGGAATGCCCGTCGCCTGCCAACACATCGACAGCGACCCTGATTTTGCCCCCTGGCGAGAACAGGCCCGACGCCATGGCTTCAAATCCTCCATCGCTTTTCCCTTGCGGGTGGACGGAAGCGTCGTCGGCGCCCTCAATCTGTACTCCGCCCAGCCCGAAGCGTTTGACGACAGCGAAATCGCCCTCCTCGATGACCTCGCCAACGAGCTGGCGACCGGTCTCGCCCGCCTGCGCGCACAAGTCTCCCAGGCGCATTCCAGGGCCGGGAGCAGGTGTTCAGCACCATCGTCCAGCAGGCCCACGACGGTATTGTTCTGATCGACACCGACACCTTGCGTTTTGTCGAATTCAACGAAGCCGCCCATCACGGACTGGGGTACAACCGGAACGAATTCGCCGGGCTGACCCTGAACGATATCCAGGCCGAAAACACCCCGGCCCAAATCCGTGCCCGCATCCAGGAACTCATCGTTTCCGGCGGCGGCGAATATGAACTGACCCACCGGCGCAAGAATGGCAGCCAGCGGATCACCCGGGTCAGCAACCGCATTGTCAATCTGCACGGACGCCGCTTTCTTTCCGGCATCTGGGTGGACATGACCGAGCGCCGCAGCTTTGAAGCCCACTTGCGCAAACTTGAACTGGCCGTTGAACAAAGTCCGCACAGCATCGTCATCACCGACCGGGATGCCCGCATTGAATACGTCAACGCGGCCTTTACCCAGGTCACCGGTTACAGCCGGGAGGAAGCCTGCACCTCCACCCCGGAGCTTCTGCATTCCGGACAAACCCCGCCGCAAACCTACGCCGCTCTCTGGGCCGCGCTATCAAAAGGGGAGTCATGGAAAGGTCAGTTCATCAACCGCCGCAAGAATGGCGAAATCTATTACGAATTTGCCCTGGTTTCGCCGATTCGCCAGGCTGATGGCGAAATCACCCACTACCTGGCGATCAAGGAAGACATTACCGAAAAGAAACGGATCGGGCTCGAACTCGACCGCCACCGCAACCGTCTGGAACACCTGGTGGCCGAACGCACCTCCGAGCTGGAAGAAGCAAGGCAGGTCGCCGAGGCGGCCAGTTATGCCAAGAGCGCTTTTCTGGCCAACATGAGCCACGAAATACGCACCCCGATGAACGCCATCATCGGCCTCACCCATCTCGCCCAGCGTGATGCCAGCAACCCCTCCATGCTCGAACGCCTGGGCAAGGTTTCGGACGCTGCCCACCATCTGCTGGCCATCATCAACCAGATTCTCGACATTTCAAAAATAGAGGCCGGTCGCCTCACCTTGGACAAAATTGATTTCGAGCTGGCCCACATGGTCAATAACGCCGTGACGCTGGTGATCGACAAAATCCAGTCACGGGGCCTGCAACTTACCCTCAACATTGATCCGGCCCTGCCTGTCATGGTTCTGGGTGACCCCTTGCGGATCGGGCAGATTCTGCTCAATTTCCTGTCCAACGCCGTGAAATTTACCGAACGGGGCAGCATTGCCATTGACCTGGATCTGCTGGAAGAAACCCCGTCGGAGTTGAAACTGCGCCTTGCCGTTAGCGACACCGGCACGGGTATCGCTGAACAAGCCATGCCCCGCCTGTTCAAGGCTTTCGAGCAGGCCGACAGCAGCATTACCCGCAAATACGGCGGCACCGGACTGGGACTGGCCATCTGCAAACGATTGGCAGAACTGATGGGCGGAGAAATCGGCGTCGACAGCACAGCGGGGGAAGGGAGCCGTTTCTGGGTCACCCTGACCCTGCAACACAGCGCCTTGCAGACTCCGGCCCTGAGCGCTCCCGGCGCAAGCGCCGGTGAGTTTGTCTTCGGCCAGCCGCCTCCGGCCATCCTGCTGGTGGAAGACAACGAAATCAATCAGGAAGTCGCCCTTGATCTACTACGGGGTGCCGGCCTGCGGGTCGATCTGGCCGAAAACGGCTTGCAGGCTGTTGAAAAGGTGGCACAGAACGCCTACGACCTTATCCTCATGGACATGCAAATGCCGGTCATGGACGGATTGAGCGCCACCCGGGCCATTCGTGCCGCTGAAACCGCCCATCGCACGCCGATCCTGGCCATGACTGCCAATGCCTTCAGCGAAGATCGTCAACAATGCCTGGCGGCGGGCATGGACGATCACATTGCCAAGCCGGTCAATCCGGACAGCCTGTTTGCCGCCTTGATCAAATGGTTGCCTACTCACCAGGCGGTCCCGACTGCCGCACCGGCCTCGACGCAGCCGCTCACCGGCGATTTGCGGCAGCAGCTGGCCGGCATTCCCGGCCTGGACATTGAAGCCGGCCTGCAAGCCGTGCGGGGACGTGAAGCAAGTTACCTCCGGCTGCTCGGCAAGTTTGCCGAAACCCACGCCGAAGACGCCCATCAGATCCGGAAACATCTGGCCAACAGCGAAACGGAAACGGCGCGACGCATCGCCCACTCCCTCAAGGGCGCAGCCGGCACCCTTGGGATGAACTCGCTCCAGGCAGCTGCCGCCGCTCTCGAGCTGTCGCTCAAGGAAAACGCTCCGCGCAGCGAACGCGATCTCTTGGCCGACCAGCTTGCCGGCACCATTGACCGTACTGTCGGGCCACTTCTGGATGCCTTGCCGGCACCCAAAACCGAATAGCCCATGTTGACCAAACCGTCCCGCCTCACCGGCCTGCCCTTGCTTGTGGCGGTGTTGACTCTGCTTTCGGCTTTTGGCGGTTACTGGTTTTATCACTTGCAGAAGGCCGACAGCCGGCGCGCTGTGGAAGCCCAGCTGACCACCATCTCGGAACTCAAGGTCAGTCAGATAGCGGATTGGCGCAAGGACCGCCTGGTCGATGGCGCCTTGCTGCAAAGAAGCGATTTTCTCCTGAACGGGCTGGAATCCTGGCTGGAAAACCCAACTTCGGAAACCACCCGCCGGCTGCGCAACCGGGTTGAGGCGATGCGGGAGCATATCGGCTATTTCAATGCCCTGATTCTCGATCCTTCCGATGAAATCCGTTTCAGCCTGGTGGACAACTCCCAGCAATTCCCCGCCCACATCCTCAGCTCCATTCATTTGTCCTCCCAGTCCCGGCGCGTCACCCTGACCGACATTTATCCCGGCGTCGTCAATGGCCACCCCCAGCTCGATCTCGTGGTCCCCATCTACAGCCAGGGCGCCGAATCCAGGCTGATCGGCACCGTCGTCCTGCAGATCGATCCCCGCACATCGCTCTACCCCATGATCCAGTCCTGGCCGGT
>CAZHVZ010000033.1:13541-18510 GCA_964536245.1 uncultured Rhodocyclaceae bacterium
CCCAGCCAGACAGCCGAGCTGTTACTCACCCGCCGCGACGGTGACGACGTTCTCTTCCTCAACGAACTGCGTTTTCACCGCGATACCGCCCTCAACTTCCGAGTCCCCCTGACCCGCACGGACGTTCTCAGCGTCAAGGCCACCCTCGGTGAAAAGGGAATCCATGAAGGCGCGGACTATTCCGGCATTCCGATCATTGGCGCCATTCGGGACATTCCCGACTCGCCCTGGCACCTGATTGCCAAAATCAGCAGCGAAGAAGCCTTTGCCGGGTGGCACAGGAGCGCCGTGCTCATTCTGGGCATCACCCTTGGCTTCATTTTGACCCTGGTCACCGCCCTGGCCTTGATTTCGCTCTACCAGGACAAACAACGCTACCGCATGTTGCTGGAAAGTGAACTGGCCCAAAAAGAGCTCCAGCAGCGCTTTCTCGTTGCCTTCAAGGCCAGCCCGGTGGCTTGTTCCATTGCCAGCCTGGAGCTTGGTCGTTACGTGGATATCAATGCCGCCTACACCCGAACTTTTGGCTGGACGGCGGAGGAAGTCATCGGCAGGACTTCTCTGGAAATCGGCCTGTGGCCCAATGAAGCCAGCCGGGCTGAGTGGATCGCCATGCTCAGGGAAAAAGGCCAGATTATCGACCACGAAGCAATCTGGCATGACAAGCAGGGCAGACCCCGTGCCGTCAGCACCTCCTGCGGCCTCGTGGACCTCCATGGTGAGCCCCATGTGCTGGCGTTCTGCATGGACATCACCGAGCGGCGCAAAAACGAGTCAGAACTCAATCGCTACCGCCAGGAACTTGAGCAAATGGTGGAACAGCGCACCGAGGCCCTGGCGACCGCGCTGGACAAGGCAGAGAGCGCCAATCAGGCAAAGAGCACCTTCCTGACCAACATCAGTCACGAGTTGCGCACCCCGATCAATGCCATCCAGGGTTTCATCCATCTCGCCCATACCGGCGCCGTAGAGCGGGAACAGCGCGAGCGCCTGGATCGTGCCGCCAATGCAGCAGATGATCTGGCAGCAATGATCGGCAGCCTGATCGACCTGGCCCGCATTGAAGCCAACACGATGGTGCTGGAACCCGCCGACTTCGCCACCCAACCCCTGGTCGAGCGGATCATGCAACTGGTCAAGCCGGCAGCCCAGGCCAAGGGACTGCTGCTCAGCTGTGAGATCACGCCGGGTTTCCCCTCCGCCCTGCATGGCGATGCCCGTCGCCTGGCGCAAATTCTCAGCAGCTTCCTGTCCAATGCCGTCAAATTTACCGAACGCGGCAGTGTCACCCTGACCCTCTCGCATCGCGCCGCCAGCAACGGTCAGGCAGAAATCCGCTGCCAGGTCAGGGATACCGGTATCGGTATTGCCCCGGCGGTGCAAGACCGCCTGTTTGAACCCTTTGCCCAGCTCGACCCCTCCATCACCCGGCGCCATGGCGGGATCGGCGTGGACCTGTCGATCTGTCGCGCCTTTGCCAGGCTGATGGGCGGGCAGATTGGCGTGGAGAGCCAGCCCGGCACCGGCAGCAGTTTCTGGCTGCATGTCACCCTGCCCCTGGCCCGCCTGGAAACCGTTCCGTCCGACAGCGATCAGCTTCTGCCTTCCGCGTCGGCCACTACCGACAACGACACCCTGCCGGTGGGCCTGGACAATATCGTCGGGCTGGATGTGCAGTTCGGACTGACCGCTCTGCGGGGCAAACTGCCCAGCTATCTGCGGCTGCTTCGCCAATTTGCCGACCACCACGCCGGCGATCCGTCCCTCATCCGGCAAAGCCTGACCGCCGGCGACCTCGATACGGCAAGGCGGCAGGCCCATTCCCTCAAGGGCGCCTCCGGCACCCTGGGTATCGTCGCCGTGCAGCAACTGGCGGCCAAGCTGGAGGCGGCCATTCGCGACCAGGAAGATAACGGAAGCATGGAAAAGTGGTTAAGCGAAGTGAAAGACACCCTGCACCGTATCATCAGCCAGATTCAGAACTGCCTGCCGGCTGACCTGAACGCCACGCCGCTGACCATAGACCCGGAAACGGTCGCTCCGCTGCTGGCCCAACTGGAAGCCCTGCTTGCCGACGACAATGTCAGCTGCACGGCCCTGGCCCGCCAGCACGAGGTCATGCTGCTTGCCGTTCTGGGAGCCGAGTACGCAGTGTTCTCCCAGTATCTGGACAATTTCGACTTTGAGCCGGCCCTGAGCCTATTGCGCAAGGCCAGACAGCGCCATCCTTCCCTGAACGCCAGCTAGCGGTCTGTCAAGGAATCGCCGCACACCGGGCTGGAGGGGAAACGTCCCTTCCTCAGAGCCTGACGACGGCGCGAACTTCGTTACCGCGACCGAGATAGTCGAGGCCGTCGAAACTCAACATGCGGGACATGGCTATTCCCCGGCCATGGGTATCGAAAGCCCGCTCGGGATTCATTTCCAGATAGCTGCTCCAGTCGAAACCGCTCCCCTGATCGCGGATCAGGTAGGAAATTTCCCCGTCGGAGCGTTCAATGAACAACTCGGCAGCCCGGCTGCCGAAGGCATCGGAAGTCAGCCGGCGAAGGATTTCATCGTGCAGGTCGCCGGACTCGATGAGGCGGGTTTTTTCGGCATAACCGATGGCCAGATTGCCATGCTCAACCGCATTGAGCATCAATTCCGACAAGCCGAGCACCACCCGGCCCGCATCCGGTGCCACATTGGCGGCCAGGGTAGCGATGCTGCGCGCTTCTTCCGGCGAACGGAATACAAAATGGCCGGCCCGCAGACAGGACAAGGAACGGCCGAGCTGCTCGGTTTCCCTTTGCAGATCGAGGTGCCCCTGACGATCCCGCACGGCAGCGCTGACAATGGCCAGCAGGGTATCGGCGGAGAAAGGTTTGGTCAGGTAGTAGAAGGCGCCGGCCCGCAAACCTTCGGCAATATCACTATCCGCCGTCATTCCGGTCTGCATGACCACCGGGGTATGCAGCATTCCCGGCTGCGCCTTGACCCGGCGCAGAACTTCGATGCCATCGATATCCGGCATCATGCGGTCGAGGAGAATGACATCAAAGCGCTGGGGGGTCGCCTCGATCAATTGCCAGGCTTCTTCGCCGGCGGTTGCGCTGACGACGTCGTAACCCTCCTCGATGAGGTTTTCCACCACGATATCGAGGTTGATCGGTTCGTCGTCCACTACCAGAATACAGGTTCTGCCCACGGCAAGTCTTCCCTTCCAAGTCCGAGGAGAATAGCATAGGGGGCACATTCCCTCACAGCAATACGCCCAGGCGTCGGCCCAACAACAATGAAAAAATCCTCCGACAAGCTGTTTTCACCCTCTGCAATGCGCCCGACTGCCCAGGCAGGCAGCAGCCGGTTAACCGACCCGGCTCCCGCTCTGGTCCGTCCCAAAAATTCCGCCGATGTCATGCTCAGTCTCGAAGCGCCTCCCGGACTGCCGCGCACCAGCGAGCGGGTCGTGGTCATCGGCACCTCCACCGGTGGCACCCAGGCACTGGAAACGGTACTCAGCAAACTGGCCGCCAGCACCATGGGGATCGTCATCGTTCAGCACATGCCGGGAAAATTCACCACAACCTTTGCCGAACGCCTGAACAACCGTTGCCAGATCGAGGTCCGCGAAGCAAAAAGCGGGGACCGGGTGCAGCCCGGGCTTGCTCTCATTGCCCCCGGAGGGCAGCATATGATGCTCAAGCGCAGCAGCACCCAATTTACCGTCGAGGTCACCGACGGCCCCCTGGTCAATCGCCACAAACCTTCCGTCGATGTGCTCTTCCGCTCGGCCGCCAAATACGCCGGCGGCAATGCCCTGGGCATCATCATGACCGGCATGGGGGACGACGGCGCCATCGGCATGAAAGAAATGCGTCAGGCCGGTGCCCGCACCATTGCCCAGGACGAAGCCAGTTGCGTGGTATTCGGTATGCCCAAGGAAGCCATCCGCCTCGGGGGCGTCGAACAGGTCCTGGCTCTGGAGCAGATTTCCGGCGCCATTACCGCCTACAGTCGCGGCTGACCGGCCGCATTTGCCAGCCACTGCCGGGCACCCAGGCCGGCGGTGCGGCCGCTGGCAAAGCAGGCGGTCAACAGGTAACCGCCGGTGGGGGCCTCCCAGTCGAGCATTTCCCCGGCGCAGAAGACGCCGGGCCGGGAACGCAGCATCAGGTTTTCATCCAGCTCTTCAAAGAGGACGCCCCCCGCCGTACTGATCGCCTCATCCAGGGGACGAGGCGCCAGCACCGGCACCGGCAGGGACTTGATGGCTGCGGCCAGGCGCTGCGGGTCAGCAAAAACCTCCTCGGGAAGCAGTTCCCGCAGCAGACCGGCCTTGACCCCCTCCATGCCGACCCGCCGCCGCAAATGGTTGGCCAGGCTGTCCCGCCCCCGGGGCCGGCTCAATTCGGCCAGCAGCCGCTCCGTCGAGCGTCCCGGTGCCAGGTCGAGAAATAGCCGGGCCGGCTGCCCGGCAGCCAGAGCATCGCGCAAGGGGGCAGAAAAGGCATAGATCAATCCCCCTTCCAGCCCCGCCTCGGTGACATTGAACTCGCCCTGCTGCTGCCGCGCCCCCATGCTGGCAACCACCGCCTTGACCGGGTGGCCGGCAAAACGCTCACAAAAATGGCGCGACCAGGCCACCTCAAAGCCGCAATTGGCGGGCTGCAAGGGCGCCACGGCGACGCCCTGCCTTTGCAGCACGGGCACCCAGGCGCCGTCCGAACCCAATCTGGCCCAACTGCCGCCGCCGAGCGCCAGGATGGTGACTCCTGCCTGGATCCGCCGCTCTCCGTGAGGGGTCATAAAACACAGGGCATCGCCCTGCCAGCCGGTCCACCGATGGCGGACATGAAATTTCCCCCCGGACTGGCGCAAGCGGTGCAGCCATTTGCGCAGGAGCGGCGCCGCCTTCATCTCCGTCGGAAAAACCCGGCCAGATGTGCCGACAAAGGTTTCCACGCCCAATTCGCGCGCCCACTCG
>CAZHVZ010000033.1:18520-29010 GCA_964536245.1 uncultured Rhodocyclaceae bacterium
CCCCCAGCCCGTGAATCCAGTTCCTTAATGCCTCAGCCCCGAAGGCTTCGAGCCAGGGAGCGATTTCCGCCTGGCGCGTGCCGTAACGGGAGAGGAAAGCTGGCGCCGGCTCGGAATGGGTGATGTTCATTCCCCCCTTGCCGGCCATCAGGAATTTGCGACCCGGAGAGGGCATGGCGTCAAAAACCACTACCGGCACGTCCGCCCCGAGCAGCATTTCAGCCGCCATCAAACCGGCAGGGCCGCCGCCGATGACCGCAGCGGGAATATTTTCAACAAAAAGTGCCATGGTCAATCGTTTGGGAAGAGAAAGAGAGTAAATGCCGCATTGGCCAGAGGATAACCTGCCGGCCCGGACTTCCCAAAACCGGCCCCCTTACCGCTCCGAAAACCCTCCCGTCACCGCCAGCCTGGCGGCCTGCGGTGCAATGTCCTGCAAGAGATCCTCCGCGTCCCGCCGTGCTGCTGTTTGCCGGCCTGGCGAACGATAGCTCAGAAACACCTTGCCGGCCTCCCGCCCGACCGCGTAAAGCACGATGGAGAACGGACAGAGGGCGATCTGGGCCGGGTCTTCCTCGACCAGACGCCAGGCCAGCCGGGCACTGCAAAACTGGATGATTTCCGCGTTCACCGGGGAGCCGCCCGTCTTGCCCAAGTCCCCCGCCGTGCGTTCGAGCATGCGGCCAACCGGAAGCACCCCATTGACCACCAGCCCCCTGGATTCAATCACCTCGACCACGGCCTCCCGAGCCGAGGCCATATCGGCAACCAGAACCAGGGGAACGGACAGGTCTCCGGCCCAGGATGGACGAGGCAGAGCAGCGCTGAGCCAAAACAAGATAACAGCGGACAAAACGGGCGCCCCGAAAGGCGCTCTCAAGCGATGCAGGAAAAACGTCTGACGCACGGGGAGAGGCCGACCTTGACGCCTAGAAGAATATCAACCCGCCAAAGGACAGGCTGCGGTTCTTGTTGTCAAAATTGGTGTCGGCCACGTTTCTCACCTTTTCGTCGTTGAACTCGCCGACCAGGGTGACGTACTTGTTCAGGGAGTGGTAAACGCCCAGGGTATAAGCCCGGTTGTTGATGCTGTTCATCGAACTGGCGCCGGTCAGGGCAAAGCCGTTCTTGTCCTTGTTTTCGCCGTAATTGAGGCCGATCTTGGTATCGCCCAACTTGTAGCTCCCCTGGAGGAAATAGCCCTGGGAATCGGTCTTGCTGTCGGCCCCGTTGCTGCCGCCGAAGAACTGGGCGCCCACCGTGGACAGGCCGAGACCCCTGCCCGAGAAGCCGTAGGCCACCGCCTCGAAATTGCCGATTGCGGCCTTGGCGCCGATTTCATAGCCGTTGGCGGTGAAGGACTTGACGGCACAGGGCGTTCTCGAGCAATTGGTGCTCTGGCTGACCAGGCCGCCCCACAGCTTGCCGCTGACCGCCGAGGTTTTCCAGTCATAGCTGGCCATGGCCTGGAAACCGGGCGCCCTGGTCTCGTCACCGGCAAACTTGCTGGGCTGGAAAATACCGGCGGAGGCTTGGAAACCATTCAGGTTCGGCGTGCTGTAGGTGATCTGCGGCTGGAATCCGGTGTACATGTAGCCGTGGCCGATCATGCCGAAAGTGGTGTTGTAGGGAATGCCGGCGTTGCTGGTCCCGCCGACGCCGAGCAGGGTCATGTCGGAGAGGATGATGTTCTGGCCGAAAAGACCGATGTCCCGGCCAAACTTGAGAGTCCCCCAGTTGCTGTTGCCGAACTGGAAGTAGAGATTGCGCGTGTCGATCTGGCTGTAGGGATTGACGTTGCCGGCGCCATCGGCATTGTTGCCGATGGGCAGACCGACCACCTTGGAGTTGTTGTTGATGCCCGGCGCGAAGCTGATGTGCGCCTTGATGTCCTGGCCATTGGCCTGGGTGGTGGCGATGAAATTGATCCAGCCCGGCAGCAGGCCGTTGGTCAGTTCGCTGTTCGTCGTGGTGGTCGTTGCGCCGGTTGCCCGGTTGGTGCTCTTGGCTTCGCGGCTCACATAGAAGCCGTTGATGGTGCCATTGATATCCAGGGTGACATCGCCCTGGGTAAAGCTGACGGCGTGGCTGGTGGTGCTGCCGCAGGCCAGCAAGGCAAGAAGAAAAGGACGAACGGACGGAATGTGCTTCATGAGTTTTCTCCAGATAATTTGTAGACTCCTGCTGGCTGGGCAATGCTAGGTGCCCGGCCAGCCCCCCCTCTGCCACCCCTTCGATGACATGGAACCCTAGGGATTGCGAAGCCCGTGCCAGCCCCGCCGAAGACCGCTTCAATCGGCGACAACCCCTTGCCCAACGGGGCAATGCAGCCAAACAGGAAAGTTTTCACCGGTTCGGCCGCTGTGCAATTTCCGCTCATTTTCAGGACACCCCCTGTTCCCCTGAGCCAAAACGCAACACCGGAAAAACCCTCGCACAAACAAAAAAGCCCGGCATGCCGGGCTTGGGGGGAGCCGGGAAAGATCAGAAGACGTAACGGGCATTGGCCCCGATGATCCAGTTGCGCCCCGGCGCCGACTCGTAAAAGCGCCCGTTGGCGTCGCCAACCACCACCGACCCGACATAACGGTGATCGAAAACGTTATCGACGCGCAGGAAACTGCTCACTTTCAGGGCGCCGTACTGGCGGTCGATGCCGAAGCGGAGATTGGCCACGGCATAGGCCGGAGCGGCCTGCTGGGTATTGCTGTCCTCGACATACACCTTGTCCCGGGCGACCACCTCCACAGCCGTATGGAAGCCGCTGGCCGCATGGCGCCAGACCACTTCGCCGAACAGATTGTGGGCGGCCACGCCGGGCAGGCGTTTGCCGGCATCGACCAGGACCGGGGCGCTGAGCACGGTGGTAGAGAAGGATTCGTCATATCTGGCATTCAACCCGGTGTAGGCCAGGCGGGAAGTGAAGCCGCCGGCCCAGCGGCTGTCGAAAGCCAGCTCAAACCCCTGGCGCAAGGTCTTGCCGGCGTTGCGGTAACTGGTCCGCCCGCCGGAACTGGCGGACACCACCAGCTCATTCTGGCTATGCACCTCGAACAGCGCCAGGTCGAGCCGGCTGTCATCGCTGACCATGGCCTTGATCCCGGTTTCCAGGTGGCTGCTGGTGGCCGGCTTGAGGTCGAAGCTGAAACTGCCGTTGGCCCCGGAATAGAACAGTTCGTTCAGGGTCGGCGTTTCAAAGCCCCGGGCGGCGCTGGCGTACCAGTTGATCGCCGGTGTGATCCGGTACAGGGCCGCCAGGGTGGGCGTCGTGCGGGAATAGCTGAGGCTGCCGCTGTCGTTGCCGTTACCGGTGGCGATATACTGGTCATCCACCTTGAAAGCCACCCGGCTGTGCCGCAGTCCGCCGGTGAATCCCCAGCGCTCGCCCTGCCATTCGGCCTGGGCGTACTGATCAAAACTCGCCACCTTGTCCTTCTCGTTGCGGCGTAGCGCTCCCTTGACCCCGAGCAGGTTGCCGACAAAGTTCTCGTAGCCCTGCCGGTCATCGGTGGACTGTTCAAAATCAAAGCCGAGGCTGGTCGTCAGCTTGCCCCCGGCGACATCGTGCTTGCCGGTCCAGCGGCCGGAAAATCCGGAAAAATCCCGGTCAAATTCGATCACCCCGCCGGAATGCTTGCGCACGGCCGCAGTGGCCGGCGTCAGGCGGGTGATCTGCTGGGCGGAAACCGGAATGGCCTGGTACTGGACCACCGAGCGCTGGCCGGCATAGGCGGAAAATTGCAGCGTGTCCTCGCCGAACCGACGCTCGTAACGCAGCCCGCCCTGCTGATGCTCGATGCTTTTGCGGGTGTTGTATTGCACCGCCTCGTTCTCAACGCTGCGCGGGTCGTTGCGGTAGCGGTTCCAGGTCAGGCCGAGGGAATCCTGCCCCTTGGGCTGGGAAAAACCGTTGGCGACGAACATGATCCGGCTGTCGGCATCGGGAGCATAGGTCAATTTGGCAAAGCTCTGGTCGCGCTGCACCGCGCTGTGCTCCCGGTAGCCGTCGCTGGTGAAGCGCGAGGCATCGAGGACGTAGCCGATTCCCGCCGCTTCCCCCTGGGCCGAGACATCCACCTTGCGCGCTCCGTAACTGCCGGCCACCACGCCGCTCTCCACGCTGGGAGCCCCCTGGCCGTCCTTGGTAAACAACTGGATGACCCCGCCGGCATGATTGCCGTACACCGAGGAGAGGGGACCGCGCAGGACTTCCATGCGCTCGGCGCGGTCGAGGTTGAAGGTGGCAGCCTGTCCCTGGCCATCCGGCATGGAGGCCGGGATACCGTCGCTGACCAGGCGCATGCCGCGCACGCCGAAGGCCGAACGGGCGCCGAATCCCCGCGAGGAGATCTGCAAGTCCTGGGCATAGTTCTGACGATTCTGCACCGAGATTCCTGGCACCGCAGCCAGCGCCTCGGAGGCATTGACCCGCGCCTGATCGGCCCCGATGCGCTCGGTGCCGATCATCTCCACCGAGGCCGGCAGATCGAAACTGTTGTGTTCGACCCGGCTGCCGGTGACCACCACCGAATCCAGGGTAACTGCCAGCGGTTCGGCCAGCGTCAGGCAGGGAAGAGAGGCGGCGAGAATGGCCGCCAGAGGCGTAGGGCGAAGGTTCATGATCGGCTCGTGGTCCAGGTTGGCAGGGTTAAGAAAGGGGGCTGAGAGCGGTGCGTCCGGCGCGGCGGCTTGCCGCCCGGAAGGCGCCCATATCGGATGAATGCCGGCAGAAATGTCGCCATGGCCTACTTGTCGAAGGCATAGCGCACGCCGATCCACAGGCTGCGCGGAGCGCCCGGTGCGGAAAAGCCGGCGTGGGCAAGGGGGTATTCCCCGCCTGCCGCCGGAAATGGCCTCGCCACAAAATTTCCGCTGCTGGCAAAGGCCGTGCTGCCCAGCTGAGCAGCCGTGACGTAGCGGCGGTCGAAGAGATTGTTCAGCTGGCCGAAGAAACTCAGCTGCGGCGTGGCGTGATACTTGGCGCCGAGATCGAAAACGGCATAGCCCGCACTTTTGCCGGAACCCAGGTAATGCACACCATCCGGCTGATGCCGGTTGTTTTCGTTGCCCCGGGCGTAAGCGCCGGAAACCGCCACCAGACCTAGCTCGGCTGACCATTTTTCGGTGAATCGGTAGTCGGCCCTGGCCTTGAATACATGACGGGGCATGAGTGGAATATCGTCACCGGGCGTGATGGCGATATTGCCGGCCAATCCGGGACTGGCCGCATCATTGCTGCTGTTGGCCGAAGCGTTGACCGTCTCGCGGCTTTGGTAGGTGGCTCGCAGATAGGTGTAATGGGCGGCCCAGGTGAACTTTCCGAGCTCGCTGTCGACGCCCAGTTCGACCCCCTGGCGCCGTGTCTTGCCGAAATTCCTGAAATAGCCAAAGCCTGCCTGCTGGTCGGCGACGAACAGGATGTCATCGAAATTTTCCGCCCGGAAGATTCCGGCATTCCAGTGGGTCGCTCCGGCCAGCATACCGCGCAGCCCGAACTCGCGGGTCCGGCTGACCACCTGTTTGAGGGGCGGATCGCCGGCCATGGCGTTGGGCAGCTTGCAGGGATTGGCGGGATCGGCACAGCCCAGTTCGATGGCGGTCGGCGTCCGGCTGCCTTCGTTGTAACCGGCATAGGCGCTGATCGCCGGGCTGGGAGAATAGGCCAGGCCGATGGCCGGATTCAGCCGGCGATAGCTCGCATCGCCATCCAGGGAACCGCTGCCGCCGCCCGGTGTGATCTGGTCCCGGTTACGGATCCGGGTATGGTTGTAGCGGGCGGCCAGGGTCAGGTGCCAGACATCAGCCATGGACAGGGTGTCGGTTCCGTACAGGCTCCAGGTACGGGTACGCCCGGCCAGGCTGACCCGGCTGTCGATGGCTTGGCCGCTGTCATCGATTTCCCGCCCGTCGGCAAAAAAATTGACCGGCGTGATGCTGTGATCCGGATTGAGATATCCGAACTGCGCCGATTGGCGGAAGTTCATGCGGCTGGCCTCGTAGCCGGCTCCGGCAGTGAACTGGTTGCTCTGGCCGGCCACCTGGCCAAGCAGGGTCAACTGGCCGGAAAGCCCGAAATGATCCTGAGCGGTGCGGCTCCGGTTGATCAGGCCAGTGCACTTCTCCGCCGGTTCATCGCTGCGCAGCACATTGGCCAGGCAACGCCAGTAGGGAAACGGCGTGTTGCCGGCATTGGCGGTGCCGCTCGGCAACCCTCTGTAACCCGCAGAAGTCAGAGCCGAACGCTCGGCCGCGCTGAGTTGATAGACCGACTGATCCAGTGAGCCTTCGTTGACATCGCCGTTCACCGTCAAGGTGCGGAGTCGCCGGAAAGTGGCATTGCCGGAGAGCATCAATTCGTCGTTCACGCTGTGCTGGGCGGTCAGATTAAGCAAGAGGGAACGGTTCGCCGTCTCATCCGGCTTGCTGTAGACACTGCGGGTGTCCTGTTCGAGCAAGCGCTGCTCCTGCAAGCCGTTGCCGGTCAGCCTGTTGTCGGCAACGGCCACGGTCAGGGCCAGCTCGCTGCGAGCATCGATCCAGCCGAGCTTGCCGAACAGCTGGCCGATCCTGGTCGGTGAAGCTTCGCGCCAGCCCTCTTCCCGGAAAGCGGTTCCGGAGGCGAACCAGTGCAGGCCATGGTCGTTGCGACCGCCCTGCTCAAACTCCACCACCTGCCGCTGGTGGGAACCATAAATCGCCTGCAATGCAGTACCGGGATGACTCAGGCCGTCCTTGGTGCGGATGGAAATTGCGCCGCCCAGGGTATTCAGCCCGAAAACCGGATTCGAACCCGGGATCAGGGCCAGCGAAGCCATGGCCGAACGGGGAAGAAGGTCCCAGCTGACCACGTCACCAAAGGGCTGATTGAACCGGACCCCGTCGACATAGACCGACAGACCCTGGGGAGTTCCCAGCAAGGGCGAAGCGGTATAACCGCGATAGCTGACGTCGGGCTGGAAAGGATTACCCTGGATGTCATTGATGTGCACGCTGCCGAGACTGCGGTTCATGAAATCGGGCAAATTGACTGCACCCCTGCCGTCCAGGCTGAGACCGCCGGCGACCTGCACAGGGCCGGGAATCTGCTCTCTCGCCAGACCAACGCCGGCCAGGGGCGTTGTCCCGACGATCTCGATGGCGGCTGCTTCGAGCAGCCGTTCACCGGCCAGGGTCGGACGAAAAGCCATGCTCAGCACGGCCAGGCCGATGAGCAAGCGAGGAGTCTTCATGTCGTTTTCCTCAATTTGTAGCTAACCGGAACCACCACCTGGATCTCGCTGGCCTCCAGCCCTTCCGGCAACGGCGGCAGGCTGGCAAATCCTTCGAGAAGCGCCAGGGCATGCAGGTCGAGCACCTCGAAACCGCTGGACTGATCGAGATGTACCGCCAGCAACTTGCCCTGGCGGGCCACCCGCAGGCGCAGCAGGACTTCTCCCTCCCAACCGCGCACGACGGCCAGGCGGGGATAGGTCCGCTGACCGGCAAACAATTCGGCCAGACGCTGGCGGTAAGCCGCCAGCAGTTTTCCCTGGGGCAGTGCCAGCGGTGGAGCGGGCACACTGGCCGGGGCCGGTGAGGTCACCTCGATCTCCGGGCTGGATGCGGAGACTGGTGACGCGGCAGCCTCCCCCACAACGCGGTTTTCTCGTTGCACACGTCGTGGCGGAAGCTGCCTCGCCTGGGGAAAGATCGCCGCCGGCAGCGGAAGCGGACTGAGCAGCGATCCGGATGTTGTCAAGGGGGAACCCGCTGGAACCGCCTGGCGCAGGTGGGCCTGAAGCGGGGCCAAGGCAGCGGGAACTTGCACCTGGTTTGGCCGGATGCCGGAGATCCCCGAAAAAAGCAGGGTGCCGTGCAGGGCCAGGGAGAAGGCAAATACCGCCGACAGACGGCGGCGAGTGGCGGCCGCTTCCATTTCAGCGGCCATTGTCATGCCCGTGTTCCAGAGCCTGCTGTTCGGCAGCCGGAAAGAGGTGCCCGACCGAACGCCGATATTCACTGGCAGCCACCGGTAGCTCGGCAAATTCCGGAGGGAGCGGCAAAGCCAGCACCTCGTTCATTTCCAGCCCGGCCGCTGCCGCATCTGTCATGGTCCGCTCCAGCCACTGTAGCCAGGCGCGGGTTTGCCGGATGGGCGCTGCATCCCGGGCAATTTCGCCATGTCCGGGAACGAGAGCGGTAAAACCGGGCTGGCGTGTGATCGCTTCCAGCTGCTCCAGAGCGGCCAGCCACTGGCGCAGATCGGCATGAGGCGTGGTCGGGGCGCGGCCATGGAAAACCAGATCGCCGGCAAACAGCACGCCACTGGTGGTATCGTAAATCGCCAGATCAGCGCCGCTGTGCCCCTGACCCGCCAAAAAAAGCAAGGGCCGCCCGGCCACGACAAAAACTCCGTCCGCCACGGTCATCTCCGGAACCAGCACCTCGCTGCCTTTCATCCAGTCACCGGTCAGACGGAAAAGATTTTCGGCAAAGGCATTGCCCTCCCTGGCAATACCCTGCCGGGTGGCGGCCAGGGCGGCGATGGGCACGTCGGCAAAAGCCGGGTTGCCGAGAAAGTGATCGGGATGATGGTGGGTGTTGATGACCAGCGCCACGGGCATTGCCGTCAGCGCTGCCATGGCTTGCCGCATCTGCCGGCCATAGCGCAGGGAAGGCCCGCTATCGATGACGATGACGCCTTCCGGAGCCAGAATAAAAGCGGTATTGACGATATTGCCGCCATTGGCCGGGGTGAAGTCTTCGCTGCGCCCGACAAAGACATGGACATCCGGCGCCACCGGACGGGCTTGCAGTCCATAGTCGAATCCGGCAGCCTCGGCCACCGAGGCAAGCAGCATAATGGTGGGCAGCATCCAGCCCTTCACGGGGCAATCCGGGTATGAAAGACATTGCCGTTGTTATCCCGGCCACTGGCCTCCACCACGCCGGCCACGGCTCCGGCTTCCTTGCCGAGAAGCAGGGTGAATACCGGGTTTTCGCTTACCGGTTCAAAAGTCAGCAGGCGCATCAAAGGCTGGCCGGCGGTATCGGCAAAGCGAATTTCCTCCAGATGAAAGGCCGGTATCCCGGCTACCAGACCGGTATCCATCGGATGCCAGATGCGCAGCCGCAGACGGCCTCCCCGTGGGCCTGCCGGCCACTGGCGGCCAGAGGTTTCGTTAAGCCGCTGCGACCAGTCTTTTGACCCGCTGGCCAGCGACGGGGCAGTACAACCGCCACCCATCGTCGTCACCCAGGTGCCTCCCACGTGCCAGACCCCGTCCGCCGTCCGCACCGCCGCCCGGACCGGGGTCGATTGCTGCAACTTGACGTGAAAACCGAGGTAGGCCGTGGCGCCCTCGGGGAAAAAACGCAGGACCCGGGCGATCGGGTTGAAATCGGCAAAGACCACCACCTCCAGCACCTTCGCCAGCGCCGAGGCATCCACGGTCACCGGCACTTGCAAGGGATTTTCGGCAACCGAAGGCGCCGTCACCCGGATGCGGGGATCGAAGAGAATCGGTGCGCCGGCGAGAAAAGTTTTCTCCATCTCGGCCCAACGCGCCGAAGCCAGCGGATCGCCGTTTTCCTGCCAGGCGGCGGCATGGCCGGACGGCATCAGCGCCGCCAGGGCAAAGGCTGCCACACTCATTGGAAATTTCATCACGTCTCCTCTCGCCTCGACCGGGCTGACTCGGGAGAGAGTTCGCAAGCGGCGTGCCAAACCTCTGCCGGAAACCGCCAAGCCCCGTGTTTACAGGCCATAGGCTTCCGGCATGGCGCCCGGCGCCCGGTCAGCGCGGTACCGCTTGTGCAACTTTGGAGCACCTGATGCGATTTGTTACAGCCTGTTGCGGGCAGCCGCCTTGCCGGGAGGCCGGGCAAATCTCCTGCTCTGCCCGACAGCCCGGCCATTCCGGGAAATTCTCATCTTTGGCACAGCCTTTGCGAACCAGGAGTTGTGCCGGGGGGCAATCCAGAACGTGGAAGGCGGCCTCCGGTTGCGCATTCCGCTCCGCAAGCCCGCACACCGCGTTGGGCCCGAAGCATGAATTGATGGATAACCAAGGAGACAATCCATGTTCAGTCACACCCTCCCCCGGCGCACCGTTCTTGCTCTGGCGCTCATGACCACGGCAGCCCTGGCCGGCACCCCGGCCCAGGCGAAAGACGTTACCGACGCCGATATCCTGAACGATGCCAAGACCCCCGGCGATGTCGTCAGCTTCGGCCTCGGCACCCAGGGCCAGCGCTTCAGCCCGCTTACCGCGATCAACAGCAAGACCGTCAAGAATCTGGTTCCGGCCTGGTCCATGTCCTTCGGCGGCGAAAAGCAGCGCGGCCAGGAATCGCAGCCCCTGGTCCACGACGGCAAGATGTACGTCACCGCCTCCTACAGCCGGCTCTTCGCCATCGACGTCAAGACCGGCCAAAAACTAAGGAAGTACGAGCATCGCCTGCCGGACGGCATCATGCCCTCTAGCGACGTGATCAACCGGGGCCCCCCC
>CAZHVZ010000034.1:0-6003 GCA_964536245.1 uncultured Rhodocyclaceae bacterium
CCGGCGGCCAGCAACAACGGGTCGCCCTCGCCCGCGCCCTGGCCCCCCGGCCACAGCTCATCCTGCTCGACGAGCCCTTCTCCAATCTCGATGTCGGCCTGCGCGAGAGGCTTTCCCTCGAGGTGCGCGACATTCTCAAGCGGGAAGGCTCCACGGCCATCCTGGTCACCCACGACCAGCACGAAGCCTTTGCCATGGCCGACGAAATCGGCGTCATGTACGAGGGCCGCATCCAGCAGTGGGATACCCCTTACAACCTCTACCACCGGCCAGCCAACCGCTTCGTTGCCGACTTCATCGGCCAGGGCGTGCTGATCCCCGGCAAGGTGACGGCCAGCCGGCAGGTAGAAGTAGAACTGGGCCTGCTGCACTCGGACATCGCCATCGCGTGCAGCCAGTCCTGCTCCACCTGCGAGGTGGGCTGCCCGGTGGATGTCCTGCTCCGCCCCGACGACGTGGTGCACGACGACCGTAGCCCCACGGTGGCGGAAGTCCGCCACAAGGCCTTTCGCGGCGCAGACATCCTGTACACCCTGCAACTGGGCAGCGGGCGGGAGGTCCTCTCCCTGGTTCCCTCGCACCACAACCACGCCATTGGCGAAAAAATCGGCATCCGGCTTGATGTCGACCACGTGATTGCCTTCAGCGCCCGGCATTGATGGTTCCCCTTCTCGCCCCGCTTGATCCGTTTCCCCCGATCGAAACGGCAAGAGCGGACATGGGCGGCCTGCTGGCGGTCGGAGCCGACCTTTCCCCCGAACGCCTGCTCGATGCCTACCGGCGCGGCATCTTTCCCTGGGGGACGGTGGAGGGGTTTCCCCTGTGGTACTGCCCGCAGCCCCGCATGGTGCTGTTTCCCGACGAATTCCGCCTGCGTCGCTCCCTGAAACAAGCCCTGCGCCGGCAGAATTATGAGGTCCGTTTCGATAACGATTTTGCCGCCACCCTGGATGCCTGCGCTGCGACGCCCCGCCCCGGCCAGGACGGCACCTGGATCACCGATGCCATGCGGCAGGCCTATCTCCGTCTGTTTGAACTCGGCTGGGCCCATTCGGTCGAAACCTGGGTGGATGGGCAGCTGGCGGGGGGATTGTACGGCCTCGCCATCGGCAAAATGTTTTATGGGGAATCGATGTTTTCGCGGCGCACCGATGCCTCTAAAATCGCCTTTGCGCATCTGGTTTCTCACCTTTCTCGGCAGGCCTACGGAATGATCGACTGTCAAATGCATACCCCGCACCTGGCTTCCCTTGGCGGACGGCAGATTCCCCGCCGGGAATTCGCCCTGCGCCTGGCCGATCTGACCGCTCACCCCGTGCCCCCCGGGCACTGGATGATCGACTGCCGGCAATTCAGCTGGTAGCGCCATGTCGCAACTCAACGACTCCGACCTTCCCTACGCCCTGCTCCAGTACTACGCGACCTCGCCCTATCCGTGCAGCTATCTGCCGGACCGCCAGGCCCGCTCCCAGGTTGCCACGCCAACCCACCTGATCAATACCGACGTCTACAGCCGTCTCGTGCGTAACGGCTTTCGTCGCAGCGGGGTATTCACCTACCGCCCGCAATGCGACAGCTGCCGGGAATGCGTTCCCGTGCGCCTGCCGGTGGATTCCCTGGAGACCAGCCGCAGCCAGCGGCGCAGCCTGAAACGACACGCCAATCTGTTAGCCAGGGAACTCCCCCTGGCTTTCTTCGACGACCACTACGCCCTGTACACCCGCTACCAAAGCAGCCGTCACGCCGGTGGCGGCATGGACGAGGACAACCACGAGCAATACGCCCACTTTCTCCTGCAAAGCCGTGTGGACACCCGCCTGATCGAGTTCGTGGAAGGCGATGAAGTACGCATGGTGAGCCTCATCGACGTTCTGGAAGACGGCCTTTCCTCGGTTTACACCTTCTACGACCCGGACCTTCCCGGCGCCAGCTTCGGCACCTACAACATCCTCTGGCAAGCCGCCCAATGCGCTGCCGCCGGCCTGCCATATCTCTACCTCGGCTACTGGATACGCGAAAGCCGGAAAATGGCCTACAAGACCAATTTTCGTCCGGTGGAAGGCCTGGTGAATGGGGAGTGGCAGGAATTGCAAGGCGCAACCGGCGCTTCGGAGCAAGCGGAAAACCCCGTCTGTTCCCCTGCTCCGCAAGCTGCCCTGCCGGGTACCATTGCCCGAGGCAGCCCCATCTGACCCGACATACGCTTACATCCGCCGACGCCTTGTGCTTCAAGGCTAAAATTCTCTGATCGAACGTGCACGCTCCAACATTTCCCGTTGGAAAAATCAGCGCTCGTTTAGGTTAGGCAACCGAGCATTGGTGCTGTTGGACCATTTGTGGAGAATGCCAAGCCCATGAGGGAGGAGAGCGGAAGCACATCGCCAGGCGATCATCACCTGAAGCCTTGATAACCGTTACAAAAAATATCAACCGATTTATATCGAATTGATATAACCATGAGAATGCATATTATTTCACTGAAGATGCTGCGGGAGTTCTGGGAGAAACACCCAGAGGCTGAGCAGGTAACTGGCATTCAGTTCTGGAGAAATCCACGGCAAAGAACTTCAACGAACTGAAAAACACATTCAACTCGGCCGACTATGTCCCTCCCTACACGGTGTTTGATGTGGACGGTAACAACTATCGAGTGATTGTCGTCGTGCAGTACAAGTTCAAGAAGGTCTATGTCCGCGAAGTGATGACACATCGGGAATACGACAGCTGGAACAAGCGATACAGAAAAGGAAAGGTGTAACCATGCAAGCAGCACAAAGTCGTTTTGACATCCGCGCCATCCAGACCTCCTGGGCCAAACTCGATGCAATGGCTCATATTCGTCCGATCCATGACGAAGCTGGCTATGACTGCATGGTTGCCCTCATGAATGAGCTGCTCGATGTGGTTGGCGACAATGAGAACCACAAGCTGGCTGGTCTTCTGGAACTCGTCGGTGATCTGGTTTCCAACTACGAGCGCGAACACCTCGCCATCGAAGCTTCAGAGCCGAAGGATGCCCTGCGCTTTCTGATCGAGGCCAAAGGCCTGAAACAGGAAAACCTCTCGGATATCGTTGCGCAAGGGAACCTGTCCAATATTCTTGCCGGTCGCCGAAAAATATCTGCGACGCTGGCCGGAAAGCTTGGCGAGTTCTTTGGTGTCAGCCCTGCGCTCTTTATTCCCAAGGCTTGACCGTTCGCGTCGCGCCATTCCAGAAACAATTTTTTAACCTACGTGATCTCGAAATCCATGGAATGGAGCCAAACAGAAGTTGAAGCCACGGTCGGTGATTATCTACACATGCTGTTCATGGAACTGTCCGGACAAAGCTACAACAAATCGGCTCACCGAAAACAACTGCTGGGCAAGCTTAACGAAAGGTCGGAAGGTGCAATTGAGCGCAAGCACCAGAACATCAGCGCCATTCTTCTGGAAAACGGCTGGCCCTACATCAACGGCTACAAACCCCTGGGCAACTACCAGAGTATGCTCAGGGAGACCGTCGAAACCCGATTGCGTAACGACCGATTGCTCGACGAAGCCGCGATCCAGGCAACCGTTTCACCGGCCACGACGCCCTTGCTGCAAGATTATGCGAAAACGCTGGTCACCCCTCCGGAGCAGCGTTGGGTGGCGAGAGAACCAGCCGCCGCTTATCGCCTGCCGCAACAACGGGACTATCTTGAACGGGAAGCGCGCAACATCTCGCTGGGCCATGCAGGAGAAGCATTCGTAGTCAACTTTGAACACCTGCGCTTGCGCGCCCACGGTCAACCCAAGCTGGCCGACAAGGTCGAGCATGTTTCCCGGAGCCAGGGCGATGGTCTCGGTTTCGATGTACTTTCATTCGACGCCGATGGCCGCGAGCGTTTCATCGAGGTAAAAACCACCGCTTTTGGCAAGGAAACACCCTTTTTCATCAGCCAGAATGAAGTCAGTTTTGCCAGGGAAAACGTAGCGCAGTTTCATCTCTACCGGCTATTCGATTTTCGCCGCAATCCACGCCTATTCGACCTACCCGGCGTAGTCGATCAACACTGCAAGATGAGCCCGAGCAACTACATCTGCCGATTCACTTGAGCCGATGCTCCGCCACATCCCGATAGCTTCAGGCTGCCTGCCCGACCCCTGCTAGAATTCGTCTCTTTTGGCAGCCCTAAAATCCATGAGCAAGTCCGCCGACAGCCCCAAGCACACGCCAATGATGGTGCAATACCTGGCGCTCAAGGCGAATCACCCGAACACCCTGCTCTTCTACCGCATGGGGGATTTCTACGAGCTGTTCCACGAGGATGCCGAGAAGGCAGCGCGGCTGCTCGACATTACCCTGACCACCAGGGGCCAGTCGGCCGGCATCCCGATCAAGATGGCCGGCGTGCCCTTCCATTCGCTGGAGCCCTACCTCGTGCGGCTGGTGAAACTCGGCGAATCAGCGGTCATCTGCGAGCAGATCGGCGACCCGGCGACCAGCAAGGGGCCGGTGGAGCGGGCGGTGGCGCGCATTGTCACGCCGGGCACCCTGACCGATGCGGCCCTGCTCGATGACAAACGGGACAGCTGGCTGCTGGCTGTCACCACGCACCGGCAAACCGCCGGGCTGGCGCGGCTGAACCTGGCCAGCGGCGAATTCCTGTTGACCGAAACCGCTGTCGACCAGCTGGCCTCCACCCTGGAGCGCATCCGCCCGGCGGAAGTGCTTTTTCCCGAATCCCTGGCCATTGATCTGGCCCTGGAAACCGCCCGCACCCGCCAGCCGGACTGGTTTTTTGAATTCGATTCGGCCCAGCGGCTCCTCTGCGACCACTTCAAGGTCGCCTCCCTGGCCGGTTTCGGTGCCGAGGGGCTGCGCCCCGCCGTGGCCGCCGCCGGAGCCCTGCTGCAATACGCCCAGGCCACGCAATCCGGCGCCCTGCCCCATGTCCAGGCTCTCACCATCGAGCTGGAAGGCGCCTACCTGGGGCTGGATACTGCCACCCGGCGCAATCTCGAGCTGACCGAAACCCTGCGCGGCCAAGCTTCGCCCACCCTCTATTCCCAGCTCGATCACTGCATCACCAGCATGGGTTCCCGCCTGCTGCGCCATACTCTGCATCACCCCTTGCGCCAGCAGGCCATTCCGGCAGCCCGCCAGGGAGCGGTGGAGGCGCTGCTGGAGGACTATGGCCGACTGGCCGGTGCCGTGCGCGGCGAGCTACGCGGCTTTGCCGACCTTGAACGCATCGCCGGGCGCATCGCCCTGAAGAATGCCCGGCCCCGCGACCTATCCAGCCTGCGGGACTCCCTGGCCCGGCTGGAAGCCTTGCGGACCCCCGTGATCAGTGCCACGACCCCGCTGCTGGAAGAAATTGTTGCCGACCTCGCCACGCCAACCCCCGCCCTCGAACTGCTGACCCGCGCCATTGCCCCGGAGCCGGCTGCCCAGGTGCGCGACGGCGGTTTCATCGCCGCCGGCTTCGATGCCGACCTCGACGAACTGCGCGGGTTGAACGACAACTGCGGCGCCTACCTGGTCGATCTCGAGGCCCGCGAGCGGGAACGCACCGGCATCGGCAGCCTCAAGGTCGAATACAACAAGGTGCATGGCTTCTACATCGAAGTCACTCACGCCCACAGCGAAAAGGTGCCGGACGACTACCGCCGGCGCCAGACCCTGAAGAACGCCGAACGTTACATCACCCCGGAGTTGAAGGCTTTCGAGGATAAAGCGCTCTCCGCCCAGGAACGTTCGCTGGCCAGGGAAAAGCTGTTGTACGAGCAGATTCTGGCAGACCTGCTGCCGGATGTGCCAACCCTGCAACGAATTGCCCGTGCCGTAGCCCAGCTCGACCTGCTCGCCTGTTTCGCCAATACCGCCCTGCAAAACAACTGGAGCAAGCCGGAATTTTCCGACGAAATCGGTCTTTCCATCACAGCCGGGCGGCACCCGGTGGTGGAAGGGGAAATGCGCGGCAGCGCCGAAGCCTTCATTGCCAACGATGTGACCTTGGCCGAAAACCGCCGCCT
>CAZHVZ010000034.1:6026-7546 GCA_964536245.1 uncultured Rhodocyclaceae bacterium
CGACGACCTGGCCTCGGGCCGTTCCACCTTCATGGTCGAAATGACCGAAGCGGCGGCCATTCTCCACCACGCCACCGCCAACAGCCTCGTACTGATGGACGAAATCGGCCGTGGCACCTCCACCTTTGACGGCATGGCCCTGGCCTTCGCCATCCTGCGCCACCTCATCGACAAAAACCGCTGCCTGACCCTGTTTGCCACCCACTATTTCGAACTGACCCGCCTTTCCCACGAATATCCGGAACTGGCCAATGTCCACCTCGACGCCGTAGAACACGGCGAGCGCATCGTTTTTCTCCACGCCGTGGAAGAAGGCCCGGCCAACCAGAGTTACGGCATCCAGGTCGCTGCCCTGGCCGGCATTCCCAACACGGTGGTGCGGGCTGCCCGCAAACAGCTGCGGGAATTTGAACAACGGGCTGCCATCGACCCGCTGCAACCCGACCTCTTCGCCAACTCCGGCCCGGAACCGGAAGAGCCTGAGCCGCACCCGGCCCTGGAACATCTGGCCGGCCTCGACCCCGACACCCTCACTCCCCGTGCCGCCCTGGAGGCCTTGTACGCCCTCAAAGGCCTGCTCAAGTGAAAGGCTGGCTGACCGTCCTGCTGCTGTTCCTGGCCGGTGCCGCCGGCGCCGAAAGCTGGCGCTTTGCCCTGATCGGCGATACGCCCTACTCCAGCTACGAACGGCAGCAGTTTCCCGCCCTGCTGGAGGCCATTGCCGACAGCAATGTGGAGTTCGTCGTCCACATCGGCGATTTCAAAAGCGGGCAATCCCGTTGTGACGACGCCCTCTTCGAGGACCGCAAAGGGCTTTTCGAGGCCTCCCGCATCCCTTTCATTTTTGTTCCCGGCGACAACGAATGGACCGATTGCGAACGGCTTTCCTGTGGCGCCTACAACCAGCTGGAGCGGCTGGACAAGCTGCGTCAGCTGTTCTGGAGCAACAATCAGTCGCTCGGCAAAAAGCGCCTCACCCTCGACCGGCAAGCCGGCGGCTACCCGGAACACGCCCGCTGGCGGCTGGGGCCGGTGTTGTTTGTCACGCTCAATGTACCCGGCGGCAACAACTGGGGCCTCACCGACACCCCCAGTGCCGAATACCTGGCCCGCAATCCGGCCGTTCTGGCCTGGATCAAGGAAAACTTCGCCCTCGCTCGCGAGGAGAAACTGGCCGGGGTGGTGCTTCTCATGCAAGCTGACCCGGCCTTCAAGCACTTCCGCCAGGGATTGGGCCACCGCGCCTACCGTGAGCTGCTGGACACCCTGCGCAGTGAAACCCAGGCCTATGCCGGCCAGGTAGTTCTGGTTCACGGCGACAGCCACAGCCAGCGCCAGGATCAGCCGCTCCACGACAGGCAGGGCAAGCCGATTGCCAATTTCACCCGGGTCGAAACCTACGGATACCCGGTCATGGGCTGGACTGAAGCAAGGCTGAACACCGAGGGCCAGCCCCTCTTCACCTTCACCCGGCGGCGCGGGGGGGGGGGGGGGGGGGGGGGCGCGGCGGCGGGGGGGGG
>CAZHVZ010000034.1:7556-17974 GCA_964536245.1 uncultured Rhodocyclaceae bacterium
CAGCCCCTCTTCACCTTCACGCCCCACCCCTGGCCAACGCCCCAGATCGGAAAATAAGCCCCGGTCCGGTCGATGGCCGGCCGCAATGCCGCCGTGGCTTGCCCCGGAAGCACGCGTGAGGAAGCTCAGCCCATCGCCGGCCTGTTCGATCGCTCAGTTCTGCCCCCCGTTGTGCGGAGATCACCCCCCCGGTCTGAACCGGAAACCAGGCTTGGCAAGCGCCCCCCGTATCAATCGGCGAGACCGGAACAGGGAAAATCACATCGTTTCACGCAGCCCCCGAACCAGCCCTAGGCACCGGTCCGCAAAGCCAGCAACGGCGGTGTATGCAACAGCCGAACCACCGCCAGCCAGCCGATACCAGTGGCCAGCAGAGCCGTTCCCAGCGCAGCCAAGGGAACCAGCCAGAGATTGAATGGCAGGTCGAGCTGCAACAGGTTGCGCGCCAGGATACCGCCACCGAGCTGCGCCCCCAGGGCAGCAAGCAATCCGGCTACCGCGCCCACCGCTGCCAGTTCGCTGAGCAAGGCCCGCCGCAGCTGCTCCTGGCGCGCCCCCAGGGCACGCATCACCGAGAGTTCGTAGCGGCGCTCGTCAAAAGCGGCAACCAGCGCCGAGTAAAGAACCATGGCCCCGGCCAGCAGGGTAAAGAGAAAAATGAACTGCACCGCCCGGGCCACCTGCTCCATCACCGATTGCAACTGGCGAACGATGGCCGCCACATCGATCACCGTCAGGTTGGGGAAACGTCCGACCAGGGCGTGGGTCAGATCGTCGCCACCGGGCGGCAGGTAAAAACTGGTGATAAAACTGGTCGGGGATTTTTCCAGCACGCCGGGGGGCGTCAAAACGAAAAAATTGACCCGCATGGAATCCCAGTCCAGTTTACGCAGCCCCACCACCTGCAAATTTTTGCTTTCCCCGGCGACGGAAAACTCCAGGAAATCGCCGACCTGAATCCCCAGGGTCCTGGCCAACCCTTCTTCCACCGAGGCCAGCCCCGCCCCGGATTCCCCCGGCGCAAACCAGCGCCCGGCGGTCAGACGGTTGCCGGAGGGCAGATCAGCCCGCCAGGAGAGGTTGAATTCCCGTTCGATGAGGCGTTGCGCCCGCTCGTCCTCCGGATAGCTGGCGGCGCTCACCTCCCGCCCGCCGATGCGCCCCAGGCGGGCACGGATCATGGGCGCCAGTTCGGCCTTAATCCCGCCCTGCTCCAGAGCCTGCCGCAACGATGCCAGCTGCTCCGGCTGGATATTGATGATGAAGCGATTCGGGGCATCGGCCGGAGTCGCCCGCTGCCAGGCCGCCAGCAGTTCGCTGCGGGTGACAGTCAATAACAGCAGGGCCATGATGCCAAGGGCGAGGGCAACGATCTGCAACGTGCTCGCCCAGGAATGCCGCTCAAGATTGGCCAACCCCTGCCGCCAGCCGAAACGTCCCCCCTCCTGATCGCCCCGACCAAGACTGCGCAAGGCTCCGAGCAAACGAACAGCGCCTCTGGCCAGCACCGTAAACACCGCCAGAGCCAGGCAGAGCCCGCCCACGGCATAACTGCCCAGGCGGATATCGCCGGCCACCCAGACGATGAGCCCGGAAAGCAACCCGAACCCCAGCCCGTAACCGCCGAGCAGAGCCAGTTCCGGCGGGCCAAGCTCGCGGCGCAGGACGCGCAGGGTCGGTACCCGGCGCAATTGCAGAACCGGCGGCAGGGCAAAACCGAAAAGCAGGACCGAGGCCACTGCCGCGCCCTGCCAGGCGCCATTCCACGAGGGCGGCGGCAATTCCGTGGCGAGAAATTCGGCCAGCCAGACATGCAGGCCAAAATGGGCGCCATAGCCGGCAGCACCGCCCACCGCCGTCGCCAGCAGGGTAACCAGCAGAAACATCTGCATATGCAGCCCCACCAGCGTACCCTGGGTCGCCCCCAGGCAGCGCATCACGGCGCAGGCATCGAGATGGCGTTGCATGTAGCGCCGCGCAGCCAGGGCCACCGCTACCGCCGCCAGCACCACGGTCAGCAAGCTGGCCAGGCCGAGAAAACGCTGGGCGCGATCCAGCGCCGTACGAATTTCCGGGCGGGCATTGCTCACATCCTCCACCCGTTCACCCCGTTGCAGACGGGGCAGCAGCCAGCTCCGGAAAGCCGCCACCTCCGACCCCTGGCCTGCCGCCAGCAAGCGGTAGGCGACCCGCGAGCCATTCTGCACCAACCTGGAAGCCGCCAGATCTTCGAGAGGCATCATCAGCCGGGGCGCCACGCTGAAAAAATTGACCCCGCGATCCGGCTCCAGGGTCAGGATGGCTGCCACCGCCAGGCGGATCTGGCCGACCTGGATGGTATCGCCGGGTCTCGCCGCCAGCCCGGCGGCCAGGCGTTCATCCAGCCACACCGTACCGGCTTGTGGCCCCCCGGCAACCAACTCGCCGACCTGGCCGGGTCCGGCGGCGATACGCAGATGGCCGCGCAAGGGATAAGCCGAACTCACCGCCTTGACGTCAGCCAGATGGGCCCGTCCATCCATCATGACCATGCTCGGAAAGAGGCGGGTTTCGGCGCTGCGCAAGCCCCGCCGCTCAATCTCCCGGTGAATGTCGGCTGACCAGGGATGATCGGCCACCAGCAGCAGGTCGCCGCCGAGTAACTGATGCGCCTCCTGTTCGAGCGCCTGGCGCACCCGGTCGGCAAAAAAACCAACCGCCGTCACGGCGGCCACGGCCACCACCAAAGCGGCAAAAAGCAGGCGCAACTCGCCGGAACGCAATTCCCTCACCAGCAGACGACCAGCCAGCCCCCCCATCAGTAAAGCGGCCGTGGCGGAGTCAAAGGATTTCCCGCAGACGATCCACCGCCTCTTCCACCCGGCGCACCGCAGTCACCTCGATGCCCGGCAATGGCTGTTTGGGGCGGTTGGCCTCCGGGATGAGCGCACGGGTGAAACCAAGCTTGGCGGCCTCTTTCAAACGTTCCTGACCACGCGGAGCGGGGCGTATCTCTCCTGCCAAACCAATCTCACCAAACACAATAAGTTTACCCGGCAACGGTTTGTTTTTTAACGATGAAACAATTGCCAAAAGCACGGCCAAATCGGCTGCCGGCTCGCCGATCTTGACCCCGCCCACGGCATTGACAAACACATCCTGATCAAAGCAAACCACCCCGGCATGGCGATGCAGCACGGCCAGCAACATGGCCAGCCGCTGGGCATCCAGCCCGACGGTCAGGCGGCGCGGATTGCCATGGGCGGTATCGACCAGGGCCTGAATTTCCACCAGCAGGGGGCGGGTTCCTTCCTGGGTGACCATCACACAGGAACCGGCCACTTCCTGCCCGTGCTGGGAAAGGAAGAGCGCCGAGGGATTGTTGACTCCCTTCAGCCCGCGATCGGTCATGGCGAAAACGCCCAACTCGTTCACCGCGCCAAAACGGTTCTTGCAGGCGCGCACCAGACGGAAGCTGGAATGGGTCTCCCCCTCGAAGTAAAGCACCGTATCGACGATATGCTCCAAGACCCTTGGCCCGGCCAGGGCGCCCTCCTTGGTGACGTGGCCGACCAGAATCACGGTGATCCCCGTCTGCTTGGCCAGCCGGGTCAGCTGGGCGGCGCATTCCCGCACCTGGGCCACCGAACCGGGGGCGCTGGAAAGCTGATCGGACCACAGGGTCTGGATGGAGTCGATCACCGCCACCTGGGGGCGTTCCGCTTGCAAGGTGGAGAGAATGCGCTCCAGGTTGATTTCCGCCATCAACTGCAACTTCCGGGTATCCAGCGCCAGCCGCCGGGCACGCAGCGCCACCTGCTCTCCGGACTCCTCGCCGCTCACGTAGAGAACCTTGTGGGCCAGGGAGAGGCCGGCCAGGGCTTGCAACAGCAGTGTGCTCTTGCCGATGCCGGGATCGCCGCCAATCAGCACTACCCCGCCGGGAACCAGCCCGCCCCCCAAGGCCCGGTCGAATTCGCCGATGCCGGTGGGTATGCGTTCGGTTTCCCGGGCCTCGATTTCAGCCAGATTTTGCAGGCGGGCCACCGGGGCCAGCGATTCAAAGCGGTGTCCGGTCGCTTTTTCCGCCACCGTTTCGACCAGGGTATTCCACGCCTCGCAACCGGGGCACTGGCCCTGCCATTTGGGGCTGGCCGCGCCACATTCGGTGCAGGTATATACGGATTTGCTTTTCGCCATAGAGACGGGAGTCTACACTAGTGGTCTGCTGCGTAAATCGAAGGACTGGATGAAAACGATGGATTCCGGTTCCCGGCAAGGCGCCAACCGCAGCCATGGCTGTCGCCATGGTGAGGATGAGCGGCTATGCCAGCGTGCAAGGAAAATCGTTCGTTTCACCTTCTTCACGCAGCAGATTGGCAAACGCATCCCAAACAGACCGAGCACACCATGGCCAACTGGATCAAGGAAAACTACAGCTTTCAGGATCTGCAACGGATCATCTCCCGCCTGCTGGAGAAGGTGGATATTTTCTCCGGGCTGACCCAGCAGGAACTCCTGATTCTCCTGGAAGCGGCCGGAAAATGCACCTTTGAACCGGGCGACTACATTGTCCACGAGGGCCGCAGCGGCTCCTTTCTTTACGTCATCATCGACGGAGAGGTTTCGGTTCTCAAATCCGCCGCATCCGGCAACAAGGAACTGGCCACACTGAAATCCGGCGACAGCTTCGGCGAGATGTCCCTGGTGGACCAATTGACCCGCTCGGCTTCTGTGGTGGCCGTCACCCATTGCGTACTCCTGCGCCTTTCGGAAAACGAATGCTGGCGCCACCCGGTCTCCAGCGCCAAAATCTACCGCAACATCGCCCGCATCCTCAGTCGCCGGCTACGGGACATGGATGATGTCTTTGTCC
The DNA here is from genome assembly GCA_964536245.1 of uncultured Rhodocyclaceae bacterium. Taxonomy (GTDB): domain Bacteria; phylum Pseudomonadota; class Gammaproteobacteria; order Burkholderiales; family Rhodocyclaceae; genus CAZHVZ01. The sequence continues at coordinate 12,412 of CAZHVZ010000034.1, forward strand.
TCGGACGGATTGAATAAGCGCAAACCGACGCCCCCACTCCTCGCCCATGCGCCCGCCTCCCCTCCGCCCCGTTCTCGAATCCCTCGCCGCCAGGGGCCAGCTCACCGGCGAAGGGCTGCTTATCGGCTTGCGCCGCCTGGCTTGCCTGCCGGATGCGAAAGGCTGGCAGCGCTTTGCTGATCGCCTCTTGCTGGCTCTGGGCAGCCTGCTGATACTGAGTGGAATGGTCTTTTTCTTTGCCTACAACTGGCATGACCTGCACCGCTACGCCAAGATCGGCTTGGTTGCGATTCCACTCACGGAATGTGCCGTGATTGCCTGGCGGCTTGATGCGGAAAACCTGGCCGGGCAAGCCTGGCTGGGGGGAGCGGCGGTACTCACCGGGGTGCTGCTGGCGGTGACGGGGCAGATTTACCAGACCGGAGCCGACAGCGAATTGCTCTTTTTTGGCTGGGCCATGCTCATCCTGCCCTGGGTCCTGATCGGGCGGATGCCCTGGCTGTGGCTGTTCTGGATCATACTGGGCAATACGGCCTTGTTGCTTTATGTGGCGGGTCGGCTGGAAATCTGGACCCTGTTCATCTTCTCCGACAGCCTGTTCTGGGGGCCCCTGCTGTTCAACGGAGCAGCCCTTGTGGCCTGGGAAGCAAGCTGGCGGCAAGCCCCCTGGTTGCAGGTCCGCTACGGGCCGCGCCTGATCGCCCTGCTCGCCACGGCCAGCGCCACGGTCCTCGGGGTGAGCTGGTGGTGGCTGGGCAAGAGCAGCGGCTGGCGCTGGATGCACTATACCCCCCTGCTTTACGCGGCCTGGCTGGGCGTCACCCTTTGGTATTACCAGCAAGGCCGTCGGGACATCGTCCCCCTCGCCGCCGGGGTCCTGTCAGTCATTTGCGTAGCCGTTGCCGGGACGCTCAAGCATTTGAATTTCCGTTCCTCCTTTGCCTTTGATTTTCTCCTCCTCGGCATGGTGGTAGCCGCTCTGACAGCCCTGGCGGCAGTCTGGCTACGCCGGATCGCCGCATCATGGGAGGCTGCGGAATGAATCCCCTGCTCGACGAACTGCGCGCCGCCGGCCATTTGACCGGCGACATCGCCGAGCCGGACGGCGAGCTGGCGGTTTCCCGCTGGATTCTGGCCCTCCAGGCTGTAGGCGGCTGGCTGGCCTCGGTCTTTCTGCTCTCCTTTGTCGCCCTTGGAGCAGCCTCTTTCGTCAAGGGGGGTGGCGGCTGGCTGACCATCGGGATGCTGGCGACCGTCCTCGCCGGGCTGGGCCTGCGCCAGGCCCGGAGCACCTTGCTACGCCAGTTTCTGCTCCCGCTTTCCCTGGCCGGGCAGGCAGCCTTTGCCATGGGGGTGGCGCAGCTATTCAAGACCGACGCCAGCGGCTGGTGGCTGCTTGCCCTCTTCGAGATTGCCGTCTGCTGTGCCGTCCCCTGGCCGATGCACCGTTTTCTGGCAGCCATTTCCGCTGTTTTTTTGATTCAGATGGCTTTAATCCGGACTTTATCCATGAGCCATGAAGAAATCCTTTTTTCCGGCTGGGTGCAATCCGTTTATTGGGCTCTGGCCTGCCTGCTGCTCAGCAGCGAACTGCACTGGCGGACAAAGCCGGCTGCCGGGGTGGTGGCGGCCTTTGCCGCAGCCTTCACCGTGCACTGCCTGGCCTCCGTATCGCTCCCGTTTGCATTCGAACTGGGGGGCAGTGGCTGGTTGCGCAATATGTCCGGAGCCGGCTGGGGGTTGCCGCTGGTGTCCTTCGTTTGCCTGGCATTCTTGGGTCGCCGAATTTGGAATTCCTCCCGGGGCTTTCTGCTCCTGGCAGCACTCGCCGGGGCCCTGGCGATTACCTGGCAATCTCCCGGCATCGGAGTGGGAATGACGGCCATGGTCCTGGCGTTTGCCCACGGTCACCGCTGGCTGGTGTGGGCCGGCGGCGTCATCACCCTGATTGCCATCGGGCGCTATTACTACTTCCTGCCGGTCGACCTGTTGAGCAAATCCGGCTATCTGGTGCTCGGTGGCAGCCTGCTGCTCGGCGTGCGGCAACTGATCGTCAGCGGCGGGGAGAAAAGCCATGCGTAAGAACGTGATTCTCGGTGGGCTGGCTCTCGTTCTCGGGATCGTCGGCTGGAGCGTGGTGGAGAACGAAACCATCCTCGCCGACGGGCAGATTGTCCGTCTTGCCCTGGCGCCGGTTGATCCCCGCTCGCTGATGCAGGGCGACTACATGGCCCTCAACTACGAGGTGCAGAATCAGTTGCGGGGCAAACAACCCCATCAAGACGGCTACCTGGTGGTAGCGCCCGATGCCCTGGGAATTGCCCGTTTTGTCCGCAGCCAGGAGGAAACCGCACCTTTGACTGGTGGTGAAATTGCCCTCCGTTACCGTGTGCGGGAAGGGGCCGGGCGTTTTGGCATGGGTGGTCGCGGCATCAAGCTGGCGACCAATGCCTTCTTTTTCCAGGAGGGCAGCGGCAAGGGTTTTGAAGGGGCCAAATATGGGGAATTCCGCGTCAGCCGGAGCGGGGAACCCCGGCTGGTGGCCTTGCTGGATGCGGACTTGAAGCGCCTCGGAGAAAACCGGTACTGAACCGTTCCGCCCGGCCGGAAATTTAACCGATCACCGTCTGCACGGCCTGATACAGCGTTCTGGCCTGCGGTGCCGCCGCATGCAGGCCGACCGCGACAGCCCAGGCAATTCCCACCAGGGCCAGCCAGTATTTCCAGCTCGCCCGAACCGCCCCGTCCACCCAGCCCAGAGCACTTCCTCCGGCGACCCGGGCCATGCCAATGGCCAGCAGGGCTTCCACTCCCGCCTCCACCAGGGCCGCCGAGGCAGCACCAAAAAAGCCGCCAAAGAACCACCACAACACCGTCAGCACAAAACCCAGCACCGCCAGAAAAAGGACAAATCCTATCGCCGGCAGGCAACCTTCGGCGTCAACCAGGCCGCCGACATCTCCCAGCGAAGTCACGCCATCGGCCACATTGCCCGCCTTTTCGACGAATTCGGCGGAGGCTGGCTTGTCGTCCCTGGCCGGCTCGACATGATCGGGATGAATCCGGGCTGCGCTGTCCGCCACCCCGGTCATCGCCAGCCAGAGCCTCACCAGCAGCAGGAAGGCGGCATAGGCAACAACTACGGTCAGGGGGAAACGCCAGCGCATGTCTACCATCCCCGCCTTGAGCGCCAGGTGGCTGGCCAGAATGCCGCAGAGGAAGCACAGCATGAGTACCATGGCGGTTTGCAGGCGCAGCCAGAGGGGGCCGCCGGCCCGTTTTTCCAGCAGGCGGCGCAGGGGGCCGTAGGCAGGCCTCACCGTCCGGCCCCCACCACCTCCACCGGAACACGCGGAGCCAGGGCGCAGAACAGTTCATAAGCAATGGTTCCCGCTGCCGTCGCCACCTCGTCCGCCGCTACCACCCCGCCGGAGCCTTCGCCCCACAGGGTGACCGGAGAACCGATTTCAGCCTCGGGAACCGCCGTCAAGTCACAGGCCAGCATGTCCATGGAAACCCGCCCGACCGTCACCGTACGTTGCCCGCACACGGCAATCGGGGTGCCGCTGGGGGCGTGGCGCGAGTAGCCGTCGGCATAGCCACAGGCGACGATACCGATGCGCATGGAGCGCTCGGCGGTGAAGCTGCCGCTGTAACCGACCCGGTCGCCGGCTTGCAGGGTTTGCACGGCAATGATCCGGCTTTCCAGGGTCATCGCCGGACGCAGTCCCAGATCGGCGGCGCTCTCTTTGGCAAAGGGGCTGGCACCGTAGAGCATGATGCCGGGTCGGACCCAGTCACCGTTGGTATGCGGAAAACGCAGAATGGCCGCCGAGTTGGCCAGGCTGACCGCCCCCGGCCAGTCAGTGGTCATCCGGCGAAAGGCCTCCAGCTGCCAATCGACCCCCCGCTCGCCATCCGCTTCGGCAAAGTGGGTCATCAGGGTCACTTCGCTCCGGGACACGGCGGCAAGTTGCTGCCGAATCGAAGACAGCTCATCAGCCCTGAATCCCAGGCGGTTCATGCCGCTGTTCAATTTGAGATAGATCGCCAGCGGTTTTTCCGGCTCGGCATGGGCAAGCACGAGATCAAGTTGCTCCCGGCAGTGAATGACGGTGGTCAGATCAAAGGCTTGCACCGCCCGCACATCCCGCCCGGCAAATACGCCTTCGAGAAGCAGGATGGGTTGCTCGATGCCGGCTTCACGCAGAGCCAGCGCTGTTTCACATTCGAGGACGGCAAAGCCGTCGGCCACCTCCCGCAGGGCGTGAACAGCCCGCCACAGCCCATGGCCGTAGGCGTTAGCCTTGATCACTGCCCAGGCACGGGATCGCGGGGCCAGCGCCTTGGCCAGCAGATAGTTGTGCCGGATGGCCCGGGGGTCGATCCGGGCGCGAATCGGGCGCGAGGTGGTGACGGAAGCGGTGTGAGCAGGTGAACCGGTCAAGAAGCGCTCTCCCTCAATAGTTGTTTGGCAAAAGCGATAAAGGTGCTGGTCAGCCGGGTACGGTAGCGCCCTTTCGGATAGACCAGCAGGATAGTGCAACTGAGCCGGGGTTTGAGCGGTACGGCACAAAGAAGGCCGGCTTGCACTTCACGCTGGCAACTACCCGCCGGCACAATGGAAAAACCATGGCCGCCGGCCACCACCGTTTTCAGAAGTTCCGGGCTGCCCAGTTCCATTTGTACCTTGAGGCTTTCCGGCAAGACACCAGCCTGCCGGAAAAACCCTTCAGCCAGGGTCCGCGTGCCGGAACCCTCCTCACGGGAAATGTATTCGTAGTCGCGCAGGGTCTTGGCGCCAACTTCCTTCTTGTCGGCCAGGGGGTAATCCGGTGCAAAAATGGCGACCATTCCGCTCTCACCGCAAATCTCCCCCACCAGATCATCACTTCCGAGGGTCCCCTCGATCAAACCTACATCCACCTCGTTGGCGATCAACATTTTTTGCACGCTGCCGGAATTGGCAACCGCAAGGCAGGGCCTGACCTGGGGATAGTGGGCATTGAGACCGCCCAGAATCGGCGGCAGCATAAATTCTGCGACCGCTGCGCTGGCACCGATGCGCAAGTTGCCACGCACCTCGCCGGTCATTTCCCCGAGGCGGCTTTCCATTTCCCCGGAGAGGTCGAGAATCCGTTCAGCATAGTCGAGCACCAGTTTCCCGGCTGGAGTGAGGGTAATGTTGCCGAAGGTGCGCACGAAGAGCTGGGTATTCAGCTCGTCTTCCAGTTGCTTGATCTGGAAAGTGACCGACGACTGGGACATGAACAAGTCCCGGGCGGCCTGGGTAAAACTGCGCTGCCTGGCCACGGCCCGGAATATCTGCAAGCGCCGGTCAGCCATTCAGTTTCCTCATGTCGGTAGTTTTTCCTGACCGGTATTCAAACATAAAAAATGATTTTTTGATTCAGCCCAGTTTCCCGGCCAGCACTTATCGCTAGACTGGTGTTCCACCCAAAGATCACGATGGTAAAGATTCCGTGGTATAAACACCGCCCATAAGCAGACCAAAGAGACAAGCACCCCGTGCCTTTCGGCTTTTACATCATCATGGCCGCGC